>NZ_JBATHY010000348.1:0-26697 GCF_049667325.1 Parasphingorhabdus sp. | reverse complement strand
GCCTCGATGTTCAAGCCGATCGAGGCGCGCGACCAGAAAATACTGGCGCGTGATGCTCTTGGTGATCTGCTGCTCGAGGAAGAGCGGGCGGGGCGCACGGATATCATACAAGCGATCCAGCGTCTCAGCGTCCGGATGGGCGAAGAGGCGACTGAGCAATTTCTGATGGCCTGTGCCGCCAAAGCCGATGCGATGGAGAATCTGTCGCCCGGCGTATTGCCATTCGTCCGGGGATTGCTGGGACTGCCGATTGAAGGCGATGCAACATCGTGGCTGGCTGAGCGCTGCACCGACGAAGCGATTGATCTCCGCTCGATAAAATTATTGCGCGATGCGATGGCGGAATCGGGTGGCAAGAAAGAGCAGGAACGCCAGCTGGCGATCCGTTTATGGCTGACGCTCAAACCGGAAGAGCGCGCTGCCGCATTGCCCGATGTCCATCTCGCCTGGGCCACCAAGACAACCGGAGCGCCGCCCAAGCCGACCAAAGGCTTGCTGAATGCCTTGCCGGATTATGACTTTATCACCGGATCGCTGCTGGAATGGAGCAATAGCCTTCTCGAAAAAGCGGTCCTGTTCGAATATGCAGACCTTTTTGCAGGCGCGCTGGATGCGGGCCGCGCCTTTTATCATCGCTATGCGGCGGCGAAGAAACTGCACGGTGTAGTCGATTTTGACGACATGATCCGGATGACAGCCCGGCTGCTGCAAAAAAGCGATATGGCGGCATGGATCCGCTACAAGCTGGACCAGCGAACCGATCATATATTGATCGATGAAGCGCAGGATACCAACCTTGCCCAATGGGATATCGTCGGCGCGCTGGCGGGCGAGTTTTTTTCCGGTCTGGGGGCTGATCCTGAACGGCACCGGACCTTGTTCACGGTTGGCGACTTCAAACAGGCAATCTTCGGTTTTCAGGGTACCAGCCCGCACAATTATGCCAATGCGAGAGCCGAATTTTTTGCTCTGGCACAGGCGTCGGAACAGCCGTTCGGAGACCTGTCGCTGGACCGCAGTTTCCGTTCGACACCGCCCATTCTGGATGTTGTAGACGCAACGCTGGAGCAGCTCAGTCACGAACAATTGGGACTGGCCGAACGGATACCCCAGCATCGCAGCAATTATCTCGACGCCAGCGGCAGCGTGACGCTGTGGAAGCCGATTGCCAATGGTAGCGATGCAGATGCCGAGGATGAGGAATCCTGGGCCAGCGAAGAAAAGCGGGTATTCGCCCAGCAACTTGCGGTGCAGATCAAGCAGTGGCTTTCACCGGAAAATCCACTTTGGCTGGACCGGGAAAACCGGCCGCTGGAACCGAATGATATATTGATACTGGTAAGCAAGCGCGATGAGCTAAGCGCGCTCATCGTCGCCCGCCTGTTCGCCGAAAAAGTTCCAGTGGCCGGTATCGATCGTATCCGCCTGAACCAGCCACTGGTGGTGCAGGATCTGCTGGCCGCTATCCGCTTTGTCCTGCAGCCCAATGACGACCTCAATCTCGCCAGCCTGCTGGTGTCGCCGCTGCTGGGCTGGTCGCAGGATGAACTGCTTGCCCGCGGCTATCGCGGCAAGGATCATGCGGACAAAAGCCTGTGGGAGTTTTTGCGCAGACAGGACGGGCTGGGCGAACAGATCAAGCCGCTGATGCAATTGCTGGCGATGGCAGATTACAACACGCCTTATCAGTTTCTGGAAACGATATTGTCCGGCCCAATGCAGGGCAGGCGCAAATTGCTGGCGCGTCTCAGCCACGCAGCCGTGGATCCGCTTGACGAACTGCTGGCGACGGCGCTGGCCTTTGAGCGGGACCATATCCCAACCTTGCAAGGGTTTCTCGACTGGTTTGACAGGGGCGATGTCGAAATCAAACGCGAGCAGGTAGAGGGCGGCAATGAAGTGCGTCTGATGACGGTGCATGGCGCAAAGGGATTGCAGGCACCCCTGGTGATATTGGCCAATGCGACTTTCGATCCCGCGAGCAAGAAAAGTGGTGGCTTTGCTATCAAACTGGGCGAGGGAACCGGCCTGGAACTCGAATATCCGGTTGTGCCGGTGCGCAAACCGGAGCGTGTCGGCATTTTGGCCGAACATGCCGCCGATGCCGACAAAGTGGCGATGGAGGAACATTGGCGGCTCTTATATGTCGCGATGACCCGGGCGGAAGAACATCTCGTGGTCGCTGGCGTTCTGGGGCCGAGGGCTCGCGGAGAAGTGCCGGAACTGAGCTGGTTTGGCGCGATTGAACGCGGTCTTATTGCTTTGGGTCGTGATTGGCGCGATGACCCGCTCTGGCTTGCGGTTCGGGAATATCGAATCGAAAACCCGAACCAGCCTGCCGAGCCGTCCACCATCGACAAGGGACGGGCTCAGGGTGAAGAACTGCCATCGCAGCCGGACTGGCTAATCCAGCCGGCACCCGAAGAATCACGGCCGCCGCGGCCGTTGACACCCTCGAACCTTGGTCCCGACGATGTCAGCAATCCACCACCGGATCAGATAATGCGCGATGCAGCCGAGCGCGGTATATTGCTGCATAGCCTGTTCCAGAGATTGCCGAATATTGCACCGGAGCGTCGCGTTGACGTCGCCGACCGGTGGCTCGCCAATCAAAAGCAGATAGCGGATCCGGCCAGTCGCAAGGAGATTGTCGAAACGGTACTTGCGGTATTGGAAAACCCGCAATGGTCTGCCTTGTTTGCCCCGGAAGGGCTCGCTGAAGCCCCGATTGCTGCGGTTGTCGGCGAGCATGTCATATCGGGTACAGTGGACCGGTTGCTGATCACCGATGATCAAATCTATGTCGTCGATTTCAAAACCGGCCGTCGGGTTCCCGACCAAGCAGAGCAAGCGCCTGTCGCCTATCTGCGTCAGATGGCCGCCTATGTCGCCGCACTGGAAAAAATATTTCCCGGGCGCCCGATAAGGGCAGGTCTTCTCTATTCGCACGGCCCGCAAATGCTGGAGCTTTCCGCCAGTCTCATCGGACGGAACAAGCCGGGCTTTGAAGCAACATGAAAATCCTTTCCGGCAATGCGCTTGAGCAAAGACCGCACCATCCCTAAATAGAGTTTAAACAATTGGAGATTCACTATGGCTACCAAGGCAATTACCGATGCAAGCTTCGAAGGCGACGTCCTGAAAGCAGACGGTCCCGTTCTGGTTGATTTCTGGGCAGAATGGTGTGGCCCTTGCAAAATGATCGGCCCCGCGCTGGAAGAGATCAGCGACGAGATGGGCGGGCAGGTCACGATTGCCAAGCTTAACATCGACGACAGTCCGGATGCGCCTGCAAAATATGGCGTGCGCGGTATTCCGACCATGATCCTGTTTAACAACGGCGTTCCGGTCGAAACCAAGGTTGGAGCGGCTCCGAAAAGCCAGCTCAAGGCATGGCTGGAACAGTCGCTTCCCGCCTAAGAACTGAAAATATCCCCAAGCTGCTTGGCGGCCTCGTCCCAGAGCATCGGTGACGAGGCGCCGAGCAGTCCCTTTTTACGGTCCGAAGGACGATATGGCAAACCGTCCCAGCGCGCGCATTTCCCGCCGGCTTCGTTGAGAAACAATATCCCAGCCGCATGATCCCAGGGCAGGGTGCGTTCGAACACCGAAACATGATTGGTGCCTGACACCAGCCGCGGATATTGCTCGGCGGCGCAGCGCGGGATGTCGACAATATCGTAAAGCCGCTGCGCTGCTCCGATCAGCTTTTCTCGCTGGTCAGCTGTCATGAATCCAGTAGCCAGGGCCGCCACCGGCCGCCCGGGATGGTGATCTGGTACCGTGATTTCCTCGCCATTGATAAAGGCTCCCGCGTCCTTGACCGCATGGCAGATGCGTCCGGTGATCGGATCGTAAAGCCAGCCCGCCACGGTTTCATTCTGCTCGGCCAGCGCAATGATGATCCCGAACGGCGGCTTTCCGGCAGCATAGTTACCGGTACCGTCGATCGGATCGATGATCCATACATGACCATCAGCCAATTGATCCAGAACCGCCGGGTCTGCGGCAAAAGCTTCCTCGCCAACGATTTTCGCATCCGGCATCACTAGGGCGAGCGCCTCGGCAATATATTCCTCGCTAAGCTTGTCGGCGACGGTCACCAGATCGCCCGGTGTCTTCTCTTTGATCTGGTCTGACTGCAGATTTTGGTAATAAGGCATCACTATATCACGCGACGCTTTTTCCATGATCTTCAGAACGGACTGATAGTGCCGATGCAAAGACTTAGCTCCGATAATCGGCGTTGATATCGATATATCCGTGGGTCAGGTCACAGGTCCAGACCATCGCTTTGCCGGCCCCAAGACCGATATCGACGGCAATATCGATCTCGCTGCCCTGAAGGTGCGCCGCTACGGGTGCTTCATCATAATCCGGTACAACCAAGCCATCGCGCGCCACGGTCACGCCACCGAAGCTGATCGCAAGCCTGTCTCGATCCGCCGGCTCGCCCGCCTTGCCGACGGCCATGACGACACGGCCCCAATTGGCGTCTTCACCGGCAATTGCGGTTTTGACTAGCGGAGAATTGGCGATCGACAGGGCGATGCGTTTCGCGCTGTCGTCATTCTCCGCCCCGGTCACTGCAATCTCGATAAACTTGCTCGCCCCTTCGCCGTCGCGCACCACCAGATGCGCCATTTGCAGGCACAGGTCACTGAGCGCGGCTTGAAAGGCATCGGCGCCATCATCATCGAACGACGCCAGGGCAGGGGCAGGGCTCTGTCCTGTTGCAAAAGCGAGCACCGTGTCGCTGGTCGATGTGTCGCTGTCTACGGTGATGCAGTTAAAGCTTTTACCGGTCGCCGCGCTCAGCATTTCCTGCAGAAAGCCCGCTCCGACCGTCGCATCGGTAAAAATATAGCCCAGCATCGTCGCCATATCCGGGGCGATCATCCCCGAGCCTTTGACAATCCCGTTGAGATGGACCGTCTGACCTCCGACGATAGCGCTGGTGGTCGCCATTTTGGGGAAAGTGTCGGTTGTCATGATCGTCGCGGCGGCTGCTTCCCAGTCGCAAGGTGCAGCTTCGAACACTGCCTTAAGGCCTGCCTCGGCCTTGTCTTGCGGCAGAGGCACACCAATTACCCCGGTCGAAGAAACAAATATTTCTTTCTCCGAACACCCAAGATGGGCAGATGCCAGCGACAAAATCTTCTGCACCGCGGCCATCCCGCGGGCGCCGGTAAAGGCGTTGGCGTTGCCGGCATTGACCACCAGACCGCGCGCCTTGCCCTGAACCAGCGCTTCGCGGCACCATTCGACTTCCGGGGAAGGACATTTGCTGTTGGTGAGCACACCGGCAGCTGACGTTCCCGCTGCCAGTTCGACAAAGGTCAGATCGCAGCGGTCCCAATCTTTATAACGTGCACGGGCAATGCGGCAGCTAACGCCCGCAATTTCGGGTAATGCGGGAGATTGGCTTGGCGCCAGGGGCGAAAGTTTGTCCGACACTTGACTTGCCTTTATCCAATGTTTTGATAGAACGCGCTCATATTGACGGGTGCCTTGTCCATGAACGCATATATTGCAAGTTTTATGTTGCTGCTATTCAACGCTGTCGGCCTTGCCGTGCCCGCGTCTGCAGCGGCCGAAGAGCGCATGATGCCCGAATTGGGAAGCGCCGCCAACCTTTCCGAAGCTGCGGTTGCTGATCTGTGCTCTGCCGTCGAACAGGCAGGCTTGCGATCAACGGATCATCAACCCTGTGGAATAGCTGAAGTGTCGGTTTCCCGGTCACCAGTATTGGATAAAACAGCCAGCAATGATCAAGTTTGGGCCGTCGTCGCGACGCGCTCTGAAGCCGGCAACAAGCTGGAACATGAAGAAGGCGCGCCCTAGCGCCATTCTCGGTCTTGGCGGCATTGAACGGCAAGAGATTCTCCCTAAATCCATCCTGTTTCTGGCTTTCATCAGCCAGCAAAATCTATAAATATCGGAAAATATCATGCTCGGCGGATTAGCCAAATCTATCTTCGGTTCAGCCAATGACCGTTACGTAAAATCGATGCAAAAGGTTGTCGACGCGGTCAACGCGTTCGAACCGGAAATCGAACCGCTTTCGGACGAGGAACTCGCAGCCAAAACTCCTTATTTCAAGCAACGTGTAGCCGACGGTGAATCGCTGGATGACATATTGCCGGAAGCCTTCGCGGTGGTGCGGGAAGCGGCCAAGCGGACATTGGGCCAACGCCATTATGATGTGCAGTTGATCGGCGGCATCGTCCTCCATCGCGGTGAAATTGCCGAAATGCGGACCGGTGAAGGCAAGACCCTTGTCGCGACGCTGGCTTGTTATCTAAATGCCATCGGCGGCAAGGGCGTCCACGTCGTCACCGTCAACGATTATCTCGCCCGCCGCGATGCGGAATGGATGAGCCAGGTCTATAATTTCCTTGGTCTGGAAGTCGGCGTAATCGTTCCGAATCTGGGCGAGGAAAAGCGCCGGGCCGCCTATGCCGCGGATATCACTTACGGCACCAATAATGAATTCGGTTTTGACTATCTGCGCGACAATATGAAGCACGAGCGCGCCCAGATGGTCCAGCGGCCGTTTAACTTCGCGATTGTCGATGAAGTTGACTCGATCCTGATCGACGAAGCGCGGACGCCCCTGATCATTTCGGGACCGACCGACGACAAGTCCGATCTTTATCTGTCGGTCAATGCCGTTGTTCAGGATCTCACCGACGAGGATTACGAAAAAGACGAAAAATCGCGGAATCTTTCGCTGACCGAGGAAGGTACCGAGAAGGCCGAGCGGCTGCTCGAAACTGCGGGTCTTCTGACCGGCAGCAATCTTTATGACTATGAGAATACCCAGGTCGTCCATCACCTGAACCAGGCTTTGATGGCCAATGTCATGCGCAAGCGCGATACCGACTATATCGTCAAGGACGACAAGATCATCATCATCGACGAATTTACCGGCCGGATGATGGAAGGACGGCGCTGGTCGAACGGTCTCCACCAGGCGGTCGAGGCCAAGGAAGGCGTCCAGATCGAGCCCGAAAACCAGACCATGGCGTCAATCACCTTCCAGAATTTTTTCCGCATGTATCCGAAACTGTCCGGCATGACCGGCACCGCGGAAACCGAAGCGGCGGAATTCTTTGAAATCTACAAGATGAATGTCGTCACCATCCCGACCAATCAGCCGGTGCTGCGGATTGACGAGAATGACGAGTTTTACAAGAATACGCTCGATAAATTTGCCGCAATCGCAAAAACCGTCAAGGAACATAGCGAAAAGGGCCAGCCGGTTCTGGTCGGAACCGTTTCGATCGAAAAATCCGAACTGCTCTCGGACTTCCTGAACAAGGAAGAGGTGGCGCATAATGTCCTCAACGCCCGCTTTCACGAACAGGAAGCCCATATCGTGGCTCAGGCCGGCTCGCCAGGCGCGGTGACGATTGCGACCAACATGGCCGGTCGCGGGACCGACATCCAGTTGGGCGGCAATGTCGATTTCAGAATCGAAGACGAGCTTGGCGAGATGGAAGCCGGTCCGGAAAAGGACAAGGCGATCGCCAAAATCAAGGAAGAAGTGGGCGTGCTGCGCGCAACTGTGCGGGAAGCGGGCGGTTTGTTCGTGCTTGGCACCGAACGTCACGAAAGCCGCCGGATCGACAACCAGCTGCGCGGCCGTTCGGGGCGGCAAGGCGATCCGGGACTGAGCCGCTTCTACCTTTGTCTTGAAGACGATTTGCTGCGCATTTTTGGTACCGAAACCATGTTCGCCAAGATGATGAACAAAAATCTCGAGGATGGTGAAGCGATCGGCGGAAAATGGTTGTCCAAGGCGATTGAAACAGCGCAGAAAAAGGTCGAAGCACGTAACTATGAGGCGCGCAAACAGGTCGTCGAATATGATGACGTGATGAACGACCAGCGCAAGGTGATCTATGAACAGCGCGCTGAAATCATGGATGCCGATACGGTCGGTGATGTGGTGGAAGACATGCGACATGAAACGGTCAATGCCATCGTCGCCGATACTTGCCCGCCCGGCACCTATCCCGAGCAGTGGGACATTGAAGGTCTGAAAGCCCGCGTCGAAGAAGTGCTCAATCTCCGGCCTGATTTGGCGAGCTGGATGCAAGAGGATGCGGTTGAACCGGAAATTATCGAAACCCGCATTTCCGAAATGGCAGATGCCGAATTCGAAGCAAAAATGGCGCAGGTCGAAGGCGAAAATCCCGGCGTCTGGGCGCAAATCGAGAAATCGATCCTGCTCGAACTGCTCGATCATCACTGGAAAGAGCATCTTGCCACTCTGGATGCCCTGCGTCAGGTGGTTTTCCTGCGCGCCTATGCCCAGAAAAAACCGCTCGACGAATATAAGCAGGAAGCCTTTGGCCTGTTCGAGCGGATGCTGGAAATCATCCGCGAAGGCGTGACCAAGACGATAGCGGTCAGTCAGTTCCACCGTCAGGATGAACTGCAAATACCGGAACTGCCGGAACTGCCAGACTTCCTGACCACCCATATCGATCCGCTGACCGGGGAAGACAATAGCAATGACATCGATGGTGGCACGCGGGGAACGGTTTCCACATCCTTGCCGCCGCGCCAATCCGGCCAGTTGAACAATCCGCAGGACGATTTCGATGGCAGCAAGGTCAGCCGCAATGCGCCATGTCCTTGTGGTTCGGGCCGCAAATACAAACATTGTCACGGAAAATTTTGATCTGAAGCTCGTGCGACGGGGCGGATATTGAGATGGCTTTCGGCATAGCCGGGCTGGCTGTCCTGTTCGCTCTTACCGCTGCGCTTTATGCCAGCGTCGGATTTGGCGGCGGGTCCACCTATATTGCCCTGCTGGCGCTGGCTGACCTCGACTATCGGGTGCTGCCGATCATTGCGTTGTTGTGCAACATTATCGTCGTCACTGGCGGGGCTGTCCGGTTTCAGGCGCGCGGCCTGATCGACTGGCAAAAAATCTGGCCGATCCTTATCCTGTCGGTCCCGGCGGCTTGGCTGGGCGGACGGATGGTCATTGCGCAGGACAATTTCATGATTCTGCTTGGACTTTCCCTGGCAGCAGCCGGAATCTTGCTGATCATGGAACCGTTTATCAAGCGGGCAGGGAGCGAATCCGGATTCGGGCAATGGACCAGCCACCAGTTGTTTGCGCCCGCCATCGGCACCGCTATCGGCTTCCTGTCAGGCATGGTCGGAATCGGCGGCGGCATTTTTCTCGCCCCGATTCTGTTGCTCACGCGCTGGGCCGACAGCCGCCGGATTGCGGCAACCGCGAGCGTGTTCATTCTGGTCAACTCGATCGCCGGTGTGGGCGGGCAGTTGATGAAATCGGGCTTGAGCATCGGCGGAGAGGCGGTTCTTGCCTATTGGCCCCTGTTTCTGGGTGTATTGCTGGGCGGGCAGATCGGTAGTTTTCTGGCCAGCAAGGCATTGCCCGAATTATGGATCAGGCGTCTGACCGCCTTGTTGATACTCTATGTAGCGGTGCGGTTATTGTGGGTTTGAGGTGGTGGAATTGGTGCACTGTCACCGTATTTTCACCGTAGTTCCCATGCATTACAGCGATGCATCCTGAAAATATTCGATATTTGATTGCTGGCAACTCAGCGCAATTCGGTATCACGAACCTGTGATGATAGCACCGATTGGACAAACCGCAGGCCGCGAGATATTCTAGCCATATGACGAATCCGAATAACGATATGGCGCTGGTAAAGCGGCGGAAGTCGGACGGCGACACAGCGGTCGAAAAAACACTCGCCGAATTCGTCTATGAAAAGCGACGCTGCCAGGCTGGCAATATGTTCGCAAACGAACGGGCCGACCGCATCGTGCAGCCTGTGAATATCATCGAAAGGAACTGGATATGCGAAGCAATCTCGCAATAGCCTTTGCCGCAATTCTGGCGCTGGCTGTCTCATCGGCCGCCGCGGCGCAGAATGTTGAAAACACAAGCTCATATGAATGGGTGATGTCGCAGGAAGTCCCTGTAACCGATGGCGATATTACGGATCGACCGTATCGGGTTGTAGGCCAATTGACCAAGAAAGTAAGACGTTTGACGATCTTTTCAAAGCATTCATCGCCGCAAAAAGTTTACCGGGAATTATGGGAAAAAGCCCGCAATAAATATAAAGCCGATGCGGTCATCTTCGCGGATTTTGGCCAAGCAGGCAGGATTCAGCGCGAGGCTCGCGGCACCGCGATCCGCTTCCTCAAGGGAGAGGAACTGATCGCCTGGCGTGCCCGGAATTCCGATTGATACGACTTTACGAAATGATGGCGAATGACGGACAAGGCTAACCAAACATCCGCGAAATCCTTCCTTTCCTACAGCCTCCCCCTTCTGATAGACCATGACTCATCATGCTCTATCTCGCGCCCGCCACCACATTTTCGGGCCCCTGCGCGCCTTCTCTGTCCGAAAGAAGACCGGGGGTAATGTGACCTGTAAAAAGCCCGCACCCGCCGGCACAGCTTGTTCTGTATTAGGGGGTGTGACCCTGTGTGACCCAAAGCAAATCGCTCGTACAAATTGCACTTTATAACCGTGTAAGGATTGTAAAGTTCATCAGGAAAAAGGAGATTTATCTGAACAGAGATTCTTGCGCTAGGCATGGGAACGCGTTTGGCTGACCCGCTAGAGCTAACGGAACAGCCAATTGTTCGGAAAAAAGCGGAGGAAAATGGCTCCCCGAGTTGGATTCGAACCAACGGCCATTCGATTAACAGTCGAATGCTCTACCACTGAGCTATCGGGGAACAGGCTCGATTTTTGACCGAGCATTTCATGGTGAAGCGCGCCTATAGCAACGGGATTTGAACCCCGCAAGCCATCAAACGACAAATTGTTCCATGGCGATGCGATCATCGAGCGCGTGCTCCGGATCGAACAACATGGTCAGCGGCTGGCTGCGGTCAATTGCCACTTTGACACAGCGGACATCGCGGACTTCCTGTTGATCGCCGACCGCACTGACCGGCCTTTTTTCGGGGTTGAGCACGCGGATGCTGATTTCCATCTTGTCCGGCAGGATTGCGCCTTTCCAGCGCCTTGGTCGAAACGGGCTGATCGGCGTCAGCGCGAGGAGATTGCAGGTCAGCGGCAGGATCGGGCCGTTGGCGGAGAGATTATAGGCGGTGGAACCGGCGGGTGTGGCAATCAGCACGCCGTCGCAAACCAGTTCCTCCATCATGACCCGGCCGTTAATCTCGATCTCGAGCTTCGCCGTCTGCCGGGTTTCGCGCAACAGCGACACTTCGTTGATCGCGGGCAGGGTGAATTTGGCGCCAGAAATGGTTTCTACTTCCATTTTCAGCGGTTTGACCTTGAAAGCCCGGGCCTTGGAAAGGCGCTCGCTCAGGTCTTCCAGATGCCAGTTGTTCATCAGAAAACCGACTGTGCCCAGGTTCATGCCATATACCGGCATGATGTTCCGGCGATTGAGCATCTGGTGGAGGGTTTGCAACATGAAACCGTCGCCACCCAGAACAACTGCCTTGTCGGCCTCTTCAACCGGGACCCAGTTGATCAATGGTTGCAGTTTTTCAGCAGCTTCCTGCGCTGGCTGGGTAGGCGACACGATCAGTGCCCATTTTTTTTCGCTCATCCGCCCGTGACGTTCATATGACGCTCCAATATTTTTGCGGACCCCTCCAGCTGGGCATTGAAATCATGTCGCAGCGGTTTGAGCTTTAAGGCCTGTTGGAGCAGCTGGTCAACGCTAGCGATACCGTCTTTGCGGATCGCGGCGCGCAGGTCGACATGGGCGCTGTGACCAAGGCACATGAAGATCTTGCCGTCGGTAGTGAGGCGGAGCCGGTTACAGTCGTCGCAGAAATTATGGCTGAGCGGGGTAATCATGCCCAGTCTGAGGCCAAGCGGTTCGACCGAAACATAGCGCGCCGGACCGGCGCTGCTATGTGAAAGCGAGGAGAGAGTGTATAAATCACGCAATGGAGCAAGAAAGTCTTCGGCAGAAATATGAGCCAGTTTGCGATCCGCACCAACGTCTCCCAGTGGCATGGCCTCGATAATCGTCAGATCATGGCCATTGTCGGCGCAATATTCGGCCATCGGTACAAGATCGGCTTCGTTGAAATCGCGAAGCGCGACCATATTGATTTTGACCTGGATACCGGCTGCGCTTGCCGCCCTTATGCCATCGAGAACGATGTTCACATCGGCGCCGCGCGTGATCTCGGCAAAGCGAGCGGGGTCGAGCGTATCCATGCTGACATTGATTCGCCGCATCCCATGAACAGCAAGATGTTCGGCATAGTCGCTCAGCAGCGAGCCATTCGTGGTGAGCGTCAATTCCTCCAGTTCGCCGGAGGCCACTTTCCTGCCAAGCCGCTGGATGACATCTTTCATATCCCGCCTGACCAGCGGTTCGCCACCCGTCAGCCGGATCTTGCGAATACCGTGTCCGATGAATCGTTCCGCGATCAGGGTGATTTCTTCCAGAGTCAGCAGCTCGGAACGGGGCATGAAAGTCATCTTCTCCGACATGCAATATTGGCAGCGGAAATTGCATCGGTCGGTGACCGAAATCCGCAGATAGTCAATTTTGCGTCCGAAACCGTCTTGCATAGGGCCCCTCTTGTTGAATCGATGGTCTAGAGCTAGCGTTTTCCCTATGAGCAAGCAACGCCCTATAAAGGTTTTGCTGCTACGGAAAAGGATAGCCGGTCGCATGAAAAGTGACGTTCCGGTGCCCCGTTTGAAGGAGTTTTGAAGTCAGCGAAGCATCCAACTTGACTGCGCAACCGGTCGAATTCAGGAATCTGTTTCTGCTTTCGTTCCACGAGCGCGACCCTCTGGCCACCGAAATTGCGTCTTTTGGTTGGCGCGTTCATTCTGCACGCAGACTGGATAATCTGAGCGCCCGGTTTTTCTCGGCTAGCGCGATGATAGCGGTGATCGATGTCCGTAGAGCGGAAAACGACGGATTAAGGGCGATAGCCGAACTTTCAAAAACCGCGACCGAAGGCGGAATTGCCATATTGGCATTGGTTGACAGCAGTCAAAAACCGCAAATTGCCGCCCAATGCTTTGATAAAGGCGCAACCCATTATCTGGATTTTGCTGCTGCCGGCGCGGATATCGCCCAGTCGATCAAATATGCCTATCGCTATGTCGAAAATTTCCGGGGAGGAGCCGAACGCACAAGCCACGAACAGTCAATGTTGACCAGCGCGGATTTGCAATGGTCGATGACATTGGGTTTGGACAACGAATATTGGGTCAGCGATAGCCTGCGCGCGGCGGCAAGCGAGATTGATTTCGGGCAATATCCCGCGACCGGAATCTACCGCGAGCTGTCGAGCGAAGAACGCAAGCGGGTCCGAGGCGCCATGGGACGTCTGCGCGACGGAGCGAGGCAGGCAGCGGTTCCGCACCGGTTGGTTGGTCGTCCGGTTATCCATCATTTACATGAAACAGGTGGCCGGATTTTTGGCCGAATCGAGTATCTCGCGAATAACGAAGAGGTCGACGACTGGACCGGACGGGATCTTTTGTCGGGATTGAGAAATTCCGTAGCCGCTCGTGCGTGGGTCAGGCAGAAGCTGGAGGCTGGTAACCAGTTGACGCTGATAGCGATCGGCTTCAAAAATTTCCGCATGATCAATGCCGCTTTTGGACGAAACGCTGGTGATCAGCTGTTGCGAATTGTCGGACACAGGCTGATGGATCAAACCCAGCGGCTATATCCGGGTCCGCACCTGGTTGCGCGCCTGGATGGTCAGAATTTCCTGGTTGCGTTAGCCGACATCGAGAATAGCGGAATCTCGGGCCTCGCAAAAAACCTGTTCGACAGCGTTTTCTCTGATCTGCAATTGGAGGGACGGCCGATCCACCTTGTCGCCAGAGCAGGAGTGGCGATCTCAGATGCGGATTCGAGCGAAAAAACATTGATCAGAAAAGCCGTTCTGGCGCTTGCAGAAGCGACCGCTGCGCAAGCCTTGCCGATCAAATTCAGCACAGTTTCCGAGGCCGATGTGCATCTGGAAGAAGTGCTGGAAGATCAATTGGCCGGCGCGATGGGACGCGGAGAAATCGTCATTGCGTTTCAACCGCAGTTAAGAGTCGCTACCGGACAACTGACAGGCGCCGAGGCGTTGGCGCGGTGGGAGCATCCCGAATATGGGCTGTTGGGTGCTTCAACCTTGTTTGCTGTCGCCGAACGCGCCGGGGTGATGGAATCCCTTTCAACGCAAATCCATAAACAGGCTTTGACTCTGGCTGCCAACTGGCCGGAAAGTCTCGGTTTCCTGAGCCTCTCGATCAATGTGACAGCAGGGGATTTGGCTGCAGCGAGCTTTGACAGGGATATGCTCGAACAGGTCGAGAAGGCGGGTTTTGAAGCGAGCCGCCTGACTCTGGAAATCACGGAATCCGAATTGATCGGTAATTTGTCAGCATCGGCAGACAAATTGCGACGCTTGCGGACGGCCGGTGTTCAAATCGCGATCGACGATTTCGGTACCGGCTACAGCAGCTTGTCCTATCTCAAGCAATTGCCGGTCGACTATCTGAAGATCGACAGCGGGTTGACCAATGACATCAGCGGTTCGCCAAAAGACCAAGTGGTCGTGCGGTCGATAATCGAAATGGCGCACAGTCTGCATCTCGGTGTGATAGCCGAAGGCGTTGAAACCGAATCCCAGCTCGATATCTTGACGGAACAGGGTTGTGAATTTTTCCAGGGCTTCTTGCGTTCCGGCCCGCTCTCGCCAGATGAGTTCGAGGCCTTCGCCTTGCGCAGCAACTAGGCAGTAACGCGTTGCGCCAGTTTCGACAAGCCGGTGGTTAATTGTGTCAGGCCATGTAGGCGGGACTTCGGATCGCGCCACTTGCGTTCGATGAATAGCTTATGGTCAGGCCGGATTTTGGCGGTTCCCTTGAGCCGTTCGACATAATCGAGCAGGCCCGGGACGTTGGGAAAGCGGTCTTGGTGAAAGCTGACCAACGCACCGCGTGGCCCCATCTCGATTTTGGTGATCTGTGCATTCACGCAATTCATCTTGATATGCATAAGCTTCAGCAGATTGTCGGTCTGGACCGGCAGATCGCCGAAACGGTCGATCATCTCGGCAGCAAAGGATTCAATTTCGGGAAGCGTTTTGAGGCCGTTCATCCGGCGATAGAGCCCCATGCGGAGTGACAGGTCGGGCACATAGGCCTCTGGTATTAGGATCGGGGCATCGACCGTGATCTGGGGTGAGAAGCTGTCGGTTGCGGCCTGGAGGCCAGAGCCCTTCGCTTTCGCCTCCAGAATCGCGTCTTCGAGCATCGATTGATAAAGCTCGAAGCCGACTTCTTTGATATGGCCCGATTGTTCGTCTCCCAATAGATTGCCGGCACCCCGAATATCGAGGTCATGGCTGGCCAGTTCAAACCCGGCGCCAAGGCTGTCGAGGTCGCCGAGGATTTTTAGCCGCTTCTCTGCCTTTTCCGTAATGATCCGGTCTTTTGGCGTTACCATGTATGCATAAGCGCGTGTCTTGGAACGCCCGACACGACCTCTGAGTTGGTATAGCTGGGCCAGGCCGAAGCGATCGGCGCGATGAATGATCAGTGTGTTGGCACTGGGGATATCCAGGCCACTTTCGACAATTGTTGTCGCGAGCAGCACATCGTAATTTCGGTCGTAAAAGGCGGACATCCGCTCTTCCACGGTCGCCGGAGCCATTTGCCCGTGGGCAACAACATAGGTAAGTTCGGGGGCATGTTTCTTGAGAAAATCCTCGATATCGGGGAGGTCGGCGATACGGGGGACGACAATGAATGACTGGCCGCCGCGATAATGCTCACGCAGCAAAGCCTCGCGCAAAGGGATCGGGTCCCATGGCATGACGTAGGTGCGTACTGCAAGCCGGTCTACCGGAGGTGTCTGGATGACGGATAACTCACGCATGCCGGTCATCGCCATCTGTAGTGTACGCGGGATCGGCGTGGCGGTGAGCGTCAGCACATGGACATCGGATTTCATTGCCTTGAGGCGTTCCTTGTGGGTCACACCAAAACGCTGTTCTTCGTCGATAATGATCAGGCCGAGCCGTTGAAAATCGATCGACTTGGCGAGTAGGGCGTGGGTACCGATCACGATATCGACTTCGCCGCTGGTCAGGCCTTCCTTGGTTTTCTTGGCCTCTGCAGCCGGAACAAGCCGGGAAAGCCGACCGATTTTTACCGGGAAAGGCCGAAAACGCTCTTCGAAATTGTTGAAATGCTGACGGGCGAGGAGGGTAGTGGGCGCGATTATCGCTACCTGCATCCCGGCCATGGCAGCCGCAAAGGCGGCGCGCATAGCAACTTCGGTTTTACCAAAGCCAACATCACCACAGACAAGGCGGTCCATCGCCTTGCCCGAGGCCATATCGGCGAGCACTTCCTCGATCGCCTGCTGCTGATCATCGGTTTCCTGATAGGGAAAGCGATCCACGAAACCGGCCATTTCGCTAGCCTCGACACGAGCCGGTGTTGCAGGTTGCAACGCCCGCGCCGCTGCGGTTCTGAGCAACTCATGCGCGATCGCCCGGATGCGTTCCTTGAGCTTTGATTTGCGACGTTGCCAGGCTTCGCCGCCGAGCCGGTCGAGTATAACGCTATCACCGCCTTCTCCATAGCGACTGAGCACATCGATATTCTCGACCGGAACGTAAAGCTTGTCACCACCGGCATATTTCAGATGGACGCAATCATGCGGGCTTTCGCCAACCGGAATTGAAACAATGCCCTCATACAAGCCAATGCCATGCTCGAGATGGACGACCAGATCGCCCTGACTGAGCGCGGATAGCTCTTCGATAAAGGCATCGCTGCTCTTGCGCCGCTTGGATTTGCGGACCAGGCGGTCTCCGAAAATATCCTGCTCGGTGAGCAGCGACAGGCCCTCTTTGCGAAATCCGGAGGACAGGGGCAATATCGTCAGGGCCACCGAAGCACCGGTTGCAAGGCAGGATTGCCAGTCGTCACAAATCACCGGCGCCTTGACGTCATGGTCTTTGAGCAGGTCCAGGATACGAGCGCGCGATCCTTTGCTATAGCTCGCGATAATCGCGGTGGTTCCGGATTTCGTCAGATTTTTGAGATGGGCGCCCAAGGCCTGATAGATATTCTCGTTGCGCGCCCGCTCCGGTGCAAAATCGCGGGGCGACGAAGCTGACATGGAAACGACGGCTTCAGATTCCGGTTCGTCAAATTCGCTGAGTATATGGACCGGCGCATCCTGCTCTAGGGATCGCCATTCTTCCTGCGTCAGATAAAGCATCTCTGGGGGTAGCGGGCGGTAACTCGACAGGTTGGCCTTGTCGGCTTCAATACGGTTCTTGTGATAGTCCGCAATAGCTGCAAATTGCGATTCTGCTGCGGCGGAACCGGCGGCATCTTGCAAAATGATGCAGTCATCGCCGATATAATCGAAAATAGTCGCCAGTCTCTCTTCGAGAAGCGGCAGCCAATGCTCCATCCCGGCTAATCGGCGCCCTTCCGAGATCGATTGATACAGCGCATCGCCGGTTGAGACCGCTCCAAATAAATCACGATAACGGGTGCGAAAGCGGGTAATGCTGTCGGGATCCAGCAGAAACTCTGACACCGGAAGCAGATCGAGCGCGTCAACATTGCCAACGGTGCGCTGGTCTGCGGGGTCGAACTGCCGCAAGGTTTCAATCTCATCGCCAAACAGGTCGATCCGGATCGGCATTTCGGTGCCTGGCGGGAACAGATCGATCAGGCCGCCGCGGGCGGCAAACTCGCCGCTATCGGCCACGGTGTCGACCCGGACAAAGCCGTTGGCGTATAGGAAAGAGATCAGCTTTTCCTGTTCGACAATCGTGCCGGGCGCGAGATGGGTGACAAATTCCTTGATCCGCGATGGAGTCAGCACCCTCTGGGTTACGGCGTTGACCGTCGTGACTACTAGTTGGGCCTGCGAGTTGGGGAGGGCCAGCTTGGCCAAGGCAGCGAGCCTGTCGGAGGTGGTGTGAAGTGCCGGGGATGCGCGGTCATAGGGCAGGCAGTCCCAAGCCGGAAATTCAATGATCTCAAGACCGGGTTCAAAAAAACGGGCTGCTTCGGCTACCGCACTCATCGCTGCATCGTCAGTGGCGACGAACATTGTGCGCTGTCCGGACTTAACCGCAGTTTCTGAAAGAAAAAGAGGGCGATAGCCAACCGGCACGCCAGCTAGCGTCATGCCTTTTTCAGAGGATGATATTTTATCTAGATAAGACATTCAAAATGGCTTTTGGAAATGGGACAAGGATATTATTTCGTCGCGTCAATATAATCGAGTTGCTGCATAGCTGCCATTTGCGGCCCGCCGAAAGCTTCGGGCACGGGCAGCGTTCCTATCGCCCAGGCCATGACGTCCACATCATCTTCAACGAGCAAATTCTCGAACCAGTCCATCTCTTGTTCCGTCCAGTCCTGACTGTATCGGTCAAAAAACCCGCCGATCAGGAAATCGGCTTCGCGGGTTCCGCGGTGCCACGCGCGAAATTGCAGCCGTTTCAGCCTTGTTTCGCGGTCCATAATTGCTGCTCCAACTTGGCTGGCATAATGCGCCAGCGAGGGTATAAAGGCGGATAGACATGCGGCCCGAGATACTCAATCCATTATTTGGTGAAACCCAGTCGCTCAAGGGCATCGGCAAAGTGCTGGCCAAGCCGCTCGAGAAATTGCGACTGACGCGCATCAAGGACTTGCTCTACCATCGGCCGAGCTACTGGATGCACCGGAAACGGGTCGACGAGTTGGACGAAACAGATGTTGGCGAGACTATCATCATCGAGGTGACACCGGTTGACTATCGCACCGGCGGTCCGCGCAGTCCCTTGCGAGTCCACGCTACGGATAAGGCTGGTAATTATATCAGCCTGACCTTTTTCGGGCGGAACCCTGGCTGGCCAAAAAAATTATTACCGCTCGGCGAGCCAAAAATCATTTCCGGCAAGCTCGAGCGTTATGGCGACGAGCTGCAGATCGTCCATCCCGACCAGGTGCTCGAACCAGCACAGGCCCAGAGCATAGCACTGCTGGAACCGGTTTATCCGTTGTCCGACGGGCTTGGTAATGCGAGGATGAGGCAATTGGTTGAACAGGCACTCGCACTCGCTCCACAACTGGTGGAATGGGTGGAGCCAAGCCAGCTAACTGCCAAGGGGTGGAAAAACTGGCGGGACAGTATCGTCGCGCTCCACAGCGTGGAAAGCGAGGATGCGACCGACCGGCTTGCCTATGACGAGGTTTTTGCCAATCAGTTGGCCTTCATGCTGGTCCGTGCGAGCAATCGCAGCAAGAAAGGTCTCCCGATTCAAGGTGACGGAAGGCTTCGCGAGAAGTTGCAGCTGCCTTTTGAACTGACCAATGCCCAAAAACGCTGCATTTCCGAGATTGAAGGTGATCTTGCGCAAAACGCTCCGATGCTGAGATTGCTGCAGGGCGATGTCGGTTCCGGCAAGACACTGGTGGCGTTGATGGCGCTGCTATCGGCTGTGGAGGCGGGATATCAGGGAGCCTTTCTGGCACCAACGGAAATTCTGGCGCGTCAGCATTATGAAAGCCTGCAGAAATTACTGACCGGCCTCCCGGTCAATCTCGCGATATTGACCGGGCGTGACAAGGGCAAGGTTCGTGAAGCGACGCTGATGGGATTGATGGATGGTTCGATCAACATCCTGATCGGTACACACGCAATTTTTCAGGAGCAGGTCCGATACAAGAATCTCGCTGTGGCTGTCATTGACGAACAGCATAAGTTCGGTGTGTCTCAGCGTCTGCTGCTAACGCAGAAGGCCGAAAGAACACCACATTTGCTGGCTATGACTGCCACGCCGATACCACGCACCCTGACTCTAAGCCAATATGGAGAAATGGATGTCTCTCGCATCGATGAACTCCCTCCAGGCCGGCAGGTAATTGATACCAGCGTGGTTTCCGAAGCACGCATACCAGACGTGGTTGAAGGCCTTGCGCGCCACATTGCAGCCGGCGGTCAGGCTTACTGGGTATGTCCGCTGGTCGAAGAAAGTGAAAAAAGCGATCTCGCTGCGGCGGAAGAACGGGCCGCAGGCTTAAAAACCAGATTTGGTGACCATGTCGGTTTGGTGCACGGCCGAATGAAAGGGCCCGAAAAGGATATGGTGATGGGCCGCTTTCTGCGGAATGAAATCAAGGTTCTGGTGGCTACCACGGTCATCGAGGTCGGTGTGGATGTTCCCAACGCCAGCTTGATGATTATCGAGGCTGCAGATCGCTTCGGTCTCGCGCAATTGCACCAACTGCGCGGCCGCGTAGGTCGCGGGAGCATCAAATCGAATTGCCTGTTGATTCGCGGCGATACGTTGAGCGAAACGGCCCGCGCTCGACTTACGTTGATGCGCGAGACGAATGACGGATTTCGGATAGCGGAAGAAGATTTGCGTTTGCGCGGGGCAGGGGAATTATTGGGTACCAGGCAATCGGGGGACGCAGGCTTTCGTGTAGCCACGCCAGCGCAGGTCAATGATCTGATTGGCCCGGCGACAGATGATGCCCGGCTGCTGCTCGACCGCGATGGTGGTTTGGACAGCAATCGGGGACAGGCGGCGCGGATAGCGCTTTATCTGTTTGAAAGGGATTGGGGCGTTAGCCTGCTGAGGAGCGGCTAGGGCTAAAGGTTGTTAATCTGGTCGAGCATAGCGACGAAATCCGGTTCCCGGATAACCCGCTCAAATTCAAAACCGCAGCGGCCCTGATGCGACCAGACGAGATAGGCTTCAATCCGCCCGGCGACTGGCAAGCGAACAACAACTCTGTCGCCTTTCTCCATATCTAGCACATCGCCCAGCATGATGCCGTGGGCTGAAATATTGGTGATCCGTATCTGGACTTCCTGATGAGGATGAAATTCGCAAATTGTTTCAAAATCGACTGGAAAACGCGTCGCACGGCGCGGATCGGGTGATGACTGATTATGTACGCTGGTCATGTCGTGCGAGCTCCAAATAGGCTTGAACGTCACAATAACCGATGATTAAGAATAAAAGGTAAATGCTGGTAAACTGGATCCGGAAGCGCTGGATTCAGGGTTTTCTTAACAGGCCATGTTTCTTTTTTCCGGCTGAAATTTTTACGTCCTTGTTCCCGACAGAAATTATATATCCAGCATCTTTGATTTGTGCATCATCCACACGCGCCCCGCCGCCAGCAACGAGCCTTTTTGCTTCCCCTTTGGAAGCACAGAAACTGATCCCAACCAAGGCATCCAGAATGGATATCTCTTTTGATTCAACAGTGTAGGTGGGTAAATCACCCCCGGAACCGCCTTGTTCGAACACCTGCTGAGCGGTCTCCGCAGCTTCCCTTGCCGCCTGTTCACCATGCGCCAGCAGAGTGGCAGCATCAGCGAGGATTTTCTTGGCTTCGTTGATATCGGATCCCTGCATTGACTCCATGCGGGCAATTTCATCCAGATCCAGATCAGTAAACAGGCGCATGAACTTGCCAACATCCCGGTCATCGGTGTTTCGCCAAAACTGCCAATAATCGTATGGGCTTAGCCGATCGGCATTGAGCCAGATCGCGCCGTCCACAGATTTGCCCATTTTCGAACCGTCAGATTTCGTTATCAACGGAGTTGTAATGCCGAACAGGTCCACGCCGTCGATGCGGCGACCAAGCTCGATGCCATTGACAATATTGCCCCATTGATCAGAGCCGCCGAGCTCGAGTTTGCAGCCATATTTGCGCGACAGTTCCATGAAATCATAGGCCTGCAAGATCATATAGTTGAACTCGAGGAAGGTCAGTGGCTGTTCGCGATCCAACCGCATTTTGACCGAGTCAAAAGTCAACATCCGGTTAATCGTGAAATGGCGGCCCACTTCCTGCAGAAACGGGATATATTCCAGCTTGTCCAGCCAGTCAGCATTGTTGACAAGCACGGCGTCGGTCGGACCGTCGCCGAATGTTAGAAATCGCTCAAAACAGGTGCGGATAGACGCTATATTTGACTCAATCCGGTCATTATCGAGTAATTTCCGAATCTCATCCTTTCCCGACGGATCGCCAACCTTGGTCGTGCCGCCGCCCATCAGAACAATCGGCTTGTGTCCGGCCTGTTGCAAGCGGCGCAGCAGCATGATCGATACCAGATTGCCGACGTGCAGCGAATCGGCTGTCGCATCAAATCCGATATAGCCGGGGATGATGCTCTTCATGGCAAGAGAGTCCAACGCCTTGGCGTCGGTCATTTGGTGGATATAGCCACGATCGTTCAGCAAACGCAGCAGATCAGATTGATATTCGCTCATGGAAGGGGTCGTTACAGCCTTGTTCCGCCCGGTGCAATTGCCGGTGTCTCAATGCGCAAAAGATTGGCTAATAATCGCGAACAAATATATGCTGTTTGTCTCCTAGTCCCATATTGTGGTTGGCAGCGGCGCGGGATAAGTGAACCAACTCGTGCGGATGCTGGCCTCAGGTTTGACTTCTGAAGTTTTTAAGGATTGCGATGCCGCTCAAACTTTCCTGCCATCCTTATTTTTCTGCCGATGCAGTCAGAACAATCAATGTGAGTGCTGATTGTCTGCCGTCTGGGCGATTGCTATTGCGTTATAATCTTCTCGGTGCGGTTGACCAATTGAAACTGCCGGAACCATCTCTACCGGAACGTATAGATAGTCTCTGGCAAAAAACCTGTTTCGAAGCCTTTATTGCCGTGCCGGACGCTCCCGGATACCTTGAGTTGAACCTCTCTCCGTCCACGCAATGGGCTGTCTATGCCTTTGAAGGCTATCGTATGGGAAAGAGCAATCCCGAGGTGGTGAGCGCGCCTCGGATCGAAGTATCAACCACCGCCGGCAATTTCGAACTTGTGGCAACGGCAGATCTTAGCGGGTTGACGGCTATGGAAGCCGCCAGTCTGGAAATTGCTCTGGCCGCCGTGATCGAGGAAAGAAATGGCCGAAAATCGTATTGGGCTTTAAACCATCCTTTGGGAAATCCGGATTTTCACGATAGGGATTGCTTTACCCATAAATTGGAAACCATGGATTCGCGATGAAATTTGGAATTGATCGGCTGGTAGAAGACGCCGAATTGAGACGACCCTTGTTGGGCAAGCGGGTGGCGCTGCTCGCGCATCCCGCCTCTGTCACTAGTGGTTTGGTCCATAGCCTCGATGCCTTGTCGGCAATTGACGGGATCAACGTTACGGCGGCTTTTGGTCCGCAACATGGTTTGCGAGGCGATAAGCAGGACAATATGATCGAATCACCGGACTATAATGATCCGGTTCACGACATTCCGGTGTTCAGTCTCTATGGCGAGGTCCGCCGACCGACGGGCCAGTCCATGGGAACATTCGATGTCGTCCTGATTGATCTTCAGGATCTCGGCTGTCGAATCTATACGTTCATTACCACCCTGCGCTATATGCTGGAAGCAGCCGCCGAGCACGGCAAGGCGGTGTGGGTGCTGGACAGGCCCAATCCGGCGGGCAGACCCATTGAGGGCACACTCCTAGAAGTAGGGTGGGAAAGTTTTGTCGGGGCAGGGCCGATGCCCATGCGGCACGGACTGACCATGGGGGAAATGGGACACTGGATGATCAGCCAATTCAACCTCGATGTCGATTACAAGGTCGTCGAAATGCAGGGTTGGCAACCAGAAGGACCCGGACATGGCTGGCCGACAGGCCGTATCTGGATCAATCCCAGTCCCAACGCCCCGAATGTAAACATGGCGCGGGCTTATGCGGGAACGGTAATGCTCGAAGGGACCACGCTTTCCGAAGGGCGCGGAACCACCCGGCCATTGGAGCTTTTTGGCGCTCCGGATATAGACGCGCGGGCAGTGATTGCGGAAATGCGGCAAATGGCCCCGCAATGGCTGGAGGGATGCGCGCTCCGCGAGATCTGGTTCGAACCGACATTTCACAAACATCAGGCCAAATTATGTAACGGCGTCCAGATTCACGCCGAAGGCCCGGTTTATGATCACCAGTCTTTCCGGCCATGGCGACTGCAGGCGCTGGCGTTGAAAGCCATTGGAAAACTCTATCCGGGATATGATCTGTGGCGGGACTTCCCTTATGAATATGAGGAAGGCAGACTGGCTTTCGATGTGATCAACGGAGGACCGTTCTTGCGCGAATGGATCGAGAATCCGTCGTCAACCGCCAAAGACCTGGAAGCCATTGCTGTACCGGACGAACGGGCATGGGGCGAGGCGCTGGGAGATTTTCTTCTTTATTAAATATGCTGCACTGCAACATAATTATTGCTTTTGGTCGGAATTCTGATAATTTGCGGCCATGTTACCAAGCAAAGAATTTTTCGAAGGCGTTGCACTGAAAAAATGTGTGGCCGCGACCTATAACAACACGACTTTCAAGCTGGCGCCGCATATTCTCTATACGCGGCATGACGAGATGTACGTCGATGCCGTGCCGCTGGAGAAAGACGGCCAGCCGCCGAAGGAGATCAAGCTTGGAACGTTCAAGCTTTCCGGTTTGAAAGATGTTCGCGTGGAAGACCTGCATTTCGAAAAGTCCGAAATCTTTGAACCGGCGGCCGAGAAATATGACGGCACAACCTTGTTAGCGGTTGAAGGCTGACGCCTAACCCTGTTTGCGGGTCAGTTCTTTCATGGCATCGCTCAGGCCATCGACCGTGAGCGGATACATCCGGTCGTTCATCAACTCGCGGATGATCTTGACGCTTTGCGAATAGCCCCATTGTTTTTCCGGCACGGGATTTAACCAGGCCGCAGCGGGATAGGTATTGGTCAACCGGTGCATCCAGGTTACCCCGGCCTCTTCATTGAAATGTTCGACCGAACCGCCTGGATGGGTAATCTCATAAGGACTCATCGACGCATCACCGACAAATATCAGCTTATAGTCATGGCCATATTTGTGAAGGATATCCCACGTATTGGTACGTTCTGAAAAGCGCCGGCGATTGTCTTTCCAAACGCCTTCATAGGGGCAGTTGTGGAAATAGAAAAATTCCAGATTTTTGAATTCGCCGGTAGCCGCGCTGAACAGTTCTTCGCAAAGCTTGATGAAGGGATCCATCGACCCGCCGACATCAAGGAAAAGCAGCAGTTTCACGGCATTATGCCGTTCGGCGCGCATATGGATATCGAGCCAGCCCTTTTTGGCCGTGCCGTCGATGGTCCGGTTGATGTCCAGCTCGTCCTGTGCGCCTTCGCGGGCGAATTTACGCAGTCGGCGAAGCGCGACCTTGATATTGCGCGTTCCCAGCAACTTGGTGTTGTCGAGATTTTGAAACTCGCGCTTGTCCCACACCTTGATTGCTTTTTTCTGACCGCCTTCGCCACCAATCCGCACACCTGCGGGATTATAGCCCGAATTGCCATAAGGTGAAGTGCCGCCCGTGCCGACCCACTTGCTGCCGCCTTCATGGCGCTTTTCTTGCTCTTCGAGACGCTCTTTCAGCGTCTCCATAATTTCTTCCCAGCTGCCGAGAGACTTGATCTTTTCCATCTCCTCTTCGGACAGATATTTTTCAGCGACCGCTTTCAGCCAGCCGAGCGGAATTTCTTCTTCCTGCAAGCCGTAATTGGTTTCGATGCCCTTGAACACCTTCGAGAACACCTGATCAAAGCGGTCCAGCAGGCCTTCGTCTTTCACGAACGTCGCACGGGAGAGATAGTAAAACTCTTCCGGACTGCGACGGATAACATCCTTGTCGAGCGCTTCGAGCAGCACGAGATGTTCCTTGAGCGAAGCAGAAATTCCGGCCGCCCGGAGTTCGTCCATGAAGTTAAAGAACATCGTGTTTCACTCGCCTTCTTGGATAAGTATATTAGAAAAATGAAATTCCCCGGTCGAGCAACCGAAGCTGATCATGTCTATCGTAAATGGTAACGGGATCGATTTCTGTACTCCTTCAATCCTAGCAGAAAGGACCTTTTCTTCTAAATCTATCTGGAAAGAAACAGTCGATTTATCCGAGGCATCCGCAACATATTCTTCGTCTGGAAGATTGGGATCAGTGCTTCTGGCCAAGACCACCAAAGGCCCATCCTCCGTTACTTGCAGAATTTGAAATCCGACCGATTCTTTCGGTTCAACAGCAGAATGAAAATATATGTTTGCAGCAGGTCGATACTCGCCGTCTCGTTGAAGTACGAATTCAACATTGGCGGTAATGGACTTAAATTCTTTACTCAGATCGTGCTTGAACTCTGTATAATGGTCCGACGCAGAACTGCAGATAAAACTGGCAGCGGTTGCGGGCGCGGAACTATTGCCGAGCAGCAATAAAGCTATAACTCGCCAAAAAAATAAGTTCACCGCGCTTCCCGTTTTGCCATGAATGCCAGTCGTTCGAACAGCATGACATCCTGCTCGTTCTTGAGCAGCGCGCCGTGCAGCGGCGGGATTGCTTTGCTCGAGTCTTTCGATTGCAGCACTTCTAACGGCATGTCCTCGTTGAGAATCAGTTTCAGCCAGTCGAGCAATTCGCTGGTGCTCGGCTTTTTCTTGAGTCCGGGAACGTCCCTGACGTCGTAGAAAATGTCCATCGCCTTTTTGACCAAAATGCCCTGAATATCAGGAAAGTGGACGTTGATGATTTCCTGCATCGTCTGGCGATCCGGGAATTTGATATAGTGGAAGAAGCAGCGGCGCAGGAAGGCGTCGGGAAGCTCCTTCTCGTTGTTGGACGTGATGATCACGATCGGCCGTT
>NZ_JBATHY010000347.1:0-2199 GCF_049667325.1 Parasphingorhabdus sp. | reverse complement strand
TCAACACCATCCTGCCGGGTATCTTTGATACGCCGCTGCTTGCCGGTGCCCCGCAAAATGTCCGTGACGCTCTTGGTGCCATGGTTCCGCATCCTCCGCGACTGGGCGTACCGGACGAATATGCGGCACTCGCCATGTGCATGATCGAAACCCAATATTTCAACGGTGAAGATGTGCGCCTTGATGGTGGTATCCGCATGGCACCGCGCTAGCCAAGACAAACGAAGGGGCTGCGAGAAACTCGCGGCCCTTTTTGTCACATCAGGAGATTTCCATGACCGGTTACACGCAGATCCTTTACGACGTCGCCGACAATATCGCGACGATCACGATCAATCGTCCGGAAAAGATGAATGCCTTTACCGGGACGATGATCAAGGAAATGACCGATGCCTTTGACCGGATCGATGCTGATGATGATGTGCGGGCGGTTGTGGTTACCGGAGCCGGCAACCGCGCCTTTTGCGCGGGCGCAGACCTGACCCCGGAAGATGGCAAGAAACCCTTCGCCAGCGCAGAGCCGGTGGAGGATTATTCCGATCCCCGGGTTCGCGATGGCGGTGGCTTGCTGATCCTGCGGATTTATCAATGTCTCAAGCCGGTTATCGGCGCGATCAACGGCGTTGCCGTGGGTGTTGGCGCGACGATGTTGCTGCCGATGGACATGCGGCTGGCCAGCGAGAACGCGCGTTTCGGCTTTGTCTTCGCCCGGCGCGGGATTGCACCCGATGGCGCGGCCAGTTGGTTCCTGCCCAATCTGGTCGGCAGGGCGCAAGCGCTGGAATGGTGTCTGACCGGACGGGTTTTTAATGCGCAGGAAGCGATAAACGGCGGACTTGTCCGTTCACTGCACAAGCCGGCAGATCTGCTACCCGCCGCATATGCTCTGGCGCGGGAGATTGTCGACAATACCGCGCCGGTATCAATAGCTGTGACCCGCCAGATGCTGTGGCAATTGCCCGCTGCCGCCCACCCGATGGAAGCGCATAAGGTCGACAGCCGGATCATCTATAATCGCGCGAAATCGGCCGATGCGAAAGAAGGCATTGCGAGCTTTCTCGAGAAGCGCAGTCCCGACTATCCGGATAAAGTTTCGAGCGACCTGCCTGACAGCTTCCCATGGTGGGAAGAACCTGTCTATAAGTGAAAAAATTTGTGATATCGTGCGCATAGGGGAAGATATATGAGCGTCGAAAAACTGGTGGCCAAAGAGAATGAAGCGGGCGCGCGTGAGAAGCTGATCGAGACCGCCAGTCAAATCATGCGCCAGGGCGATACGATTGATATCTCCTTTAGCGAGCTATCGGTCCTGTCCGGCCTCAACAGTGCCCTCGTCAAATATTATTTCGGTAACAAGGACGGCCTGCTCGAAGCGATTCTCGAGCGCGATATGGACAATATTCTGGTCCAGGTCGGGCTATTGATCAAAAAGGACATGCCGCCGGAAGACAAGCTGCGCCACCATATCGGTGCGGTGATCGATACCTATTACGAGTTTCCCTATCTCAACCGGTTGACGATGCGCCTGATCCGTGAGCTGCCACCCGAGGGCGCGCGCAACATCGCGGACAAATATCTCAAACCGCTTTCCGAGGCCTACAAGACTTTTGTCGGCGAAGGCATCAAGTCCGGAGTGTTCCGCACGGTCGATCCCGATCTCTTCTATTCCGCCGTCACCGGCGCCGCCGACCGTTTCTTTACCGGCAAGCTGGTCTGGAAATATTGCTATGGCCGCGAAGATTTCGACACGCGGATGCGCGATGCCTATCGCGAGCAGACCGTCGATCTGATCATGGCGGGCATTCTGAAATAGGATTTTTACCAAAAGGGAGAGATTATATGTGCAAGGCTACCGGAATCCTGGGGATGGCTCTGGCACTATCGACGGTCTCGCCCGCGCTGGCCCATGGCGATCAATCAACAAAACCGGTTTCGGAAAAGCCGGCTCCGCACGGCCCGTTGATGTCGGCTGACCAACTGCACGGCGCCTTTGGCTGGGACTTTGAAAAAACCGAGATCATGACCGAAAAACTGGCGGATGGCTTCTATGTACTGTTCGGTGTTGGCGGCAATATCGCCGTGTCGGTTGGCGAAGACGGCACGGTGATTGTCGATGACCAGTTTCCCCAGATGATTCCGAAAATACAGGCGGCGCTCGAACAGGTCGGTAGCGAGAACGTCGATTTTGTCATCAACACC
>NZ_JBATHY010000346.1:0-4310 GCF_049667325.1 Parasphingorhabdus sp. | reverse complement strand
TATCGCCCGTGGTTCCGGTTTCCGTTTCTCGATGAAGGAGGGAGGAACATGGCCAAGCGCGACGCGGTCCGTGCGGGCCTAAAGCAACGCGGGTTGATGAACGGCTATGTGACGGTCGACGCGTCGGACTGGTATATGGAGGATATGGCGATTGCTGCGGCCAAGGCGGGGAAATTGATGGACTGGAACGCGCTGCGCGACCTGTTTGTCGAATCCTATGTGCAATCGGCCGAGTTTTCTGACGATCTGGCGCGGCGGACGCTAGGCAGAGCGCCGGTGCAGATGATCCTGCTCCACGAAACCGATCTCGCGGCCATGTTCGTCGATGATCTGGCGGCGGCGCTGAAACAGCGAGGCTGGACCATTGTTTCGGCCGACGAAGCCTATCGCGATCCGATCGCCCATATGGAGCCGGACGTCGATTTCGCCGATGGCACCCGGACACAGATGCTTGCCGCCGAGCGTAATATCGGCAATCGCTGGTACAAGCGCAATGACCAGAAAATAGCAAAAAAGCTATTTGCCGCGAGGGTCCTGCGCGACTAGACCCGATTGCATGAAAACAATCAAAACCATCCGCAGTCTTACCCTCGCTGTCGCCATGCTGGGTGCGTCGTCGCTACAGGCGCAAACGCCGGATCAGCTCGCACAACAGGTGCTCGCCAAAAACCCCGTAATTGACGGGCATAACGACGCGCCAGAGCAGATTGCCGAACGGTTTGACAGCGATCTCTCGCAATTCGACTTCCGCGACACTCAGTCAACCACCGGCCATGGAACGAGGCCGATGCACACCGATATTGCGAGACTCAGAGAAGGCAGAGTCGGCGGTCAATTCTGGTCGGTCTGGATCGATCCAGAACTGCCGGAATACGAAGCAGTCCAGCGGGTGATCGAGCAGATCGACATTGTCCACCGGCTGGTGGCACAATATCCGGGTGACCTGCAGCTCGCGCTGACCGCTGCCGATATCCACGCTGCTCAGAAAAAGGGCCGCGTCGCTTCGCTGATCGGTATGGAAGGCGGCCATTCGATCGGTAATTCGCTCGCTGTGCTCCGGCAAACCTATGCGCTCGGAGCGCGCTATATGACGCTGACCCACTGGAAGACGCTCGACTGGGCCGATAGCGCGACCGATGCGCCGAAAAGCGACGGCCTGTCCGAATTTGGTGTTTCGGTGGTTGAGGAAATGAACCGCCTCGGGATGATGGTCGATATCAGCCACGTGTCCGAAGCCGCTATGAACGACGCGCTGGATGTGACCAAAGCGCCGGTGATCTTCAGCCATAGCTCTGCTGATGGTGTCACCAAACACCCCCGCAACGTACCGGATGCGGTATTGAAGCGACTGCCGGCCAATGGCGGACTGGTGATGGTTACGTTCGTGCCATCTTACGTAAATGCCGAGAACCGGGATTGGGCGGCGGCGGAAAAGGCCGAAGAAGCACGTGCGGCTGCACTATATCCCGGACATGCTGCAGTGCGGACAGCCCATCTTGCAAATTGGAACGACGCAAATCCTATGCCGCCGGTAACCGCCAAGGATATCGCCGACCATATCGATCATATCCGCGATGTCGCTGGAATCGACCATATCGGTCTGGGCGGTGACTATGACGGGATCCCGTTCACTCCGGACGACCTGTCCGATGTGTCGACCTACCCCGTGCTGTTTGCCGAACTGGCAAGGCGAGGATATAGCGCCGCTGACCTTGCAAAAATCGCCCGCGGCAACATATTGCGGGTAATGCGAGAAACAGAATCAACCGCCGCTGCCATGGCAAAAAGCAAGAAATAGATATGACCCAGTTTTCCCTGACCGAAGACCAGCTTGCCATTCAGGAAATGGCGCAGAAATTCACCGCCGATGCAATTACACCGCATGCGGCCGAGTGGGATGAAAAGCATATATTCCCGCGCGAGGTTATCAAGCAAAGCGCTGATCTCGGTTTCGGTGGCATTTATATCAGCGAGGAATCGGGCGGAATCGGGCTCGGTCGGCTTGAGAGTGCGATTATCATGGAAGCCATGGCTTACGGTTGCCCGGCGACCAGCAGCTTTATCTCGATCCACAATATGGCAAGCTGGATGATCGACTGCTTCGGATCGCAGGTGATTAAAGATAAATTTCTACCCGATCTGATTCCGATGGAAAAGATTTCCAGCTATTGCCTCACCGAACCAGGTAGCGGTTCGGACGCAGCGGCGCTGAAGACCAGCGCCAGGCGGGACGGCGACGATTATATCGTCAATGGCGGCAAGCAGTTCATCTCAGGCGCTGGGGTCAATGATGTCTATGTCACGATGGTTCGGACTGGCGATGACGGCGCGAAAGGTGTTACCTGTCTGGTTATCGAAAAGGATATGGAAGGCGTGAGCTTTGGCGCCCCCGAACGCAAACTGGGCTGGAATGCCTCGCCCACTGCGCAGGTGCACTTCGACAATGTCCGCGTGCCCGCCGAAAACCGGGTCGGTGATGATGGTGAAGGCTTTCGCATTGCGATGGCAGGTCTTGATGGCGGACGTCTGAACATCGGCGCCTGTTCGCTCGGCGGCGCGCAGCGCTGCCTCGACGAAGCGGTAAATTATACCAAGGAACGCAAGCAATTTGGCAAGGCGATCAGCGATTTCCAGAACACCCAGTTCATGCTCGCCGATATGGCAACCGATCTCGAAGCTTCGCGGGCGTTGCTCTATCTTGCGGCCGCAAAGGTGACGGAAGGCGCGCCGGACAAAACCAAATTTGCCGCCATGGCCAAGCGGCTGGCGACCGACAATGGCAGCAAGATTGCCAATGACGCGCTGCAGCTCTTTGGCGGCTATGGCTATTTGCAGGACTATCCGATCGAGCGCTTCTGGCGCGATTTGCGGGTCCACAGCATTTTGGAGGGTACCAATCAGGTCATGCGAATGATCGTTTCGCGGGAACTGCTCCGGCAATAGGAAAATTATGACAGAAGATCTTATCATCAGAAAATCCGGACGGGTCGGGCATATCAGCCTGAACCGGCCCAAAGTTCTCCATTCGCTCAACCTCGACATGTGTCTCGGAATGATCGACGCGCTTCTGGAATGGCGTGACGACGACGAGGTCGAAGCGGTAATCATCGACCATAGCGAAGGCAGAGGCTTTTGTGCTGGCGGTGACATTTCGATGCTCCGCGAATCCGGCATGAGCGACGGAAAAAAGGGCCGCGAGTTTTTCTACAAGGAATATCAGCTCAACCATCTGCTGTTTGAATATCCCAAACCAGTGGTCGCCTTCATGGACGGCATTACCATGGGCGGCGGCGTCGGAATTTCGCAACCGGCCAAATATCGCGTGGCAACAGAACATACACGTTTCGCCATGCCGGAGACCGGAATCGGGCTATTTCCCGATGTTGGGGGGGGCTGGTATCTCTCGCGGCTCGAAGGCCGATTGGGCCAGTTTCTTGCGCTGACTGGTGCGCGTCTGGATGGTGCCGAGTGCAAGGAAGTGGGTATCGCTACCCATTATCTCCAATCGGAAGCATTGGAAGAAGCGAAACAGCGGATTTCCGATAAACCCGACCGTATCGAAGGTATATTGGGCCAGCTTTCGGCTAATATGCCCGAAGCGCGGATCACCAGCAATCTCGACAAGATCGACAAGCTGTTTGCTTCGGACCGGTTTGAAGACATTCTGGCAGCGCTGGAAGCGGATGATAGCGAATGGGCCGAGAAAGAGCGCGATACGCTTGGCACCAAAAGCCCGCAGACCTGCAAAGTCGCATTGCGCCAGCTCAAGGAAGGCGCGGTGATGGAGAGCTTTGCCGATGAAATGCGCAATGAATACCGGATCGGCTATCATGTTCTGGTGATGCACGATTTCCTCGAGGGCGTGCGGGCGTTGATAATCGACAAGGACAACGACCCGAAATGGAATCCGGCGACGCCGGACGAAGTCAGCGCTGAATGGATCGACAATATATTCGCGCCGCTGCCGGCAAAGGAAGAGTGGAAACCGCTATGACTTATGAAACCATCCTGACAGAAAAGCGCGGACCAGTCACGCTGATCACGCTCAACCGGCCGCAAGCGCTGAACGCGCTGAACAGCCAAGTGCTGGATGAATTGATCGACGCTTTTGCGGCTTTTCAGGCTGACGAGACACAAAATTGCGCGGTTTTAACCGGCTCTGGCGACAAGGCTTTTGCCGCCGGTGCGGACATCAAGGAAATGTACGACAAGTCCGCAGCCGATTTCTATCTCGAGGATTTCTTCGCCAAATGGACCAGCCATATCGTCAAGACCACCCGCAAGCCTTGGATTGCTGCGGTAAATGGGTT
>NZ_JBATHY010000345.1:0-6824 GCF_049667325.1 Parasphingorhabdus sp. | reverse complement strand
GGCTGCCTGTTCGGACCTGCGCTACATCGCCGACACGGACAACCATTCCGCCTTCGGATTTGACAATGATGTCCGACAGATCACCGAGGTTCCGGATAGCGCCAACCGCGCGGACGATGAGAGATTCCTCTCCGGTGGTCAGCCGTCCTGCACCGTCATTTCGATTGCTGCTTTCAATCGCGCTGCGCAAATCTTCAATGGTTAGATTGGTTGCGGCGAGCGCAGCATTGTCGGGCACGACTTCATAAGTTTCAACATAGCCGCCGAGTGCGTTGACATCAGCTACGCCGGGCACCGTGCGTAGCGCCGGTCGTATGACCCAATCCAGAATACTGCGTTTTTCAGCTAGCGATTGTGGCCCTTCAAGCGTGAACATATACATGTCTGACAATGGCGTTGAAATAGGTGCCATTCCGCCGGTTACCGTCGCCGGAATTTCTCCCATCACTCCGTTCAACCGCTCCGCCACCTGGCTACGCGCCCAGTAGATATCGGTCGTATCCTGAAAGTCGATCGTGATGTCTGCGATGGCATATTTCGCCACCGAACGCAGGACCGTCTGATCGGGAATACCAAGCATCTCCATTTCAATGGGTGTGATGACCCGGCTTTCCACTTCTTCAGGTGTCATACCCGGCGCTTTGAGGATGATCTTCACCTGCGTCGAGCTGATATCGGGGAAAGCATCGATGGGCAGGTTGATAAACGCATAGGCACCAAAACCCGCCAGTCCGGTGGCTATGGCGATCACGGCCATGCGAAAGGCTAAAGCTTTTTCTACCAGTTGCCGGAGCATAGGATCAATCCTCGGCCATCATGACTTTGAGCTCGGCAATGCCGCTCGCTGCGACCTTTTCGTTCGCCTTTAATCCAGCGCTCAGGATTGCGTTGTCGCCGGATCGAGCGACCAGTGTCACTTCGCGCCTGGTAAAGCGATCGCCTGAAAGCACGAACACATAGTCCTTGTCGTCGATACGCGTGACCGACATTGCCGGAACCGACACACCGGTCTCGCTGCCATCCCCCTTGATCGTCACCAGGACGCTTTTACCCGCAACCATCCCGGGCGCTGCGCCGATGCGGGCTTTTGCCATGACTGAACGGGTCATCGGGTCGAGAGAAGGCGAGACCGAAATGATCGTTCCGCTGACAGCAACAGGATCAACATCATCGGATGTCCCGGGCAATTGCAACTCCACCGTCAGACCGGGGATAACTTTCTTCGCAAGCCGTTCGGGCAATTGAATGTCAAGCATGTAAGACGATGTTTTCTCGATCACAAAAGGTGCCGTCATCGTGTCAACCGGACCGCCGGTCTGGACGTTGATCGCTGATACACGACCCCCGATTGGTGCGCGTAGGGTCATCTGACCGCTGCCGCCGGCACCGGCTTGCGACAATATTCGTTGATACTCGGATATGTTGATCTGCGCTTCGTGCAGCGCTGCATTGGCTTCGTCAGCCCGTGCGCCAGCAATAATGCCTTCACTGGTGAGCTGGTTCAATCGCCGGGCGTTCGCTTGGGCCAGTCCCAATTGAGCACGGGCCCGAGACAGATCGGCGCCGATCTGCAACGGTTCGCGGGCTTTTACCGATGCAAGGGCAGCTCCTTGCGCTACCGCCTGTCCCTCTACCACAAACAGCCGGATTATCGCTCCATCAAATGGTGCGGCTACCGCGACGCTTGCTTCCGGTGGTAAGCTGACCATTGCCGGGACGGTGCCGAGTGGAACCTCGTCAGCAGCCTGTGCCGCGACAATCCGGATGCCGAGCTTTTTGATTTGCGCTGCCGAAATGGTTCCCGGTTTGGCGGTCGCCGTTACCGCAGATGTATCGGAATCTTTCGCAGCATCTCCTGAGAAGGCATAATATATGCCTGCTGCAACAAGAACTGTCGCCAAGGCAAGAACCAGAATTTTATTTCTACTTGTCATGGGGTCTCTCACCGAATTCAGGGTTGATTGCTAGGTTTCGACAATGCTTCGATCACGAAGTTACAGGCTGCTGCACGCCTAATTCGCGAGAAATTATTTGTGGTTTTGGCTGGCGATTTAGTCTCATCTTTTCCAATGCCGCTACCTTTCATCATTTGGGTGTATTGGGATCAAACTCTGACTAGGGTTACCAACCATGCTGTCTAAATACGTAATGTTACCGATAATGCGGAAACTGATATCGGTTCATAGCCTGCAAAATTAACGAACAAGACGAACGGGAGACTTGATATATGACTGATCCATTGATGATCATTTGCCCCTCCTGCAGCACGACCAACCGGATTCAATCGCAAAAGCTGAAGGGGAACGGTAAGTGCGGGAAATGCGGCAAGCCCCTGTTTGAGGGAAAGCCAGTCATTCTGAATTCCGGAAACTTCCATAAACACGCCAGCATTAGCGACATTCCGCTGCTTGTTGATTTCTGGGCCAGCTGGTGTGGCCCGTGCCGTCAGATGGCACCGGCGATTGACGCGGCAGCTGGGCAGCTTGAACCGAATGTGCGCGTCGCAAAGCTGGATACTGAAGCAGAACAGGAGATAGCCGGACGTTTCAACATCCGATCGATTCCTTCATTGATATTAATATCAAAAGGCAGAGAGATATCGCGCACGGCCGGAGCCATGCCCGCCGGATCGATTGTTCAATGGACCAATGCAGCTTCTATTAGTGTTCTTCATAAATATGGATCGGCGGAGCCTTTGAGATAGCTGACATATGGCAAGGCGCTAGCGAGGCCATTTCGATCTCCAGCACTACCTGATCAAACCATTCTTGTTTCAGCAATTAAGAGCTACTAATTTCGTATCGATGGGGCAGCCATGATAAAATGCCACAGGCGGATGCCGCTAGCTCAGGTTCATCCTTGGATTTCTTCATGGGTGACGCCGTCACGGATATTATACAGGCGGCGGAAAGTCGGGATGATTTTTTCGTCATGGGTGACAACGATAATGGCAGTCTCATATTGCTGAGCCATTTCATCCAATAGTTTCACAACCGCCAGAGCACGTTCACCATCCAGCGGTGCTGTTGGTTCATCGGCAAGAATCACTGGCGGACGGTTAATGAGCGCCCGCGCGATTGCTACGCGCTGCTGTTCTCCGCCAGATAGTTGCGAGGGCATCGCGGCGGCGCGGTGACCGACATCTAGTGCATCCAGAAGGTCCCGAGCCAGCCCCCTTGCCTTGTTGTTCGGTGTGCCCGCAAGCATCGACAAAATCGCCACATTGTCAGTCACATCCAGAAAGGGGATGAGATAGGGAGCTTGAAAGATGAACCCAATAAGATCACGGCGTAGCGCCCGCAGATCTTTCACCAGCCATTTATCGTCATAGATCATACGGTCACCGATGAACATTCGGCCGGACGTAGGCTCAATAACCGCACCAAGGCATTTGAGCAGTGTGCTTTTCCCCGAGCCAGACGGACCGATCAAACCCACCACTTCACCTGCTTCGACCTGCATACTGGACCCGCGAAGCGCATGAACGGCGGTGTCGCCGCTGCCATAGGTTTTGACGATATTTTCGATGCGAATACCCTCAGCCACCGATTGCCTCCGCCGGATCAACCTTGAGCGCCGCCTGAATGGCCAGAAAGCTTGCCAATGTGCAAATCACCATCACGATGGCAAAACCGAGCATAGAATCGCTGGGTAGCAGTAATATATATTTGGGAAAAAACGGTGCCCATAAAGTCGCAGCTATCTTGCCGACAACAAACCCGATCAAACCCAGCCCAAGTGCCTGTTGCAGGATCATCCACGAGATCGTTCGGTTGCGCGTGCCAATCAGTTTCAACACCGCAATCTCTCGGATTTTGCCTATCGTCATAGTATATATCATGAAGGCTACAATCGCGGCGCTGACAATTGCCAATATGACAAGAAACATGCCGATTTGGCGCGCTGAATTGGCGATAAGCTTTTCGACGAGAATTTCCTGCATCTGCGCGTGGGTATAGACCGTCATCCGCTGCCATCGGCGGATATCAGCGGCGACGCTATCTGCATCTGCGCCTGGCTTGATCGCTACCAAAATGGCGTTCACATTGGTGTTTCCCGTCTGTGCCGCATTGACCGCAGTTGCAACTGCGGGATTTCCCGGAGGATTGAGAATGGGGCTGGCGTCGGTGCGGGCGCGTTGCTGTATGATCGCATCGCTGTCTTTTTGAAACTGTGCCTGTTGGGCATCTTTCAATGTCAGAAACAGCATCGGATCACCGCCGGAAGAAACCATACGGCTCGTCAAGCCCACAATGCGATATTTGTTGCGTCGGACCTGAACCGTATCGCCGATTGCAAAGCCGGTTTTAACGTCTGCGACGGCTTCATAATGGCCGCGCACAATCTGCCGGCCCGCTATCAAATGCGTTGGCTGGCCTGGCTCACCCATGCGCGACATATCGGCGCCGACAACCATCACCCGAACGTCGCGGCCCCTATAAACAATCTGCATCGTCAAATAGGTGACGCCCGCCGCGCGTTCCACTCCCTGCATCGCGCGAACAGGATGTTTTGTATCTTCATTCAGGCTGGATGGTTCCGCATAAGGTCCAAGCGTGTCCTTTTGCACCACCCACAAATCAGCGCCGCTATTGTCTAGTAGCGCCTGCGCATCATCGACCATGCCGCGATACACCCCGGCCATTGAAAGAGTAACACCAATTAGCAAGCCAAGTCCGACACCGGTCAGCAGGAATTTGCCCCAGCCATGGATAATATCGCGGCCAGCAAGACTGATCATGGCAGTTTATCGACAATTGAAATGCGGCTGTTTGCTGATAGTTCAGCCGCACTGTGGGTTATAATCTGGTCGCCTTTCTTGAGGCCGACTTTGATCTGAACCCAACCATCCAGATCGGCAGCGCCAAGCGAAACAGGAACGAAGGTTAGATCGCCGTCACGAAGTGCCCAAACACCGATCTTGCCATTCACGTTCTGGATGGCGGAATTCGGTATGGCGATGCTTTTCTTTTCTGCCGGAAGTATGACCGTAACTTCGGCCAATTCGCCAATGGGAGGTAGGTTCTCCATTGCTAAAAAGCCGATCTTGGCAAGGATCTCCTCGGTGATGGCATCGGCCAAAGGCTCCACGCGGATAACCGACCCAGCAATCATAGTATCGGGCTTTGAACGCAGCTCAATTTTGGACTTAAGGCCTGAGGTTAAACCACCCGAACGGGTTTGGTCAAAGCGAGCGTTGATCCACAGTTCCGCCGGATCAACGATCTCGACCACTGTTTGTCCGGCAACAACCGTTGTTCCGGGTTCCACCGCGCGTGTGACTACGAGTCCGGCCCTTGGCGCGACCAGCCGCAAATTTGCTTTCTGGGCAATCAGTGCAGAACGGTCGAGGCCTGCGCGGCTTCTGTCTTGCTGTGTTGCCGCGAGATTTGCCTGAGCGGCGGCAAGGCCGGCTTGTGCTGCCGCTAGTTCCTGTCTGCGCTGGTCGACCATCGCCTCGGTAACCCAACCGTCTTTAATAAGTGCTTCAACCCTTGCTGCTTGCGTCCGGGCCAACCTTACACGGGCGCTGGCATCCGAGATTTGCGCCGAAGCCGATTGCTCCATCGCGGCATTTCTCGCTTCGGTGCTTGCTGCTGCATCTATCCGTTGATTAAGGTCAACAGGATCGATTTGCGCAAGCAACTGTCCTTGCTCGACTCTATCACCAACATCGACGACCAGCATCGTGATACGCCCCGGTGCGGTCGATCCGACCCTTTGTGTATAGCGCGCTTCGACTGTGCCAATGCCAAATAGTGATGGCGCTATTGCGCGCTCTTCCACTGCCGCGACCGTGACGTTGATTGGAGCCAAAGGACCGGCCCTCAATGCCACCCAGATGAAGAGCAGAACCAATGGCACTAGCACGGCAGCGATGGTCAGGTTACGCCGGTTGAGGACGGCAGGCAGTTTCATTTTTTAGCTCCGATCCCGCTCAAATAGATGTTGAAAAGCCGACCAGACATTTCGCGCATCGCGCCGAAGTCGCCGGTCATCATGGTTTGCATCACCAAGCCTTGAACGATGCCAAGGAACATGATTGCCGCAGCGGGAATATCGGTATCGCTAGCAATGAGGCGTGCAGCTTTCGCCGCTGTGAGCCTGTTTGCCAACCGCGCACCATATTCCACCATGAGTTCCTGTAAACGCGCCTTTGCCGGAGTTTCGCCACTGCGCTGTAACTCCCCGAAGAGAATGGGCGGGACACCGGGATGAGTGACGACAAACTCCACATGCGCAGAAAGCATTGCCTCTAGCTCATCCATCGGATTGTCACATTCAATCTGGTCAAGGCGGGCCAGCAAATTTTCTGCCGTCCAATCCATCACCGCCGTCCAGATTTCCTGTTTGGTGGAAAAATGGCGGAACAATGCCCCCTGCGTCACGTCCATATAATCGCCGATTTGCGCAGTGGTGATTTCGGCGGGATTCGACGATGCCGAGAGTGCAATCACGGCTTCAACCGTTGCGGCTCGGCGTAGTTTCGATGTCAGGTTTTTACGATTCATATTGCACTCATATATAAAAGATAGTAATTAGTCACTATCTTTCTGGAGTCGCTATTTTGATTTTTCTTGCCATTCCCTTTGCAAATCCGGGCAATTATTCGACCGTCCAAACATGTTTATGGAACGGTCCATGCGACAAAGGTTAGAGCGGATGTTTCGCTTTGAATATATCAGCGGAAATCCGCTCGTCGCCCGGCATCACACCTCCTCCCTTGGTGCCGGGCGACCTTTCTGAGCATACATATTATGACACCCAACTTATCTCCCAACAATCGCAGGGTCTTCGTGTGGGATTTGCCCACACGCATTTTC
>NZ_JBATHY010000344.1:0-2693 GCF_049667325.1 Parasphingorhabdus sp. | reverse complement strand
TATTTTTGGCCAGAGAAATGGCAACAACTGGCTTATCCCGCGATTTTGCCTAATCTTAAAAACCGTCCGATTACCGCACTTCTGATTTTGCCCTTTTTGCTGGCAGAATTTCTTGCGACTTTTCGCTTGGCAAGAAAAGAGAAGCTGGATCTGATTTACGCCCATTGGGTGATGCCACAGGGCCTGATCGCTTATCTGATGAAGCTGATTTGCGGCACATCGTATGTGATCCAAAACCACTCGTCCGATCTGGAAATATTTTCCAGATTGGGTCCCATCGGCCGAGCCTTTGCGCGGAAAATCATTCGGGCCTCCGACAGGCTGTTTTGTGTGAACGCGCAGCAAAGGAAATTTGCGCTGAATCTGTTCGACGCTTCCGAGCGGATAGAATTGGAAAAGAAGGTCCTCACCCTGCCAATGGGCGTCGCTTCGGATTTTGCCCGCGAAGATGAATCATCCTACGATAGCGAAGCGCCGTTTCAATTTGATCTGGGAACCATTTCCCGTCTTTCGCGCAAAAAAGGCCTGCCGTTCCTGATCGAGGCGGTCAGCGGACTGAACAGGGATGGCCTCGAGGTTTCGACAGGGATCGCAGGAGATGGCGAGGATCGAGATGCGCTGGTTGCCGCCGCCGGTTCCGCAGAAATCGAATTTACAGGTTTCTTGCAGGGCACTGACAAGAAAAAGTTTTTCGAGCAGACGAAAATTTTTGTCTTCACTTCAGTGGCAGCGGGTTCAGACGTTGAAGGTCTTCCGGTTTCATTGCTCGAGGCCCTGTGTCTTGGAAAAATGGTGATCGCGAGCCGTGATACAAATATCGAGATGTTGCCGGAATGGGACTTGCTCAAAGAGCAAATCTACTTTTTGGAAGACCCGAGTGACATTGTCGCTTTTGAGCAAACCATTCGAAATGCACTCAGTTTGGATCGCGAGAAATTGATCGCCCGGTCGCAGCGGATCAAGGCCATCATGTCGCGCTATCGCTGGGATCACCTGATCCGGGAATATCTCGGTGCAACAGGAACTTTAAAGCAAGAGGCGGCGTAACTCGCCCACCAGATTATCATATTGAGCCTGCAATTTTGGTGCGGCTTTTTTTACGCAATCCCAAAATTCCGCAGGGTCCTGACCAAGACGATTAATCTGGTCGGCAACCAGCGCCGGATCAAATCCTCTCGCATCATGAACATATTTGCCGAGGCCGAGATCCTCATAGGCTCCCCATCCTTTGCGTTCGTAAGCGAGGTGTATGGCCGGTCTACCGGCTATAAGGCTTGCGATGGCACCATGGAGCCGCACCGAAACGACCGGCCCGCCTTTCCCGCTGGCCAACATGTCGGCCAGTGTTCCGTCGTCGCCCATTCCGTTTCTCTGGTAGAATGCCCGGTCGCTTCGATCACCCGCGACATCCGCCTGAACCGCCCAGAGCGGATCAACAAGCGCCTGTCCCAATATTTTCAGTCGCTCCACATAATCTCCAGCATGTGGCAGATCGCGACCCACCAGTATCGGGTCTCCGCCGTGTGTTTGGCGACCATTGACGATGTCGTCCGTGCGAGCCAGTTTGAGCACTGCCAGGTCGGCACAGCGAATGATATTATCCCCGCCAATTTCAGCCATTGTCACGTCGTCACGCGCGCAAAACAGGCTGGCTTTATTGAGATTGTTTTTGACAGCCCGCCCTACCGGTCCGCGAAGGGGCCCAACGCTTTGAGGAAGATAGATTGACGGGACCGGCGCCCGCGCCGCCGTTCTGAGCTGGACAAGATGATTGAGCAACACGCCTGATTGCCGGACGAAGGAATCCGCAACCAGATAACCGCCGCCAACCGCGACCAGCCCCTTAGCCCGAGAAACCAGCTTTTCCACTTTGCCGGAGGAAAATTGATTTGCGAGCAGCTCGAAGGCCGCTATCGCCAGCTTTGGTGTGAACTGGGCAAAGGGTTCGCCCGGCGCGCGGTGCGCAGGAGGAAAATTATCAAAACTCTCAGGGTCGAGCGCCAGTATTTCGATCTGTGCAGCTTCTATTCCCGCGTCTGCCATGGCCTCCAAAGTCAAATCGACCAGTAGCCCGTCACCGGAATTCCGGCGGCTGAACGCGTGCAGTATGAGATATTTGGATTGTTCAGAAATTTTTGGATGTCTCCGGGTTCAACAGACTATGCGAAGGCTGTGTAACATCCCTCTTGATAAGGTTTTGGTAACCATATTCCCGCTAGATGGAAAGCCATATTCAAAGGTTGGGCCATAGTGGTTCCACAGATTACGGAGGAAAGCCGGTTTTGCGCAAAAAACTGCAGAAAATTATGGCTTCTGCCGACCATGTCATCGGATCGGTTCCGATGCACAATGATCGCTTCCGTCAGATTATTCTGATCGTCGCCGTATTCGCTCTGATCGCAGGCATATATTTTTCATTCCGGTCACAGCCCGATCTCTTTCAAGAAGCACGATTGGGACCAATTATAATACTGGCGCTGTTCGCGGTGCCATTGACAATTTATTTTAACGCTCTGGAATTCGTCCTTTCTGCGCGGCTCATTGGTCATAAAATTGGTCTGAAATCGGCTGCGGAGACCAGCGTTATAGGCGGTGTGGCCAATATGCTTCCTTTACCGGGAGGCGCACTAGTCCGAGTTGCCGCTCTCAAAGCCGAGGGAGCAAGTGTTGGCAAAAGCACGTCTATCATGGCC
>NZ_JBATHY010000343.1:0-1589 GCF_049667325.1 Parasphingorhabdus sp. | reverse complement strand
CCTGCATGGTTGATCAGATGAAAAATAAAGGCGATGCAGCGATCATCGGTTGGGCCTTTGACGGCTTTCCGATTTACGGTGACAACAATCCCGACGGGACCGTGATCGCGTCCGGAACTCTCGATGTCTGCAATGGCCAGCCCGATGCTTCTTATGGCTACCGCTATCATACATCGGCCGAGGCGCCGTATATTGTCCAATGCCTGATGGGCGTGGTTGCCAATATGCGCGAGTTGCCCAGGATTTCCCCTTTGGTTCCGAAATCTGGTGGACCCGGTCTCGATCCGGGTGTTCCACCAAGAGGCGGAGTGGAAAATCTGGTTTTCTCGGAAGACGAATCTGGCCAGCGCAGCATGGACTACACCTATCAGGGCGAAGCATATTATATTCGCTACAAGCCGGGAAAGACGGCGGGTTGCTATACGTTCGAAACACGAACAGTCACCAATGATGGCGAGCCGATAACCGGAGAATATTGCCGGTGATACGCGCAATGGCTCTACCCTTTGCGGTAATGCTGCTGGCCGGCTGCGGATATGACTCGACCGGGTCAGCTGCTCCGACACCGGAAGCTACTGCGCAAGACGGCTTTGTGCTGACCAGTCCTGCGCTGACCGATGACGGCATGTTACCCGCCGATTTGAAATGCACACGCGACGGGGGTGACGGGCTGACACCGCCATTGGAATGGACACAGGTGCCAGCAGGGACCGAAAGCCTATCTATCATAATGCACCATTATCCCCGCGATACCGTCGAAGGGAAGGATCCGCCCAGCCAGTACTGGCTGCTATGGAATATTCCGGTCCAGACGTGGGCGTTGCCGCGCGGCAATCCGGCGTCGATCGGGGACGAAGGGGCAGACAAGGATGAAAAGCGCACAGGTTACACATCCCCTTGTTCACCCCCGGGTTCGCGGCACGAATATATAATCACGCTTTATGCACTGGACGGCCCACTTGATAAGCTTCCCGCGCATGATGATGGGAATGTCGATTGGGCGACGATGACGAGTGCCATGGAAGGCAAAATTATTGCGGCTTCGTCTCTTTCCTTCCACAATTGAATGAATGCATGGCCTTGTCGCCGACACAAAAATTGAAAGAAAAGGGTAAATCTGATGCGTAAACTACTGGTGATGGCATTTCTTCTCAGCACAGGATGCGCGGCGACTCAGGATCAGAATCCAGCTGTGTCCGCGGATAAAGACCAAAGCTCCGGTGTGACCGCCGAAATATGGGTCGACAACTGGTTCGAAATGTATGTGAACGGTGAAAAGGTTCTGGAAGACAGCGTGCCGATCACAACCGAGCGCTCGTTCAATGCCGAAACCATCGCTCTCGAAAACCAGTTGCCGATGACCGTCGCGTTCATGGCGAAGGATTTCAAGGAGAATGATACAGGCCTAGAATATATCGGCACGAACCGGCAACAGATGGGTGACGGCGGGATGATCGCGCAGTTCCGGGATTCCAAAACCGGCAAGATCATCGCCGCAACCGACAAGACCATGCGTTGCATGGTCGTCCACCGTGCTCCCGTAGACCGGTCATGCGCCAAGGAAAAAAATCCCGTCGTCGGTGAAGGCG
>NZ_JBATHY010000342.1:0-6702 GCF_049667325.1 Parasphingorhabdus sp. | reverse complement strand
CCTTATTCGCCGCTTGCCGGCGGGGCTCTGTCGGGCAAATATAATGACGGGGCGACGCCCGAAGGCGCGCGTTTCTCTGCCTATCTCAAACTCGGCGGTCGGCAGAAGAAAATGGCCGAGCGGTTCGTCAATCCCAAGTCGGAGGAATCGACCAAGCGCTTCATGGCGATTGCCGAGGAACTGGGCGTCGCACCGGTGACGCTGGCTACCGCCTGGTCGATACAACATGATTTTGTCGCTTCGACCATCGTTGGTGCCACTCATACCGATCAGTTGCCGGAGATTTTTGCCGCCGCCGATCTGGAACTCAGTCCGGAGATGATGAAGCGGATCTACAAGATCAGCCGGGAAATCATGTACCCGATGGGTTGATGCAAGGAGTTTGATTGACGAGGTAAAAACTGCCAAACAGATTATCGATGAAATGGTGGCCGAATTTTTCGGGATCACCGAAAGAATGGGCGCGCTGCATGCCGCCAAAAGTTTCCAGAAAAACAAGAGAGAGGAATATCCGATGACCAATTTCCCCGACGCAAAGCAACTGTTCACCACCGTCACCGAGGACGGCAAGTCGATCCTGTCGATCGAGCCCTATGCCGTGCCCGAGCCGAAAAAGCATGAAGTTGTCGTGCAGATGGAAGCGGTACCGATCAACCCTTCCGATCTCGGTCTGCTGACTGCTGCTGCCAACATGAGCACGGTGCGCAGCGAAACCGTCGATGGCAACCCGGCGCTGGTTGCCGATGTTGACCCGGTGATGCAGCCGTTCTTCAAGGGCCGTGCAGGCAAGAAGCTCGCTGCCGGAAATGAAGGCGCTGGCACGGTTGTCGCAGCCGGATCATCCGATGCGGCGCAGGCGCTGATGGGCAAGGTCGTGACCATCGTCGGCGGTGAAATGTACCGCACCCACCGGGTGATGCCGGCGATGATGTGCGTGCCGCTGCCTGAAGGCGCGCCGGCCAAGGAAGGCGCGTCATTGTTCGTCAATCCGATGACCGTGCAGGGTTTTCTCAACACCATGCGCGCCGAAGGCCATGAAGCTTTGGTCCATACCGCAGCGGCGTCCAATCTCGGGCAGATGCTCGCCAAGCTTTGCCTCAAGGAAGGCGTGCCACTGGTCGCCATCGTGCGCAGCGATGCACAGAAGAAAATCCTGACCGATATCGGCCTGACCCATGTCATCGACAGCAGCAAGAGTGATTTCATGGAGCAGCTGATTGCGGCTCTCGCAGAAACCGGCGCGACGCTCGGCTTTGACGCGATTGGCGGCGGCAAGATGGCGAGCTATATCCTGACCGCGATGGAGAAAGCAGCGGCCGTGCGCGGCGCGGAATTCAGCGTCTACGGCTCGACCGTCAACAAGCAGGTCTATATCTACGGCCGTCTCGACACCGGCGAAACCATCCTCGGCGGCGGTCTCGGCCTCTACTGGGGCGTCGGCGGCTGGCTGCTCACCCCGCATCTCGAAAAGGCCGGCGGCGAACGGATGATGGAAATGCGCATGTATACCGTCGAGGAACGCAACGGCATTTTCCACAGCGACTATTCGAGCGAGATCAGTCTGATGGACATGATCGATCCGGACATTGCCAAGGGTTACGAGAAGAAGGCGACGGGCGAGAAGGTGCTGGTTAATCCTAGTTTGTAAGAACTCGCAGAAATAATTTCGTCATCCCGGACCGAGTCCGGGATGACGTCTGATCAATTATAGCTGACGACTTCCCACTCGATCCCGTTCCAGTCGAAAAAATAGAACCGCCGGCCGGGATCATAATCATCATGACCAAACGGCTTCAGCCCAGCTGCAATGACCTTCGCCTCGACCGCGTCCAGATCGTCGACAGTCACGCCGATATGGTTCATTGGCTCGCCCTTGTTATATGCCGGGTCTGCCGCCCGAACCTCGGGGTTGGTATAAAGCGCGACATATTGCTCTTCAGTCCCGATATGGATCGAGTGGCCAGCCGACATTGATGGCCCCTCCCACCGGATATGCCAGCCAAACAGATCGCGCAGCAGCGCGGCGCTGCGTTGCGGGTCGCTGACTGTTATGTTGACGTGCTCCAGTTTTCCGATGTTCATTTTTCACTTCCTTTCTTGTTGGTTTTGTTGTCGATCCGCCAGGGCGGGAAGCGGCGGTTGTCGCCGCCGTAAAACAGGCAGAGCGGGTTGCCCGCCGGATCGCGCAGCCGCGCCTCGCGCCAGCCCCAGCTCTGGTCTGTTGGTTGCGTGTCGAATATGATGCCCGCGGATTGTAGCTGCGTTACGGTGGTGTCCAGCTGGTCGCATTCGAAATAGATCAGGGTTGAATGCGCGCTGACCTGATCTACCGCGTGGATCGAGAAGGTCTCGCCCGAAGGCGTCTCGAACCGGGCATAGCGGGGCGGGGAGTCGACGATCTGGGTGAGACCGAGCCGCCGGTAAAAAGCGACGGAGCCGTTATAGTCGAGGCATCCTACGGTGACCTGATTGAGTTTCATATGTGCTGTTCCTCGCTTTGCCGACATCGGTTCGTTGGAAGAATTGGAAGCATGATTGCCGCTTTGTGAGCGGCTGACTCAGCCCGCGAAATCTCCATGCTTGCGATTCGTACAATCTCAAGTTAAGTTGAGGTCAAGGAAATTGTTTTTCCTCCCCATTGCTGCGCAACGGGGAGGAAAGGAAAGAGACAAACATGCCGCAGACCAAAGCGCTAACCATCGGCGACCTCGCCGCTCGCACCGGTCTCTCGGTCTCCGCGATCCGTTTCTACGAGGAAAAAGGACTGGTCGAGCCATTCCGCTCCAGCGGCGGCCAGCGGCGGTTTTTGCGGTCGGACATCCGCCGCCTCAGCTTCGTCCTGATCGCCCAGCAACTGGGGCTGAGCATCGGCGAGATCGAGAGCCAGCTCGCCCGGTTACCCCATGGCCGCACGCCGACCCAGGCCGACTGGACCCGGATCAGCAAGGCGATGCGCGGGGTTATCGATGCGCGGATCGCGCAGCTGGAACGGACGCGCGACCGGCTCGACGGGTGTATCGGTTGCGGCTGTCTGAGCCTGAAGAAATGCGCGCTCTATAATCCAGAGGATCGGGCGGGTCTGAAGGGGCCGGGGCCGCAGCTGGTGTTGGGGGATTGAGATCACCCCTGATAACTGTCTCTAGATTTGGCCTTGTCGAATGACCGAAACTGGGTGGGAAGAAGTCATAAGGGATCACGATGACTAGCTTCTGCTATTTCCCGAAAACGGACATTAAATTTGACTTAGCTTTGGATTTCATAATGTATCGGTTTGAACGAACCATTATTAGACTGAAGCGCTGAACAGGCGGTTAGGCCGATAATCAAATCCATTTCTGCTCGAAAACTTATGCTATCGCCTGCCTTGCTCAGCGGGACTTGGACACTCAAATTACCGGTCTCGGCATCAATTGGAACATTCATAAAACAGTTAAACGCAGTCGGTATCTGGTCGCCAGTCACGCCCCAAGGTTCAAGTGCTTGGGCCAGATTTCCAAAACAGCCTTGATGTGGTTCCTCATCACCATAGATTATCCGGAATGTATCTTTCGAGCAGGGCGTTAAGAGAAAATCGTGGCGTTTAACATCGTCCCGTTCAATACGGAGCATCACGTTGCTGCGATTTGAGTATAGAGGATCGCCGGTCGTTAAATATATCCGGCTGGCGTAGTCCAAGGTGCGACCCGAAGAGATCACTTCATCAATGTCGTTCAGATTATAAGCCAATAAGTCCGCGACCTGCTCGCCCATCGGATCAATGACCGTCAGACTCTGACCTGATTTAAGTTCAAAGGCGGTTCCGCTGCGTGGTGCCAGTTTAGATATCATCGCTAATCATCTCTTTATTTCTTTGGTATGGGCAAGCCCAATCACTTTCTACTGCGCGCCCACTATACTGGCGAGCTGCCGACACACTGCCGTGCAGAGCGAGCATTGGATTGCGGTTTCCGGCAAGTGCGATATCTCTCTCGGATATGGTTTCTTGCAATTGTTCATACAAACCGGTTGAGCGCATCTGTTCAAACTGATCATGAATGTTGAATATTATTGCGGGATAATCAAATCGTCTAGCCGGGCGGCTGGCGTTGGGATGAAGCCCGAGGACAAAAAAGGCAGTTCCTGCAAAACTCACAGCGAAATTTGGATCACTTGGATCGGAACTAACTCTTTGATCGTGTTCGTAGCCTTGATTTTTATCAATATCCGATAAAGCTTGCAGCCGCTTCCAAAGAACGCTTTCAAAATCTTTTTCTGACCGCCATTTGTCGTCATTGAACAGTATTACAAGGCTTTGAAAAATTCGCCCACTGCGACTATATTCGGCCGCCTGCCGGACCAGATGTTCATATATTGCCAAATCGTCCGCGCTATGGGCCAATTTGTTAGCCGTCATAATTTGAATATTGCCCTTTGCCAGCGCTGACTTTGCGCCAACACAGGGATAATTCTGCGATTGAATAAAGCGCTTGAAAGCACGCTCAGTCGCCACTGATTTTTTGTTGACCATCATCATGCCAGCGCGGCTTCTGGCTGCTCACCATAATCACTTGGTGTTCGATTACTCGATTGTGCGCTTTCGTTTGTCATCGCAGCTATGGCTTTGAGCCACTCGGCGCCGATAAGTTTATCGAGACTGACCGGATCAAACGGGTCCAGGCCGGAACCCGGATAGAAGGTCATTTCACCAAATACGGGTAAACCCTCCGGCTCGTATAAATCCACGCGGACGAAATCGATATTCTTGCCCAAATTCTCAGCCGCTTCAATCATGTCATTCAAAGATCGTGGAGCCGGAGGATCATCATCCTGTGTGACAGCGGACACCCTGCGCCAATTACGGTCAAACAACATCCACCGATGATCATGTTCACGATCTAGATGCACCTGGATGAAAACAACCTGACCATTGAACGTATAAAATTTATAATCAACCGGGACCACCCCGCGATACCCTATAAAAGGCTCAATAAGAATACCGCGAGGGATATGCTTATAAACCCACTCATCCAGCCAGAAGCCATAGGTTTTCTTTGCCCAGACTACAGCATCTCTTCGTATTTTTGCCCAATCTTCTTTGCCGGATTTGACGAAAACGATCTGATTGCAACCATGACGGGATTTGACGACTAACGGGTGTGGCCAGCGCCGGTTTTCCGGAAGTTCCGTTCCACTCCAAAGTGTTGGCGTAACCCATTCCCGGCCCAAACGATCCGTTACAATGTCCTTGACCGCCAATTTGTCCGCTAAGATTGGAAACAATGAATTGCGGTCATGCAGTTTGCGCCATTGCACTAACTCCGTGAATGTCTTGGGGGCGGCTAGGTTCGGCAAACGTCCGTGGCGAGCAAGATATGTTAAATTGATACGAGCCAGCGATGCTACGGATGTTCTTTCCGAAACCTGTTCCTCAATTTTCACTGTCAAAATCCAATTTTAGTGAGCAACAACGATATAATCCTACTGATGGAAGGGGAACGATGACCCATACGCAATTATAGTGTGTTCGTTCCCAATAAATATGATCCCGGCACCAATTCCATGAAATTATGAGCTTTCGCTTACCGCGACAAGCTCATAGCGCGCATCATCTGACTGTCGCAGAACTGGTGGTCTTAACCACGACCTCTGTGAACAACAATTGGACATCGCTGATCAGTAGTTCCGTGAATCGTTACAGCCGAAGTGGCTGCTTTTGCGCCCACAGCAGACATCAAATCGGGTCGAAACTAACGTCTCCTAATGGGGCGATAGCGGAACGGCGGCTATTTTATCGGCAGTATCTCCCGCTGCGCCCTTGGTGAAAAACGGAAAAAGGTTATCACTCCGCCGCCAGCAATTCTTCCGCGGCATCCAGATCGACAGACACCAGTTGTGAAATCCCCCGCTCGATCATCGTCACCCCGAACAACCGGTGCATCCGGCTCATGGTCACGGCATTGTGGGTGACGATCAGATAGCGGGTATTGGTCTCCGCCACCATCTTGTCGAGCAGGTCGCAGAAACGCTCGATATTGGCGTCGTCGAGCGGCGCGTCGACTTCGTCCAGCACGCAGATTGGTGCCGGATTGGTTAGAAATAGTCCGAAACTAAGTGCCACAGCGGTTAGCGCCTGTTCGCCGCCTGACAACAGTGTAAGCGAGGTCAGCTTTTTGCCGGGTGGCTGAGCCATGATTTCAAGGCCGGCCTCCAGCGGATCGTCGCTGTTGATCAGTTCTAGATGCGCCTTGCCACCATCGAACAGGGTCGCGAACAGCCGCTGGAAATGCTGGTCGACTTCCTCGAACGCCGCGAGCAGGCGCTGGCGGCCTTCGCGGTTGAGGCTGCCGATCGATCCACGCAACTGATGGATCGCCTCGTTCAGGTCCTGGCTTTCTTTGGTCGACTTTTCCCACTCGGCTTCCAGTTCCGCGAGTTCTTCAGCGGCGACCAGATTGACCGGGCCGATCCGTTCGCGGCTCAGCGACAGGCGCTCGAGTTCCGCTGATTCCTGGGATGCTTCGCCAACCGTGTCTTCGTCAAATTCAAGTTTTTTCGGCAAGACCACAGCGGGGCATTCAAATTTCTCGGCCGAAATCCGGCCCATTTCCATACGGCGCAGATCCTGGTTTTCGGCGCGCGCCTTTGCTCCGGCGCGCAATTCCCGTGCCTGGCTGAGCATTTCGCTCGCCTGATTGAGCCGGTCCTCGTGGTCGCGCTGGGCCA
>NZ_JBATHY010000341.1:0-1832 GCF_049667325.1 Parasphingorhabdus sp. | reverse complement strand
GTCTTAAGGCAGGACGGCAAAATCTATCGGATCAAAGTGACAAACGGACAAGTGACGGTGAACGGAATCGCAGTGGACCGGGATGACGGTATCGCTCTCTGAAGCAAAGCCTGCTTCGACAAATCGGGGCACGTTCGCCGAACTGCCCGACTTGGGATGCGATCACACCATGTCATTCATACGTTCCGTAGCATCGGTCGAAGTGGGCTCACTGCCGCCGTGCAATGTCGCAGTAAAAAGCGATGCTTTGGCATTCCGAGACCAGCCGTTGGCCCTAACGGCTACGTCACACGACAAACTGTTCAAATCATAGCCGTTTTAGCCCGACGCTGACAGCCGTGTGCAGGAAACAACAAGGATCTTGTGCCATTCTGTCTCGGACTGGGGGCATTTCAGATTTTCCGACGAAAAAAGGTGCCTGACGAAAAGTTGCGGTCCACTAACCCTGATCAGTGTGGCCTAGGCGGATTTGCGGTAGTCAGGCATCAGTTGCGGTTTTGGGCTGCACAGTTGCCTGAAAGTCAGCATGATCGGTCATTCCACGCGTCGGGGCCCACCGGCTTCTGATATTGTTATCGGCAGCCCCATGTAAGGAGCGCTTTCCAGGCAATCTGCGCCCTCTTGGTGGCGCTGTCGATATCGGGGTGGCACCGAAATTTGGCGCGTCGTTTTCACGGGCCTTCCGGAGAACGCATCGACGAGCCGAAGTCGTTTGGGCGATTTTGGGCAGGCATCGGCTAACAGCCCCCGGTGCTACAAGACAGAGAAAAGCTACAGCATATCAAACCATTGAGCGTCCTTATCCGGGCAATCATTGGAAAACCAGCGGCAAGCAATTCTTTTAGATACTGCTGACTGCATTGCCGCGAAATCGAAGGACGTCCCATGGGCAAATGCAACGGCGACCGAGGCAACAAGGAGGCCAAGAAACCAAAACAGCCAACGCCGAAGGTTTCCGCAACCTCGGACTCGAACGCCGGAAGGCCAACACTGTCTATCGCCGGCAAGAAAGTAAAATAGGAATTCAGCGAGTTGCCCCGGGACACCCCGCGCCACTGGCTCGTATTCCAATTCATTACCAAACCGGAATCGCCCACGTCGATTTCCGGACAATCACAACAAAGGAGAAATCAAGATGACAACACCTGAATGGCTTAAACCCGGCATATACGGCGGAATAATTGGCGCTGTCGCCGTAACGATAGTCGGCTTTAGCTGGGGCGGCTGGGTCACAACCGGTTCGGCGAACACAATGGCGAGAAACGCCGGCGATGCCCAAGTTCTGGCGGCTTTGGTGCCGCTTTGCGTGGACATGTCGAAAATGGATCCCAATCGGGTTGAAAAGCTCGCCGTGCTTGCAGCTGCCTCCAGCTACAAACGCCGGGACGCGGTCATGGATGCGGGCTGGGCTACGCTTCCGGGAATGACCCAACCGGATAGCGATTTGGCCAGAGCCTGCGAAGCAGCGATCGAAGCCAGCACGACCTGAACCGCAACAGGCCGCCAGCTAAGCCATTGTTTCCGAGCAGCCATTTGTGTTTGCCTGTTCGCCAGGGACAACGCGCCTAGGCCGTGGCCCCATGGTCGGGTATCACAAGCTGGCGCAAAATTGAATGCTTCCGCCGAATATGGAGGCGGGTATGGCTATGGGTTTGGTCACACGGGGATCGGCGTGCTTGGCACGGTCCTGATTGCCGTTCTCATTTTGGCGGTGCTTGGCCGGAACTGACGCTGATCGATTCAAAAAAAGGCGTCCATGCGTCATTTGAGAATTGGTCCACCATGATCCATGTAATCCGGATTGAAATCAGCCAATGCGACCAGACGATCAT
>NZ_JBATHY010000340.1:0-11286 GCF_049667325.1 Parasphingorhabdus sp. | reverse complement strand
GCACCAGCCGTCAATATGGTTTTCGATGGCGCGCCATCGCTGCACAGGTAAACCACCGCGGGTGTCACCGCTTCGGGCACCAGCATTTTCAGCGCTTCTTCCGGCATGATATCTTCGGTCATGCGGGTGGCCGCGACAGGGGAAATACAGTTGGTGTGGATCCCCTTGCCAGCGCCTTCCTGATGCAGACTGTTCATCATGCCGACCAGAGCCAGTTTCGCAGCGCCATAATTGACCTGCCCGAAATTACCGTACAGACCGGTCGACGATGTGGTCATCACGATCCGGCCATATTGGCGTTCGCGCATATGATCCCAGACCGCCTTGGTGCAATTGGCGCTCCCGGTCAGATGGACATCCATGACGAAATTGAAATCTTCCATCGACATTTTGTGGAAGCTCTTGTCGCGCAATACGCCGGCATTGTTGACGAGAATGTCGACATGACCCCATTTGGCGATCGCATCGGCGACCATTTTTTCAACCGCCGGCATATCGGTAACGCTGCAACCGGCGGCCATGGCGGTGCCGCCTTCGGCTTCGATTTCCGCGACCACTTGCTCGGCCACGCTCGCCGATCCACCGGTACCATCACGCGCGCCGCCGAAATCATTGACGACAACCTTTACCCCGCGCCGCGCCAGTTCCTTGGCATGTTCACGGCCGAGACCGGCGCCGGCGCCGGTAACGATGGCGACGCGGTCGTTAAATTCTACTTTGCTCATGGCGAGTCCCTTTTTGTTAATCGAATGATTAAGGGACGCGATGCGCAATCAAAGGCAACGAGTCAAGTCGCTTGTGACTGCGCATTTCCGCTAGAAAGCCGCGCCTTATTTTGCTGTCGCTTTGTTGCGCATCCTGCCTGCAGTAGCGGCAGAAGGAGCGATCCGTGCCTTGCGTTTGGTAGCCGGTTTCTTATCGGCTTTATTCTTTTTCGCAGCCGGTTTCTTGGCTTTTTTGGTCGGCACCGCTTTCATCAAATCGTCGAAACTCTTCTGTATGCACTGGGCGTAGAATTCCGGATCGGGCACGATATCGCGATCTCCCAGGAAAGTCAGGATTACATCACCATTATAGCTCGTCACCACATGGAAAATCCCCTGCCCTTCGGCCAATATTCCCATGCCGAACGATTTCACCATCTCCGCGCCTGCCAAATACATTTTATACATCGGCCCCGGCACGTTGGTTAGGACCGTGTTGACCGCAGGATTAAAACGGTCGGCAAGACCCGCCATCATCTTGGTGCCCGCAGCAGTAAGACCGGCAGGCATCGCGCCGGAAATCTCCATCAGCGTCTTCGCGCCGATAGCCTCGGTCATCGCCTTGGATCGCTGTGTTTCCCGCATGACAAATTCCAGCCGTTCGGCGGCGCTGGCAAGATGCGTACCGCCACCCACGGTCATCATCGTCACCTGGTTGCCCGCGCTATCCTTGTCATTCTCATCGCGGACCGAAACAGGTGCGCCGATTTTCAGCGTTTTTTCCGGCAAATCCTTTTTGGCCTTCAGATATTTGTGCAGCGATCCGCCAACCACCGCGAGCATCACATCGTTGACGGTCGCGCCGGGAAATTTTGTGCGGATTTTCTTGATATCGGTCAGCGCAAATTCACGTCCGTCGAAAACGCGATGCGCGCTGAGTTTCTTGTTAAAACGCGTTTTGGGCGCGTTTCCCTTGGCGTCATCGCGCTGGGTGAATTGCTTGCGCATGTCGAAAACCCGCTTGGGCATAGGAAGCAAGTTCTGCAAGTTTCGCAGGCCGCGAACCGGATTGACGATGTTGTTGACCTGTGCCTTGGCCAGCAGGGCAAGCGGATTGGGGGTCTTTTCCGGTTGCCAATCGCGGTCAAATTTGCGCGGTTTCAGCTTGGCGTCGAGATCGTGGAGCGCCATCGCCAGCTCCATCCCCGATTTTCCGTCGATTGCCGCGTGATGCGTTTTCTGCACCAGCGCGAAGCTGCCCTTCGGCACGCCCTCGACATTGTCCAGACCCTCGATCACCGTATATTCCCATAGCGGTCGATCCATGTCGAGCGGACGAGCATAAATGCGCGAGGCGAGGATACACAGCTGCCTCCAGTCGCCGGGTTGTGGCAGGGCAATATGCCGAACATGATATTCGAGATCGAAATTCTCGTCCTCGACCCAATAGGGATGGTCAAGGTCGAGTGGCACGCGCACCATTTTCTGCCGAAAAATCCGCGCGCCATCCAGGCGTCCCTCCAGATATTTCAGGATATCCTTGAAGCCCACAGCGCCGCCGGGTGCAGTCGAGGGGTCGTAAATCCCCAACCCGCCGATATGCATCGGTGTCGTTGACTTTTCCATATAGGCAAAACTGGCATCCATTGCGCTTAATTGTTCCATCACAAATCCCTCAATCTTTTTTTGTGCCGCTCAGTCTAATCCAAATTAATCCGATTAGCGAATCAGTTAAACTACAAGTGACGAAGAGGCAGCCATCGGTTGCGGCATTATATCCATGCCGGTCATTTCTCTGCCACGAGCGACATCAACCACAGCCGATCCGCCCGCTGCAGTGCGGCAGGACTGCGGAGCGACACCACCGACAAGTTAAGCAATTTTTACCTGAGTACCGCGGTACAGATCGGCCAAAAAAAACTCCGGTGTAAGGGACACCGGAGTTTCTCAAGTTGGGTTTGGCCAAAGTGCGGCCGCTTGTTGGGGGACTGCGACTCTTGGAATTATGCTTTAGTTGCTGATTACCATTGCGGTTTCGATCGGCTTGCCTGACTTGGCTGCCGCCATGATTGTCACACTGGCGCGTTGGGCCGAAGCATTTGCTTGTGTGATGCAGACGCCGTGATCCTGAATGTCGACCAGGCTTTTCGGATCGTAACTGCCGCAAACTTTGCGGACTGCCCCTCTGAGACGGCCCTGCAGCGTCGATTGACCGTCGTCACTGTTCAGATCGAGATCGGCATAGCTGACGATCGCGGTGCGCACGGTCCGGTTCTGGGCATTCGCGCTGGCTGAAAATCCGGTCGCGGTTACGGCAATCGCAGCTGCGGCACAAAGGGTTTTGGTAAGCATTGAATTCGACATTTTTTCTCTCCTCAAGAATTTGTTCGGAGCGGTGCCGGAAATTTGGGGGACCGGCACTGCCCGCTGGGGGCGAGAACGGGAGCGGGGATCCATCGGGCCGGGGAATGGCCGTCCGGAGAGACTTAGGGTCATGCTCCCGCCTCACCATCTTGGATAGGGGAACGATCGGGGACGAGCATGCGAACTTCGATTAACCGCCATTCTGATCGGCGAACGGCGAGTGGTTTCGACCAACGGCAATCGCTGATCGACAAATCTATCATAACGTAACTTTAGTTACTAATCAGATGGTTATGGTTGCAACCGAATCACGGCGTATTAGGGCACTAAATCAGTCCGGATAGCGGACTTGACGGGTCGGCATACATCCGGCGGCCCATTCGTCCGGACAGATAGGCCTGGCGACCCGCCTCGACCGCCAGCTTCATCGCCCGCGCCATCCGGACCGGTTCTTTGGCTTCTGCAATGGCGGTGTTCATCAGCACCCCGTCACAACCAAGCTCCATGGCGACCGCCGCATCGCTGGCAGTTCCGACACCGGCATCGACCAGCACCGGGACATTGGCGCCTTCGACGATCAGCCGGATCGTTACCCGGTTCTGGATGCCGAGCCCGGATCCGATCGGCGCGCCTAGCGGCATGATCGCGACCGCGCCAGCGTCTTCAAGCTGTTTCGCAGCAATCGGATCATCGACACAATATACCATCGGCTTGAAGCCTTCCTTGGCCAGCACTTCGGTTGCCTCCAGGGTTTCGCGCATATTGGGATAGAGTGTCTTCGCCTCGCCGAGCACCTCCAGCTTGACCAGTTCCCAGCCCCCGGCTTCGCGCGCCAGCCGCAAGGTACGGATCGCATCCTCTGCGTTGAAACAACCGGCGGTGTTGGGAAGATAGGTGATTTTCTTGGGATCGATATAGTCCATCAGAATCGGCTGGTTACGATCCATGACATTGACCCGGCGGACAGCGACGGTGACGATCTCCGCGCCGGAGGCTTCGACCGCTGCAGCGTTTTCCTCGAAATCCTTATATTTGCCGGTTCCGACAATCAGCCGGGAGCGAAATGTCTGTCCCGCCACCGTCCAGCTGTCATCTCCGGATCCGCCGCCGACAAAATGCACAATTTCCAGTTCATCACCGTGCTCCACAATGACATCAGCCAGAATCGAGCGCGTCACAATCACCCGATTGCGCTCTACAGCCACCTTTGCCGGATCAAGATCGAGAGATCGCACGAGATCGGCAATCGACAAGCCGGCCGCAAACCTTTGATCTGCGCCATTCAACCGGATCTGAATTTCAGCCATTTCGGTAACTTTCATGTCTTTGAACTCGCTTTTCAAATACGAGCCATATAAAGAGGTCGCTCCAGTCGCAACCAAAAGCCTTGGGGAAGGAACAATATCTTGGCGGCCAAGACCATCTTTGTATTGAACGGACCCAATCTCAACCTGCTGGGCATGCGCGAGCCTGAAATCTATGGCTCGGAGACGCTCGACGAGATCGCCGGACAGATTGAAGACCATGCGCAGACGCTTGGCTTCGACGTCGAAATCCGCCAGAGCAATCATGAAGGCCATCTGGTGGACTGGTTGCACGAAGCGGCTGCGGAAGATGCCCATGCGGTAATTCTCAACGCCGGCGCATTGACCCATACATCCCTCGCCCTGTTCGATGCGATCAAGGCGATCGGCACTCCGGTTATTGAAGTGCATCTCTCGAATCCGGCCGCGCGCGAAGAATTTCGCCACAAGAGTTTCATTGCCCCGGTTGCAAAAGGAAGCATTTGCGGCTTTGGTGCTTTGGGCTATCAACTGGCGCTGGACGCTGCGAGCAAGTTTTAACGACTATATAAGGACAAGATATGCCTGAAAAAAAAGAAACGGGTGAAGGCATGAATGTAGACATCAAACTGGTCCGCGATCTCGCGGCCATTCTGGAAAAAGCAGGCCTGACCGAGATTGAAGTCGAAGATGGCGACCGCAAGATCAAGGTCGCGCGCGGTGGCGGAACATTTGTTTCCGCACCGGTCTCTGTCGCCCCCGCGGCAGCTCCGGCCGCTGCCGCCCCGGCTGCGGCAGCGGCTCCGGCGGATGATCACTCCGGCGCCCAGAAATCACCGATGGTCGGCACTGCCTATCTCGCAGCCGAACCCGGGACACCCAATTTCATCAGCGTCGGCGACAAGGTTGCCGTTGGTGATACTTTGCTGATTGTCGAGGCGATGAAGGTAATGAACCCGATCACCGCGGAGACGTCCGGTACGGTGAAAGCTATCCTGGTCGAAAACGGCCAACCGATAGAATTTGACCAGCCGCTGGTCGTGATCGCTTGAGGCTGACAGCGTGACCATTGAAAAAATCCTGATCGCCAATCGCGGGGAAATTGCGTTGCGGATTCTGCGCGCGGCAAAAGAACTCGGCATAGAAACCGTCGCCGTGCACAGCACTGCCGACGCCGATGCCATGCATGTGCGGCTAGCCGACCAGGCGGTCTGCATTGGCCCGCCGGCTGCCGCCGACAGCTATCTGTCGATCCCGGCGATCATCTCTGCCGCCGAGATCAGCGGCGCCGATGCCATCCATCCCGGATACGGCTTCCTCTCCGAAAACGCGCATTTTGCCGAAGTCGTCGAAGCCCATGATATCAAATGGATCGGCCCCAAGCCGGAACATATTAAAATCATGGGCGACAAGGTTGCCGCCAAGAAAACCGCCGGCGATCTCGGCATTCCGCTGGTTCCCGGCTCCGATGGCGCGGTCAGCGAAATCGCCGAAGCCAAGAAGGTAGCGAAAGACGTCGGCTATCCGGTGATCATCAAGGCGGCTTCCGGCGGCGGCGGCCGCGGCATGAAAGTGGTCAACAGCGAAGCCGAGCTCGAAACCCAGATGAAACAGGCGGGTACCGAGGCCAAGGCGGCCTTTGGCGACGCCACCGTCTATATCGAAAAATATCTCGGCGATCCGCGCCATATCGAATTCCAGGTATTCGGCGATGGTCGCGGCAATGCTATCCATCTTGGCGAACGCGATTGTTCGTTGCAGCGCCGCCACCAGAAGGTGCTCGAGGAAGCACCTTCGCCGGTGATCAGCGCCGAGCAGCGCGAGAGGATGGGCAAGGTCTGCGTCGATGCGATGAAGGGCATGCAATATCGCGGCGCTGGAACCATCGAATTTCTATACGAGAATAACGAATTCTATTTCATCGAGATGAACACCCGGCTGCAGGTCGAGCATCCGGTTACCGAAATGATCACCGGTTTCGATCTGGTTCGCGAACAGATTCGCATCGCCGACGGCCGCGATCTGTCGGTCACGCAGGACGAGCTGGAATTCAAAGGCCATGCCATCGAATGCCGGATCAATGCCGAAAATCCGAAGACCTGGGCGCCCTCGCCCGGTAAGGTCACCAGCTATCACGCGCCCGGCGGCATGCATGTCCGCGTCGACAGCGGTCTCTATGCCGGCTATTCGATTCCGCCTTATTATGACAGCATGATCGCCAAGCTGATCGTATATGGCCGCACCCGCGACGGTTGCATGATGCGGCTTGCCCGTGCGCTCGACGAATTCGTCATCGAAGGCGTCCAGACCACGATTCCGCTCCACCAGAAACTGGTCCATGACGAGGAATTCCAGTCTGGTGAATATACGATCAAATGGCTGGAAGAGTGGCTGGAAAAAGATAATCTGAAGGATTAGGTTTGTGAATTAGGCTCGCGGGGGTTTTTTGATGAACTATGAACGGGCAACCCTGCCGGAAATGCGGCGAGAACTGCTGGATGGCGAATATAAGGGAATGCCTATTGCCGGATTGCTGTACTGGGCAAGCTGGGCAATTATATTGTTTCTGTTTCCGGAACCAAAAAACATAATCTATCTGGCGTGGAGTTGCGGCCTCATATTTCCGCTTGGCGTTCTGATCACAAAATTTCGTGGCGGAGACATATTCAATGACGGAAAGGACAGTCCGCTGACTGCGGCGTTCATGATGGCGTTGGTCACGTGCCTCTTGTTTTTCCCGCTGGTGATGGTCGCGGCTAGATTTGATCCTTTGTTATTCATCGTCGGCCTCTCACTGATTTCCGGAAATATCTGGATAATCTGGGGCTGGACGGCGGGTACAAATTTGGGCCTATATCATTCCATCGGCCGAGCAGTTGGAAGCTATGCGGCCTATTTCTTCGTCCCTCAGCCCTATACTGCAAGTGCCATTTGCACGGTCGTCGTCGCGGCCTATTTATACTCGTTCTGGCGGATGCGGTCCCTGCCGAAGCCGTCGACGTCTTAACGCTTATCCGTTCAGGTTCAATCCACCTTTCCTGAACATAACAAGTCAGTTCAGGACTCTGACAGGGTTAACAAACTATCACCTGTTGCACAGATGCGGCAAAACGAGTCGCCAGCAACAGGAGTAAGCCATGCGTATATTTTTCTTAACCGGTTTGATGGCGGCCACGATGTTGACGCCCGCCGCCGCATCCGCCGCCAACATTCGGCCACAAACAAGCATAAATGCCAACTCAGTCCAGGCGGATCTGACCGGCACAGCAGAATTGCAGCGCGATCGTCGCAGCGAACGCCGCGGCGACCGCGGAGCAAACCGTGGCGGCAACCGAGCCAACCAGGCGACCAATCGCGGTGGTGGCCAGCGTCAGGCGCAACGATCCGAAAATCGCAACAACCGCGGACAGGCCCGCCTCGAAACGCGCGGTGACCGCGCCGAAGCACGGCAGAACCGCCGTGTCCAGAGGGTGGATCGCGACCTGAACGCCAACCGCGCCGATCGCCGCAATGATCGGGTTGTGCAGCGAAACGTCCGGCAAGACCGCAATGTCAATCGCACGGTGCGTCAGGACCGACGCGCGGCGCAGCAAAATCGCAACGTGCGGCAAGACCGCAGGGCCGCCAATCAGGCAAACCAGCGTCGGGATATCCGGCGCGGTGACACCAACCGGGACGGGCGGGTAGACCGCCGCTTCGATCGCAACCGCGATGGCCGGATCGATCGGCGCTATGATCGCAACAATAATGGTCGCGTGGACCGCCGCGTAGATAACAACCGCGACGGACGGATTGACCGGCGCTACCGGGACAATCGCAACTATGCGCGCAGCAACCGCAACTGGAACCGCAGCTGGCGTCAGGACCGGCGCTATGACTGGCAGCGCTACCGCAATGCAAACCGCAGCTATTATCGACTGGGTCGCTATTATTCCCCCTATCGGTCTCATAGCTACCGCCGGTGGAACATCGGTGTTTTCCTCGGCACATCCTTTTACGGATCGCGCTACTGGATCAACGACCCTTGGCGCTACCGTTTGCCGGCAGCCTATAGCGGCACCCGCTGGATCCGCTATTATGACGACGTCCTGCTGGTCGACACCTATACCGGTGAAGTCATTGACGTGATCTACGACTTCTTCTGGTAAGCCAGCACCAACCCATCAACAAAACCCGCTGCCTGAAAAGGGGGCGGGTTTTTTGTTGCAACTTGCCCGGCATCCCAGCACAACGACCTTCTGTCTTTGGGAGAGTGACGATGAAATGCATAATGGGCTGGGCGCTGGCCGTTTTGGCTGCGGTGATGATGACCGGTGCAGCGCGGGCGCAGGATCGGATGATCATTCGCGTCGGTAATTTGCTGACCGATGCGGCCTCTCAACCAAGCGGCCCCGCCACCATTTTCGTGCGCGACGGCAAGATTACCGAAATCCGGCGCGGAGCGGATATGGTGACCGGCTCTGACGCCAATATCGTCGACCTGTCCGACAAGACCGTGATGCCCGGCCTGATCGACCTGCACGTTCACCTGACCGGCGACCCTGGCGGTGATTACTGGAAGCAGGCGACCGAACCGACCGACTGGGGCGTTGTCGTGGGTGCAAAAAATGCGCGCCTGACCGCCAAGGCCGGCTTTACCACGGTCCGCGAAGCGGGTTCATCGCAATATTCGGCCTTTTCGTTGCGCCGCGGCACTGCCGAAGGCGTGATCCCGGGGCCACGGATCATTGCCGCCGGCCCTGCTCTGGCGATTGTCGGCGGACATGGCGACACCACCGGATTTACCGAACATGTCAATGAACTGCTGGCCAGCGGCTATAGCTGCACCGGAGCGGTTGAATGCGCCGAAAATGTCCGCAGGGCGTCACGCGCCGGTGCCGATATTATCAAGATCACTGCGACCGGCGGGGTGCTGTCCCAGCAAGGCCGCGGTCTGGAAGCCCATTTCACCGACGCCGAAATGCGGTCGATTGCCGACACTGCCCATTCGCTGGGACTGAAGGTGATGGCCCATGCCCATGGCGCGCGCGGGATCGAAGCCGCAGCACGGGCGGGGATTGATACGATCGATCACGCCACATTTGCCGACGACGCGGCGCTGAAGGTGATGAAAGCCAATGGCACGGTGATGGTACCGACTTTGATGGCGTTCAAGGGCGTCAGCGAGGGTCTTGGCAAGGGAATCTACACGCCGGTGGTCGAAGCCAAGATTCGCGAGACTTTGGGTTCGGTTGGCAAGGCAGTGACCGCGGCCAGGAACATGGGCGTGCCGATCGGCTTCGGGACCGACGCGGGTGTCTTTCCCCACGGCCGAAACGCTGAGGAATTGCAGCTGATGGTCAACGCCGGCCTCACCGCACGCGAAGCCCTGGCAAGCGCAACCACGATCGCCGCAGACACGCTCGATATGGGCAATGAAATCGGCCGCATCGCGGTTGGTTATTCCGCCGACCTGATCGCCTTTGACGGCAATCCGCTGGACGATGTGCGGGTGCTGGAAAAGATCGACTGGGTGATGGTACGCGGCCGCATCATCGACTAGATTACTCGACATGGCCAAGGTCTTTTCAAAAAAGCAGATCGAGCGTTTTGCCAGTCCGCGGCGGATAGCCGAGCTCGGCCGGCGGGTAACCGAAACCTTGAACGCCCATCCCCGGGTCCAGTGGCTGGAAAGCCCGCATGTACAACTCTATGTCTGCCAGAATTTCATCAGCGATGCCGATTGCGATCTGCTGATCGACATGATCGACAGCGATAGCCAGCCCTCGACGCTGTACAAGGGCACCGAACGCGAGGGATATCGCACCAGCTACAGCTGCAATGTCGATCCGGCCGATCCCGACATCCTCCGCATCGACCAGTCGATTTGCGACCTGATGGGCCTGCCGCAAACCCACAGCGAAGTCCTGCAAGGCCAGCGCTATCAAGTGGGACAACAGTTCAAGGACCATCACGACTATTTCCACGAAAGCGAAAAATACTGGCAGTTTGAAGGTCCGAACGGCGGCCAGCGTACCTGGACCGCAATGGCCTATCTCAACGAACCGGACAAAGGCGGCGCAACCGCATTCCCGCAGCTGCAATATGAGGTCGAACCGCGGCGCGGCATGTTGCTGATATGGAATAATATGAGCCGCGACGGGACGCCCAATATCGACACGCTGCACGCCGGAACGCCGGTCGACAAAGGCACAAAATATATCATCACGAAATGGTTCCGGCTCAACCAGTGGCAGAAAGCCTGGGTCCCGTAAAGACCGGTATCTCCGATCAACAGACGACCGGTTTCGACAAACAACATTAATCGGTCGGTGAAGTCGTTGCGGGTGATACTTTACCGTGTTAGCTGCACATAACAGTTTTGGATAGGAACAGATTATGATCAAGAAACCTCTCGCCCTTCTCGTCGGTACAAGCCTGCTCGCCATCGGCAGCGTCGCGACTGCCCAGCCGCTTGCCGCAACCAGCGCGGCTGCAATCGAGCATCACGAAGAAGCGGAGATGACCGAAGGCGAGAAGATGAAAGCCCTGTTCGCCAAGAGCGACGAGGATAATCTGAAACGCAATCCGATCGGCGCGCTGTTCCGCGGCGACGAACGCTATGCCGACCAGCTCGGCGACTATATTTCCGACGAATATTTTGCCGGTGAAAAAGCCGCGGAAGAATCCGAGCTCGCCGCGCTGCTGAAACTGGACCGTAACAAGCTGAGCGCGACCGACAAGATCGCCTATGATGTCTTCAAGCGCGACAAGCAGCAGGCGCTCAAGGGCTATTCCAAGGAAATCATGGACCTGACTGTCGTCCGCCCGGTCAATCATTTCAGCGGATTTCATACCTTCTATCCCAATTTTGCCTCCGGCAAGGGCGGCGCGCCGTTCAAGACGGTGAAAAATTACGAGGACAATCTGAAACGCCACAAGCAGTTCATCATCAT
>NZ_JBATHY010000339.1:0-1662 GCF_049667325.1 Parasphingorhabdus sp. | reverse complement strand
ATATTACGCTGAATTTCCGAAGTTCCCCCACCGATGGTCGCCGAAAAACTGTTCAAATAGCTGCGGTGCCAATAGCCGTCGTCGACCGCATTTTCGTCGCCTACATAATAGCCCGCCTTGCTGCCCTGAAAAGCGAGCGAGAATTCGGTCAGCTCACGGATCAGTTCGGTGCGCGCGAGCTTGTTCATCAGCGGCAGACCCATCGGCCTGTCCTGCATCAGCTGCGGCATCCGGCGGCGAGTGTTGTTCAGATTGAGCGCCTGAATGTCGATCATGAACTGGGTCATCTTGTCGCGCATCACCGGATCGTCAAGCAACGGCTTGCCGTTGCGCACCGAATTTTTGGCTAGCTCGACTATCTCCATCACGTCGAGTTCCTTGACGAAATAGCCGCCGACCGGCTTGACCTTTGCACCGCGCTCATATTCCAGCGTCTTCATCGCCATCGACCAGCCATTGCCCTCACCGCCGAACAGACAGTCGCCTGAAATCCGCGCGTCGGTGAAGAAGGTCTGGACGAAGCCATATTCGCCGGTCAGCTTCTTGATCCGGCTGGTGGTGATGCCGTCGATCTTCATCGGGTTGAGGAAAAAGCTCAGCCCGGCATATTTGTTGGGGGCGTCAAAATCGGTGCGCGCCAGCAGGATCATATATTTCGCGCGGTCGCCAAGCGAGGTCCATATCTTCGATCCGTTGAGGACATAGTCGTCGCCGTCTTTGACCGCCTTCAACTGAGCGTTACCAAGATCGGAGCCATTTTCCGGTTCGGAAAAGCCCTGACACCAGATATCCTCGGCGCTAAGCATCGGCTTGATATATTTCTGCTTCTGCTCCTCGGTGCCGAGATCGAGAATCAAGGGCCCGGCCCAGCCATTGCCGATCGCGTTGATCATGATCGGCGCGTCATATTTTTTCATCGCCCGGGTCGCGACCCGCTGATATTCGCTGTGCAAACCGCCGCCGCCATATTCCTTGGGCCAGCTCGCGCCGAGATAGCCCGCTTCATAGACCTTGCGCTGCCAGTCCTGGAGAAAGTCAAATTGCTGGTCGGTCGAGACTTCCATGAAGGTCAGCGGCAGCATGAAGCCGGGGTCGCGCACCGTATTCTCCTTGAACCAGGCATCGGCGGCTTCGCCATATTCCTTCAGTTCGGCTGCGCTGGGTTTGTCGGCCATGATGTCGCTCCTAGACGTCTTGTATAAACAGGGTCAGTGGCAGAGCCTGCAGACCTGCGATAATATGTGAATCACCAGCAGGTTAATTGAACGATTAAAACCGATAATGCAATGCCGTCCGAACATCACCCTAATGATAGCGCATAGACCCTGTTCAAACGGAGCCAGATCAGGGCGGCAAACCGATTGATCATCGGCACTTCGACAGTGCCGCCCTATTGCCGGGCCCGCATTCCCCCATCAAAACCGGCAATATCTGGCCGGTAAGCGGCAATTTTCTGCCACGCCTGTCGCTCCTGCAATCCATTCATGTCCGAACAATCCGCCGAGAGCTTTGCAAAGCTGCCCTCCGGCGATTTTTCCGAAAACTGGCACAGCTTTTGCGATGTTCGGCCCGAGATCGCCCAATTTGGTGCGTGCCGTCAGGCCTGTTTGGCCGGAAAACAAGATTGCGACAGGCAGATGCTGGTCAACATGAAGGAACCGA
>NZ_JBATHY010000338.1:0-3879 GCF_049667325.1 Parasphingorhabdus sp. | reverse complement strand
GTGCTGTATCACCCGGCATCATCGGACTGATCGGTGCCGGGACCAATTTGGGCGTCGGGCTGGGGACATTCGTGTTTGACAGGCTGAAAGACAAAGCGGGACCAATGCTGCTGGCGCTGGGCCTGGCCGTCGCAGCCATCGGTTACATCGGCATAGGGCTCTCTTCAATCCTGCCAATGATTGGGGCATTCGCGATTTTGGCCTGCATCGGCAGCGGGATCCTGCTGCCCAATATGTTGACCTGGACCATGCGCCGTCTACCCGCCGAAATGCGTGGCCGGGGTACCGGAATGTGGACAGGCGCCTTTTTCCTGGGACAGTTTCTCGCCCCGATAGTCGCGGCTTCGGCTATGCGGGCAACAGGCGGGCTCGCAAATGCACTGACCGTCTATGCGGGGCTCATCGCAATTGGCGCCATCGCTGCACTGCTGTTTGCGCGTAAACCAACCTTTGAGGCAACAACATGATGTCAAAGCAAATAACCAAAATGGACATGGACCCGTTCGCAGAAGAATTTCTCGCCGATCCCTACGCGCATCATGCCGCGCTGCGCGATGCCGGTCCGGTTGTGTGGCTGGAACCATTGGGCGTCTATGCAATGGCCCGCTTTGATGAAGTTCAAACCGCGCTGCGCGATCACGAGACCTTTTGCTCCTCGCGCGGTGTTGGCTTGGCCGATTTCTCGAAAGAAGAACCGTTCCGTCCGCCGTCGTTGCTGCTCGAGGCGGACCCCCCGCTACACGATCGAACACGGGCCATCGTCAACAAGATTGTTTCGATGAAAGCGCTGAAGGAACTGCGTCCGGTCTGGCAGGAAAAGGCGGATGCATTGGTTGCCTCTTTGGCCGGGAAGAGACGCTTTGACGCGGTGCCTGATTTATCAGAAGCCTTTCCACTGATGATCTTTCCCGACACGATCGGCCTGCCTGACGAGGGGCGGGAGCACTTGATCGATTATGCCACGATCGTGTTCAACGCCTTTGGCCCCCGCAATCGTGTTTTCGAAGAAGGCAATGCTGGCAAGGAAGCGGCGATCGAATGGGTTGGTGAAGTCTGCAAGCGCGAGAATCTGAAGCCCGGTGGCTGGGGTGCGGCCTTATATGAAGCAGCGGATCGCGGCGATTGCACTGCAGACGAAGCCGAGCGACTGGTACGATCATTTCTGTCGGCCGGCGTCGACACGACGGTGAACGGTATCGCTCATATGGTCCTGGCGCTGGCAGAAAACCCGAACGAATTTCAAAAGCTTCGCGAGAATCCAAAGCTTGCACTGCGAGCCTTTGAAGAAAGCCTGCGGTGGGATTCCACCGTGCAGACCTTCTTTCGAACGGCGTCAAAGGATACCGAAGTTGCGGGAACCAATATTCCCGAAGGATCAAAGGTTCTGCTGTTCCTGGCGTCCGCCAATCGCGACCCGCGCAAATGGGATGATCCCGATCAATTCCGGATAGACCGCAATGTCAGTGGCCATGTTGGTTTCGGATTTGGTATCCACCAGTGCCTTGGCCAAATGGTCGCGCGTCTCGAAGGAGAACTGATCGGCGCTGCTCTGGCCCGGCAGGTTTCCTCCATTCGCCTGACCGGAAAACCGGAACGGCGCCTTAACAACACGCTCCATGCATTGGCTTCGCTGCCAGTGGAAATGACAGCGGCATGACCGAAAACAAACCAATTCTCTATTTTGCTCCGTCAACCTGTGCTCGCGTCACGCTCACTGCGCTGGAAGAAATCGGACAACCATTTGAAACGCGGCTTGTCGCTTTCATGGCGGGTGAGCACCGCAAGCCGGAATATCTGGCAATCAATCCCGCGGGCAAAGTCCCGGCGCTTCAAACAGAGGCAGGCGTCCTGACCCAAAACGGAGCGATCCTGCTCTATCTGGCGCGGACATATCCCGAAGCTGGCCTGTTGCCGCTGTCCGGCGATCCTCATGCTGACGCGTCCCTAGTCTCGTCATTGTTCCAAATGTCCAGTGACTTGCATCCCTTGGTGACGCGTTTCGTCATCCCGGGCATGATGCTTTCCGATCCGGCATCTTCTGCGCATGTGCGCGCAAAAGCCGAAGAAGTTTTGAAACTGCAACTGGAACCAGTTGCGACCCAGCTGGACAAGCAGGATTGGTATTTTGGAGATCGTTGGTCAATCCTCGACGCCTATCTGGCCTGGATCTGGTTCCGGATCACCGGCGCCGGTTTCGATCCCGCGACCTTCCCGACAATTGCAGATCATTATGAACGGGCGAGCAAGCGTCCCTCTGCCCAGGCCGCGCTCCAGACCGAAGCGCGCGCGCAGCAAGAACTTGCCGAGCGCGGGCTGGCATTCACGCCGCCGAAGCTCTGAATGACAACAGATTGAAACGAAGGAAATGAGACTATGAGCGAGAGACCCGTCCGCCGCGTTGTTACCGGCCATAATGCACAAGGTCAGACGATCATACAGGAAGACGGCAGCGTGCCGCGCACCCAGAAAATTGGTGGCGAAACCGGACCGCTGTTCCACGAAGTGTGGAACACCCGCGCGACGCCTGCGCCGATTGATGCAGATTCGGGAGAACCACCGGAAGAGGGGATCATCCTGGCCCCGCCGGCAAAAGGGACGAGAATACGCGTTCTCGATATCCCGCCCGACGACGACAGCTTCTCGGAAATGACGCCCGAACAGGCAAAAGCCCATTTTGCCGAAATCGGGGCGGCGGACGCTTCCTCCTTTGAAGGAGAAGGCTCGCGCCATGCCCATATGCACCGCACCGAAACCATCGACTACGGAATCGTGCTCGAAGGCGAACTGGTGCTGATCATGGACCAAGGCGAAACCACCGTACGCGCCGGCGATATCGTCGTACAGCGCGGCACCAACCATGGCTGGGCCAACCGCACCAGTGAAAATTGCCGGATCGCCTTCATCCTGATCGATGGCGTATTTGATGAAAGCTTGAAACAATGAAACTGGCAACGCTCAAAGACGGCACTCCCGACGGCGCTCTCGCGGTCGTTTCGAACGATGGCACCCGCTTTCTGAAAATCGGAGATAGGTTGCCAAATTTACTGAAGCTGATGGAAGATTGGGATGCCGGCCAGGCGATCCTCTCAGAGGCACGGCAGAAGCTGGCTTCAGGACAGGGGGAGCCTACCGCATCCGACGCATTCGCTGCCCCCCTACCACGCAGCTGGCAATGGCTCGACGGCTCGGCCTTTTCCACCCACGGCGATTTGATGCAGGTCGCGTTCGGGCTTGACCCGATCGAAAGTGACCGGCCGCTGATGTATCAGGGCGTCTCCGATCGCTTCTTCGGCCCGACCGAAGATGTGCCCTTGCCGAGCATCGAACATGGCATCGATTTCGAGGGTGAATTTGGCGTGATCGTCGATCATGTGCCGATGGGCACGTCCGCCGAGGATGCGATGGCCCATATAAAGCTGATCGTCCAGATCAATGACTGGTCGCTGCGCGCGATCGCCCCGATCGAGATGAAGACCGGTTTTGGCTGGGTCCAGGCAAAACCGGCCTGTTCAATGGCGCCCTTTGCAGTGACACCCGATGAACTGGGCGACGGCTGGAAAGATGGTCGGGTCTGTCTCGATCTCGAGATTGACTGGAATGGCAAGCGTTTCGGCGCGGCCAATGGCGCGGCGATGGATTTCGGCTTTCACGATCTCGTCGCCCATGCCGCTCTGACCCGCGATCTGGTGGCGGGGACTATTATCGGCTCGGGCACGGTATCGAATCCCGATTATGCGGAAGTCGGTTCCAGCTGTATCTCGGAAGTCCGCGCGATCGAGATGATCCGCGACAAGGCGCCGGCGACAACAGGTTTCATGGGTTTTGGCGACCGTATCCGGATGGAAGGTAGCGGTGTCGATGGTTCGTCACCATTTGGTG
>NZ_JBATHY010000337.1:0-2028 GCF_049667325.1 Parasphingorhabdus sp. | reverse complement strand
CTCAACGAAGCCAGCGCGACGATCGTCGAGAAATATAGCGAAAGCGATCGTCCGTTCGAGAGCATGGGGGTTGTTGGGCATTGATGTGCGAGTGCAGGCTGGAGTCCGGCGATCGTTCAGGATCATTCTGGACCCTGCCCTTCGGCAGGGAACGCGGATTGTCGGGTATGAGACATGTGCGGAGCACAAAGTCCGGTTGACCGCTCGCCGCCTTTGCCGCACATTTGCTCCAAACCTAAACAGGAGCCCCTCATGATCAAGCTGCACCATCTCGGCTATTCCCGCTCGTCCCGTATCATCTGGCTCTGTGAAGAGGGCGGCATCGAATATGAGATGGTGACCTATCACCGCGATCCGAAGACCCGGCGGTCGCCGCCGGAACTGGCCGAAGCGCACCGGCTGGCCAAGGCGCCGACGGTCGAGGTCGACGGCCATGTGATGGTCGAATCCGGTGCGATTATCGAATATCTGATCGAGCGGCACAGCGATGGAGCGCTTGGCGTTGCGCCCGATCATCCGCAGCGGGCCAAATATCTCGAATGGCTGCATTTCGCCGAGGGCACGATGGGGATGAGCTTCATCATCACCGGGATTGCGCCGATGCTCGGCGGATTGCCCGACGTGCTGAACGGGTTTTTGCAGGCGGAAGTCGACAAGCTGCTCGACCATCTGGAGATCGAACTAGAGGGCAAGGATTTCCTTGTTGCCGACAAATTCACCGGCGCAGATATCAACCTGCATTATATGCTGGAAGGGCGGGCAGTACTGGGGCAGCTCGACGGCCGTCCGAATTGCGCCCGCTATTTCGAGGCGCTGGTCGCGCGACCGGGCTATCAGAAGACGGTGGAACTGGGTGGTCCGGTGTTGTTGCCTCGGCCTAGTTAGGTCAAATAGACCGATATAGCGCTGGCAAACAAAGCACCTTCGTCCGCCGCATGCTGAAAAAACAGCGACGGCTCGATCAGTTCCAGTTCCATCAGGCGGAAATTTCCTTCCGGATCGCGGAGCATGTCGACGCGGGTGTAGAGCAATGTTTCTATGCCCAAGATCTGCTCGGCGGCTTGGCAGGCCGATACTGCCAAACCCTGCGCGCCTTCGGGGCAGTCTGCGCCGGTTTCCGATCCGCCGAGAAATTCTTGGACGCGGAAATCACCGTCAGCAGGCCGCTTGAGGATGGCGTGGCTGAACGTGCCACCGAAATAGAAGAGCGAATATTCGCCTTCCTGCGCAATGGCTGGCTGGAAGGGCTGGATCAACATTGTCTTGCCCGCGATATCTTCGGGTAAAGGCTGGTCCTTCTGTAACCGGTAGGTGCCATCCGCCCCGCCGGAGATGGGCGGTTTGATCACCAGTTGATCGGTACAAAATTTTTGCGCGGCATCCGTTATATCATTCGTCGTCAATGCCGCGCTGATCATGGTCGGGACCACCGCTACCCCGGCCTTTTCCAACGCGAGCAGATAGGATTTGTCGCTGTTCCAGCGTAGCACCGACACCGGGTTGGCGATCTTTATCTGCTGCTGTTCCAGTTGATCGAGCAGCGCAAACCAGCGCGGGCAATCGCGCTGATAGCCCCACACCAGCAGCGGCAGAACCAGATCATATTCCGCCAGATCGCCGGGATCGGTCCAGTGGCGGAAGCTGATATCGTCGCCCAGCAGCCGTTGATAGGTAAGGCGCGGGGGGCCGAGATCCTCGAAATAATCGGGTGCGGCGGTCAATATACATATTTTTGGCAAGTTGCTGGCTTAGCCGACAGCGTCGCGCACGACAGCGGTGCTAGCTTCGCGCTGCATCTTCAACTCCGCCTTCAGTTTCGCCGGATCGCGGGCAAAGACAAAACCGAAACTCACCCCGCCTTCCTTGCCCAAGGTCGCGTGGTGCAGCTTGTGGGCCTGCACCAGCCGTTTGGCATAGCCGCCTCTCGGGACATATTTGAAGTAGCGCTGATGGACCAGTCCGTCGTGGATCAGGGTGTAGATGATGCCGTAGAACATTATGCCGAGTCCGATCCATGTCCCCGGCTCC
>NZ_JBATHY010000336.1:0-6493 GCF_049667325.1 Parasphingorhabdus sp. | reverse complement strand
TCACCATTGATGCAAACAACATCACCGGCGGATCGGTCCAAGGCGGTTTGGATAGCAGCGACGCTGGCAATGACTTTGTTGTCGTTAATGCTGCTGGCAACGTTTCGCTCACCGGCACGGTTGGATCACTCGATGGCACTACAATCACCGCTGGTGGTGATCTGGATATCGGAACCATTCAAAACACTGACAATGTTTTACTAACTGCCGCCGGCACTGCCGTTGTTGACACAATAGACACCACGGTCGGATCGGCAACCGTCACCGGCACATCTGTTACATTGAACAATGGTGATATCAACGCCAACCTCACCCTCAATGCGACGGCAGGCGACATTGCCGGCAATGGCACCATTACACTGGACGGCTTTATTAATTTTGATGCCACGGGCGATATCGGCTTTGGGTCGATCACAACTGGCACTGGCTTCGACATTGATATCGCTGGTGATGTGACCTTTGCGGAAGCCAACACACGATCTGGTAATATCACCATAGATGCGAACAATATCACTGGCGGATCGGTTCGTGGCGGTTTGGATGGTAGTGATGCCGGCAATGACTTCATCGTCCTAAATGCTGCAGGTAATATTGCGCTTACTGGCACGGTCGGCTCGCTCGACGGAACAACAATTAACGCCGGTGGTGATTTGAATATCGGCACCGTTCAAAACACCGATGCTGTCCTTCTAACGGCAACCGGCGCTGCTGCTGTTGATACACTCAACACCACCGTAGGATCGGCAACCGTTACCGGCACTTCTGTCACGTTGAACAATGGTGATATCAACGCCAACCTGACCCTCAATGCCACAGCAGGTGATGTTGCTGGTAATGGCATTATCACATTGGGCGGCTTCGCAAACTTCGATGCCACCGACAGTATAGATATCGGTAACATCACCGCCAATACAATCGATTTCGATGCCGGTCAGAATATATTCTTTGACTCACTCACGTCTCCCAACGCAGTTTCACTGACCACAACAAATGGCACAATTGGCAGAAGTGCAGGGGCCGGAGACTTAACCAGCGGCGGCGCAATTGACCTGAATGGCACGGCCACCGATGTTGGAACTCTGGATGCAGCAACAACAATCACCGTAACGGCCACGGGTGCTGCTATGGTCGACAATGCGATCAGCGCGACAACCACCAGTATCACTGGCGGCTCGGTAACACTCAACAGCGGGACGATCGGCACGGACTTGACGCTGAACGCAACCGATGGCGACATTGATGGCAATGGCACGGTGATCGTTGCCGGGTTTATTGATCTGGATGCCACTGGCAATATCGGCTTTGGCGACCTTGATGCGCAAGGCGGCAATTTTACAGCAAATGCCGGGGGTGACATTGTATTTAATACAGCCATGGCGAGTGGTGATCTGAACTTCAATGCTGGCGGGCAGATTACCGGAAACTCCGTCACTCTGGACGCCGCCACCGGAAGGGTCGATCTGACCGGCAATCAGGGCATCCGTATTGCAACTGTTTCCGCGTCAACGGCTGACCTCGTTGCCAATACAGGCGATATATTTGTCGATACTGACCTCGCCGTTGCGAACGGTGCGACCGCCAATGGCAATAATGTTCGGCTGCGTGCGACCGGAAACCTTGAAGTAAGCGCCGTAGCAAATACCGGCGATATCGATATCGTGGTCCAGGGCGATCTGGTTGCCAACCAGATAACCGCACCCGGCAATATCGTTCTATCCAGTCTCGGCAGTTCAGTTACAGCAGGTGGCGCTGGCACATCGGAGCAAATCACATCCAGCAATGGCAGCATCGCTATCAGCGCAGAAACAGATGCGATTATCAACAACCTTACACGGGCTGCTGATGAGCTAACCATCGTCGCAGGCAGCCTAATTGACATTCAGGCGCTCGCGAGCGGTACGTCAATTACCACCACCTCCGCCGACATGAATATCGCTAGCACCGGTCAATTAGGCGAGTTCCAGAATACGGACGTGATAACCCTCCAGAGCAATGGTAACAGCGCAGCCGTTCTGGGCGGCACGGGCAGTACTGGCGATTACAACCTCAGTCAGGACGAGTTTGACCGGATCCAATCCGGCGGCGATTTCAGTTTTTTTGCTGCGAGCGCCAGTTCAACTGATCCATCACTTGTTATCGATAATTTGACTTTGAACACGGGTCAGATTGTGGGTCAGGCCAATATGGTCATGCTGACCAGCGCCGATAGCATTCGGGTCGGAGGCAATCTCAACCTGACCGGCGCCGACCTCAATACCGGTCTGACAATCACTGCCGCTGCAGGTGACATCTTAATCGCCACCGATGTCGGCGGGCTGGTTCAGGTTACCGACAATGGCGGTGCTTTTGGCAGCGTCGGCAATCTCAGTTTCATCGCCAACAGCATCTTCGCCATGACCGATCAGGCTTTTGCCGATATTGTCGGTATGTCGGTCGCTGATGTAGACCTACGTCTCGCGCAAAATGATGGTATCGTCAATGCTGACGGCGTAATCCGCGGCGGCAGTATTGCTCTGACCACCACAAACAGCAGTATCTACATCCAGAATACAGCCGCGGGCGCCGATTTCGATGATCGCCGAGGTATTACGGCTGGCAGCCTAACGCTGTTCGATACGGTCACGGCAACCCCGCTCAATATTGCCATCAATGGAATCATTGGAGGCAATACAGGCGTTGATGCGGTTGCAGCAACCGATATTACAGCAGGTTTTGATCCGGCATCCACGATCAATGGCTGTGTCATTGCCAATGCAGCCAGTTGTTCTTCGACGACACCAACTCCTACTCCTACGCCTACTCCGGCTCCAACTCCAACTCCAACACCAATCCCAACGCCTACCCCGGCGCCCACACCAGCTCCGATTGATTCTTCACCGCCCGTCATCGCAGCCGGTAGATCCGCCGTCGAGAACCTCGTGCACGACATAAGCGAGGAAGAGGCCACAAACTCCAATACAGAGATGGTTCTCACAATGGATCCGGCTGGAAATTCACTTATTCAGATCAAGGAATATGAAAACCTGTCAGAATCCGGTCTACTCGATGAGCCGGTCACCGGGGCGGGAAATGATGACCTATGGCAAACTACCGATGAATGCCAGAGCGACGCCAACGACGGTTGTGGAGCAGATTCTGACAGCAAAGATGCCAATGAGCTCACTCCTGCCGAATAGAAGCAGCACAAAATCAAACATAGGATGATATCCCTTTGACGATATCTTGATAGCGTCCGCTATCGGGACAAAGCAGAAACCATCGGAAGGTCCGATATTGGGGCGCATTGCTGTCATGCCCAGCAACGCGATTGAATGTCAGCTTACAACAATTAGCATCCCAAAAGCTGCCATTCAGCAAACCACCCAGTTTCGGTCATTCGAACTGACTAGACCAAAATTGAAAGCGGCTGGTCAGCTAACGCCCCAATAGCGGACATTCTGACGGGGCAAACCTTATGTCCGCTTCGCGCCCTCAAAGCGGTTGCTCAGTCTAGCTCACGCATTGTCCAAAAGCGGACATTGGTATCTCCCCTGAATGATCACGATTGGCTTAGTGTAAATTGTTCCAGCAACGCTCCACTGCTGCTCATATTGTCGTTAAACGAATCACTTCACCCGGCTTTGGCCGAGAAGCCTTTCCAGGTAACCGCCGATTAATTTCGTCCTGCAACGCCGACGACGCTTCAACTTCTCCGTGGGTAACAAATATCTGTTTTGGTGTCTTCTTGAACGCCGAGATCCAGGCGAGCAGTGCGGTTCGATCTGCGTGGGCTGAAAACCCGCCGATTGATCGCACCTCGGCTCGCACCGGAATATTCCCCCCGAATATTCTAACGCTGGTTGCGCCCTCCACCAATTGCCTGCCGAGAGTCCCCTGCGCCTGATAGCCTGCTATCAGAACCGTATTATTCCTGTTCGGTAATCCGTGACGCAGATGATGCAGAATCCGCCCGGCTGTGCACATCCCGCTCGCGGAAATAATGATAGCGCCTGATTTTAGCCTATTCAGGGCGATCGATTCTTGGACGCTTTCAGTGTATTTGAGCAGAATTGAAGGGTCTGTCCTGTTTTTCCAGCTTGCGAGTTTTTTTGCTTCCTCATCAAACAACAATATATGCCGTTTGGTCAGTTCTGTTGCGCGTTGCGCCATTGGGGAATCTAGAAAAATATCAAGGTTGCTGAGGCGACCCTCACAGGTCAGTTGATGAAAATAATAGATCAACTCCTGTGTCCGCCCAACTGCGAACGCCGGGATAATGAGGTTGCCTTTTTTCTGGTGCAATGTGTGATTTGTGACATCTACCAATTCATCCAGTGATGGACCAAGTGCCTTATGGTCGCGGTTTCCGTATGTGGATTCAACGATGAGATAATCTGCTTCATCGATGATAGCGGGATCACGGAGTATCGGGCGGCCTGGCTGGCCAAGGTCTCCTGAAAATACCAGCTTTCTTTTGTCGCTGCCGATGCCAATCCAAATTTCGAGAATGGCCGAACCCAAGATATGCCCAGCATCCCGCATACGCAGTTCTATTTCGGGATGGAGGGGTATGATCTCATCGTAACCATGCCCCACAACCTGAGAAAGCGCCTTCTCGGCATCGACTATCCGGTAAAGCGGCTCCAAATCCTCTTTGGATTGATTGCGTTTTCTCGCTGCGCGTTTCGCGGCACTCTCATGGATGTAGGCGCTGTCGCGAAGCATGATTTCCAGCAACTCCGCAGTCGCATTGCTTGTGTATATGCTGCCTTCAAATCCATCGCGGCATAGCTTGGGGAGCAGTCCGCTGTGATCGATATGCGCGTGTGACAAGACAACAAAATCGAGAGAGGACGGATCAAACGCAAAAGCTCTGCGATTCTTGGCCCCGGCATCGTGGCCGCCCTGAAACATTCCGCAATCGACTAGAAACCGAAATCCCTTGCCCTCTACCAGATAGCACGAACCAGTTACTTCTTCGCTTGCGCCTAAAAATGTGATTTTCATTATGTGGTTCCTGTTCCGGGGTTACCTGAGTTCCTATTTAGGCGGAATTTCGTCATAAAATTCACAGATCAAATGGATGGCTTCACGGGCCGTGTCGACGATTTGGAAAAGGTTGAGATCGTCTTTGTCGACATAGCCTTCATCGATTAGAAAATTGAAGTTGATGGCTCTGTTCCAATATTCCTTGCCCAGGAGAATAATCGGTATGGCTTTGATCTTGCGGGTTTGAACGAGCGTCAATACTTCGAGAACCTCATCTAGAGTGCCGAAACCTCCGGGAAAGGCTACAAGAGCTTTTGCCCGCATCAGAAAGTGCATCTTACGCAAACCAAAATAGCGGAACTGGAAACATAATTCCGGAGTGATATACGGGTTTGGTGATTGTTCCTTCGGCAGATGAATATTGAGGCCGATAGAGCGAGCGCCGACATCATACGCACCTCTGTTTGCAGCTTCCATGATGCCGGGCCCGCCGCCGGTTACGACGAGGAAATCTGCCCGGCCTTCCTGCTGGAATCTTTTTGATACCATCGCGGCAAACTTGCGCGCTTCTTCGTATAGTCGAGATTTTTCGTCATCTTGTTCTGGTTTTACTCGCGCGCTGCCAAAGACGACAACGGTTGAATCGACCCCCTCTTTCTTCATGACGATATCCGGCTTCAGAAATTCCAGTTCCAGCCGTGCCGAGCGCAAATCATCAAGATTCAGAAATGCTGGATCATCGGTTGCTGGTCTATAGGCCTCGCTTTCGAGCAGAGTTTGAACCATCGCGCTTCTTGATTTTGCTTCAGGTCTCATCGTCATGCTCTTGCGCTTCATATTCCCGGTGTTCGTCTGAACGATCATGGTCTGTCGCTAGAGTTGATGGCATAGGCTGGCTCATCAGCCAGAATGACACACCGATGCTAACCAACGCTGCGAATAGAAAGGCAAGTAGTTTTGCCCTTTTTGCGTCTTCGCCCCGTTCGTTTGCTCGTCGCTTTTTCCAACCTGTGATCATTGCAGGCACAAGCCGGTCCTTCGTTTTGAAACTTTCGACTAAAACGCCCAATATGTGAATGACGACCAAAGCCTGAAGAACCGTGAAAAGCAGCTCGTGGATTTCGGAAAGGTTTTGCCCCCATATGCCTGCAAACGGACCAGTGATTCCGTCGCTGGAACTGAACAGGCCGGTGACGACGATGCCGGAAACAGTCAAAAGCAACAGAAACACCGAGAAACTGCCAAGTGGGTTATGACCAAGATGCTTTTCGGGTTTTGAAGAGAATAGATCGCTGATTTGTGCGATGACTTTGGTTGGCCCCGCAATAAAGTCGGAAAACCGGGCGCGTTCACCGCCGAGAAAACCCCAGATCACACGAAAAACAATGAGCCCGGCGATGGCTTCTCCGGCATAGCGGTGGATCGCCGCTGCCTGGCCCTCTTCCTCACCCGTTATCCAGGCAACTACGATGAGCACAAGCAGACCCCAGTGGAAAATGCGTGTGGGCAAATCCCAAACGAAGAC
>NZ_JBATHY010000335.1:0-3354 GCF_049667325.1 Parasphingorhabdus sp. | reverse complement strand
GCGACAGAAGATCTGGTGAACCTGCTCGACCGCTCCGGCGTCGAGCATGATCTCGATCTTCGCAAAGCCATATCCACCAACCAATGGTTCGAAGGCATATTGGGCCGTCCGCTGCCGTCTCTGGTTGCAAGAGCCGATGCTTGAATGACAGTTAAACAGGGAAGAGATTGAGATATGGGCTATCGATTGGGCGTCGACGTTGGCGGGACATTTACCGATCTTCTGCTGATTGACGAAGCGACCGGACGGACATTCCGGGACAAGGTTCCATCGACTCCCGCCGATCCTTCACAGGCCGTGATCAACGGTGCGAGAGGGTTATGCGAGCGCCAGAATATAGCTCCGGAGGAAATCGACCTGTTCCTCCACGGCACGACAGTGGCCACCAATGCGGTGTTGGAAAAGAAGATTGCCAAGGTCGGACTGGTTGTCTCCGAGGGTCATCGCCATCTGATGCAGATCGCGCGCAGTCTGGTGCCGGGCGGCCTCGCCGCGTGGATCATCTGGCCCAAGCCCGAACCCATGGCGGCACTGCAACGGACGATCGAGGCACCCGAACGGATGGACGCCAAGGGACAGACGATCCGCGCATTGGATGAGGCAGAGATGCGCTCCCGGCTGGAGCGGTTGAAAGCGACAGAAGAGATCGAGGCACTGACCATCTGCCTGATGAACAGCTATGTCGACGGCAGACATGAAAAGACCGTCGCTGCGATCTGCGCAGAGGTTTTTCCCGATATTCCGATTTCCATGTCTTCGGACATTCTTCCCGAGATGCAGGAATATGAACGCGCGCTCACCACGGTTGCCAATAGCGCGGTACGCCCAACCGTCGCGCGCTATGTCGGCAATCTGGAAAAAGAGCTGACGGCCTGGGGCACGAAGGCAAAGCTAAACTTGCTGCGCTCCGATGGCGGATTGATGTCCGCCTCGAAAAGCGCCGAGGCTCCGGTCAATCTGCTGATGTCCGGACCGGCTGGCGGCGTGGCCGGCGCGGTCTGGGTGGCAAAAAGTGCCGCGGTTAAAAACATTCTGACCCTCGATATGGGCGGCACTTCCACCGACGTGGCGCTGATCGAGAATGGTTCCGCGCGGCTCCAGCGGGAAACTTCGGTCGGTGACCTTAATGTCCGCGCCTCTTCGATTGACGTCAAGACTGTCGGCGCAGGCGGCGGATCGATTGCCTTCGTTCCGGAACTGACCAAGGCGCTACGTGTCGGACCGGAAAGTGCGGGAGCCGAGCCGGGGCCGGTGGCCTATGGCAAGGGCGGGGAAGCGCCGACGGTGACCGACGCCAATGTCGTGCTCGGCTATCTGCCCGAATCCCTGCTCGGCGGCAGCTTCAAGCTGGATCGCGAGGGCGCGACAAAAGCGGTTCAGACGATAGCGGATGCGCTCGACATTGACCTGATGGACGCCGCCGCCGGTATCGTCGACATTGTGAACGAGAATATGTTCGGCGCGCTGCGGCTGGTCTCCGTCCAGCAGGGCTATGACCCGCGCGAATTTGCCTTGATGGGCTTTGGCGGCGCGGGGCCACTGCACGCCAATGCGATGGGCAAGCTGATGAATAGCTGGCCGGTCATCATCCCGCCCTCACCCGGTGTGCTCTGTGCCTATGGCGACGCAACCACGCGGCAGCGGGTCGAAACCCAGCGCAGTTTCAACGAGATGGTTCAAAACACGAGCGATCATGAGCTCACCGTCTATCTCGACAGCCTCGGCGCGCAGGTGAAACAGGAACTGCAGGCCGAAGATGTCGCGCCCGGGGATGTCGAACTGCTTTACGAGATCGATATCCGCTATGCCGGCCAGGCCTTTGAAATTCCCCTGTCGGTGGAACCCGAGGGTCTTTCAATTGAAAGCCTGATCGCGCGGTTCGATGCCGAGCACGAGCGTTTGTTCACCTTCAATCTCGATGAAACGCCGCACGAGATCGTCAATGTCCGCGCGGTCGCGCTGGGCAAGACGGCCGATGTCGCGCCGCCGGTAATCGAGAAAGGGAATGCGGATCCATCAGCCGCCAAAACCCGCGATCACCAGTTATATATGGATGGTAGGATGCAGGACGCGGCGATTTACGACCGTGCGCTGCTAAAGGCTGGCAATCGCATTCCAGGCCCGGCCATCGTCACCGAAATGGATAGCACCACCCTCGTGCACAGCGGCTGCGAAGCGCTGGTCGACGAACATGGCAATCTGATCATCAACCTGGTGGAAGGAGCGTAAGATGCCCGCACGGATTATTGAAACCAACGACGCTCCATTCAACAAGGTCGATGTCGATCCGGTGACGCTCGACATCATGGAAAATGCGCTGCGCAACGCGCGCATCGAAATGGATGCAACGCTGGTACGCACTGCCATGTCGCCCGGCATCCGGGAACAGGGCGACGCCTTTCCCCTGATCGCCGACCGCGGCGGCAAAATGGTTGTCGGACAGTTTGGCAGTTTTATCGACGGCTTCCTGCGTGCCTATCCCGGCACGATCGAGGAAGGCGACATGATCTTTCTCAGCGATCCTTATAGCTGCGAAGGCGCGGTCAGCCACAATAATGACTGGCTGATCCTGTTGCCGGTCTATCGTGGTGGCAGGCTGGTCGCGTGGACCGCGATGTTCGGCCACCAATCCGACATTGGCGGCAAGGTGGCAGGTTCGATCCCGATCGACAGCAAGAGTGTCTTTGAAGAAGGCGTCCGGATACCGCCGGTTAAAATCTATCAGAAGGGTGTCTATAACGAGGAGATGGTCAAGGTCATCCTGCACCAGAGCCGCAAGCCGGACTGGTGCGCCGCCGATCTCAACGCCCTGATCGCGTCCTGCCGGGTGGCCGCCCGCCGGGTGGATGAAATGTGCGGACGGTTTGGCGAGGATGAATTTGCCAGCGCCACCGATCAGCTGCTCGCGCGCAACCACCGCGCGATGAAACATCTGATCGAAACCAGCATCGGCGAGGAACCGGTCAGCTTTACCGATTTCATTTGCGACGATGGCGTCGGCTACTGGCCCTACAAGATCACCTGCAAGATGTGGCGCGAGGGCGGCAAGGTCATTCTCGACTTCGAAGGCACGGATCCGCAGGCGCCCAGCTCGATCAACTTCTTTCTCAACGAGAATATGTTCAAGATGTTCTTCGGGATTTACATGATCATGGTGTTCGACCCACAAATTCTGTTCAACGACGGTTTCTACGATCTGGTCGACGTGCGGATTCCGGAAGGCTCTCTTATCAAGCCGAAATATCCAGCCGCGCTCGCCGGACGCACCCATGCGCTTGGCCGGATTTTCGATATTTTGGGCGGCCTGCTCGGCCAGCGCCAGCCGGAATTCCTCAACGGCGCGGGATTCTCGTC
>NZ_JBATHY010000334.1:0-2306 GCF_049667325.1 Parasphingorhabdus sp. | reverse complement strand
GCCTCGCTGCGCTCGGTTGGTGTCCCGTTACCGAGCGTAGCGAGGCAAGCGCGACCGCGCGCCGGGCGTTTAGCCCGCCCCGTCGGAGGCGTTCGCGCAGCGAACTGCCGCGAGACAAGGAATATGCGCCTGTGCCCGGTACCTGAGGCCCCAAAAACAACTGCGATAGAAAATCTTCGCGCGGCCAAAATGAATACGCCCTTGTGATCAGGTTCACAGCGGCGACAGGAAAACTATATTAATAGATGTAACCTACAGGCGGGATGGTTCGAACAGATAATGACTCCCAAGGAACAGACGATGATGAAATTACTGAAATCCGATTTGACCTACAGCCTCGGCGGCGGCTTTCTCGCCGGCGCGTTGGTATTGTTCTTCATGCAGCCCGCAGAGCAGCGGTCCGATCTCGGCCAGAACCTGTCATCCACCGTTAGCGCTGCTTCGCAGCTATTGAGCTAAGCCCGATGGGACCGTTCCTCTCCCGAACGATCATGTTTGGTGTCAGCATAGCCTGCTTTGGTGCGGTCTGGGCCGGGGTGCAAACGACGCTGCCTGCCGATCAGGCCGGGACTGGAGCATTTGTCGGCGAAGCCCATGCTAGCGAGAAGGCAACGATCATCCCGATACCGCGAGTCGCGGCCAAGGAAACCGGAAAACGGGCTGTGGCGATATTTGCCGGCGGTTGTTTCTGGGGTGTCGAGGGCGTTTTTGAACATACCAAGGGCGTGATAAGCGCGTCGTCGGGTTATCATGGCGGTACCAAGCGTAGCGCATCCTACAAGCTGGTGAGCGCAGGCCTGACCGATCATGCCGAAGCGGTGCGGGTGGTCTATGATCCCGGGCAGGTCAGCTATGGCCAGCTGATGCAGATTTACTTTTCGGTGATCGCCGATCCGACGATGCTCAACGCGCAAGGACCGGATCGCGGTAAACATTATCGCAGCGCGCTGGTGCCGACCAATGCCCGGCAGGCAAAGGCAGCCCGCGCCTATATCGCGCAGCTCGAGCAGGGACGCTTTTGGAAGCGCCCGATCGTGACCGGGATAGAATCCTATAAGGCCTTTTATCCGGCCGAGACCTATCATCAGGATTTCATGCAAAAAAACCCGCGGCAAGGCTATATCATGCGCTGGGACAAGCCCAAGATAGCCAATCTCAAACGGCATTTCCCGCAGCATTATCGCGCAAAACCAGTCAGCTGAAAATCCTCCAAAATCGGTAGGCGGTTTAACAGGACATTAGCTTTCCACTGTCATAGATGGGCCAGGCGCTCATGAAAGGCAGGAGGTCACCGATGGTAAACCACGAATTTGAAATCATGATTTCCTTCACTGCCCTGATCGCCGGTCTCGCCATGCTGTGGATGGCGCGCAGCCAGCCGGATTGAGCAACGAGCGGATCGGCAACTGGCGGCGGACCAAAAAAAGGCCCTCGTTTCCGAGGGCCTGAATGATTATTTCGGGCTGAGCACCATCAACATCTGACGGCCTTCAAGCTTCGGATAGGCCTCGACCTTCGCAGTTTCCTTCATGTCTTCCTGCACCCGGACGAGCAATGCCATGCCGAGTTGCTGGTGCGACATTTCGCGGCCGCGAAAGCGAAGGGTCACTTTGACCTTATCACCATTGTCGATGAACTTGTTCACGTTGCGCATCTTCACGTCATAATCATGATCGTCGATGTTCGGACGCATCTTGATTTCCTTGACGTCCTGCACCTTCTGGGTCTTGCGCGCAGCATTGGCCTTTTTCTGGGCCTCATATTTGAATTTGCCGACATCAAGATATTTCGCAACCGGTGGCTGTGCGTTGGGAGAAACCTCGACAAGGTCGAGTCCAACTTCTGCTGCCCGCTCTATCGCTTCCCTGGTGTTCATCACGCCAAGGTTTTCGCCCTTGTCGTCGATGACCCTTACGGTGTCGGAATTGATCAGATCATTGAATCGCGGGCCGCCTTTGACGGGCGGCGTGGGGCGGCGAGGTGGTGCAGCTATGTTAAATACTCCTGAGTGGTTGTCTAAGCAGGCTCATTAGCCGCAAAGCTTATGCGAATAAAGCCTTCTTGATGACGAAACAGATAATAGCCATCAAGACAGTGGTGTGAATGCCACAGGTTCGCGGCCTATATCGTCATTGCGTGGCTGTTTTCAAGTCCGGTGGCAGCGCTTCGTTCTGCAACATGGCCACGACCTCGTCGAGCGTCAGGAATTCCTGTTCCTTCTGGCCGAGACGCCGCAGGGCAACCTTGCCTTCTTCGGCTTCGCGCATGCCAACGACAAGGATATTGGGCACTTTGCCCACGGAATG
>NZ_JBATHY010000333.1:0-2157 GCF_049667325.1 Parasphingorhabdus sp. | reverse complement strand
GTACCGGCAGAGGCGCTGAGCCAGATATGTTTCTCTGGCACGACAGCATCAATCTGCCGGTCCTTGAGAGGAAATATCTTTGGCTTGCCGCTACTCATGATCGGCCGTTTTCATCGGCGAGCGCCCGTACCATTCCTCGAGCCGCATCAACTGGTCATAATCTGCATAAGGCGCATATTCCGGATGCAGCTTGGCCGTCATCGGTTCCACGCCCAATATATATAGATCGACGGCCTCGTTGAACCGGGCGACAGCATGGTCGACCATCGCGTCCGCCGGCACGACATTGTCGCCACGGCCTTTTGTCGGCGAACGGACATAGCCGAAATTATCCGATCCTGCGGTTTTCGCGAGCGACCAATATTCGAAGCCGGTCACCCGTCCCTCGATATTCTGGAACCCGCCGAGTTCGGCGATGGCAGCCAGCAGACCGAGTTGCAGATTATATCCCTCGACCACTGCCTTGTTGGTCGGTGCTCCTCCGGTCTTGTAATCGACAATCGCCAGACCGCCATCGGGCATCCGGTCGATCCGATCCGCGATTCCAGACAGTTCGACACCGGCAATCTCCGCTTTGCCATAAATTTCAGACGCGATCGGTTCCCGGCCTGCCTTGCGGTTCTGTGCGAGCGTTTCGGCAATCCATGCCAGCCCTTCGATCAGACGCGGCGCCCAGAGACTGCGCATTAGCGGGTGCAAGGTCGGGTCCTTGAGAAACGCATCGGCTCTTTCTCTCAACGCTTCGGGTGCATAATTGTCCTGCCTGGCCCATTGATCGAGAATGTCGTGAATGATCGTCCCCCGCCAGGCGGCGCTCGGGTCTGCGTCGATCATGTCAAGTGATGCAAAGCCCATGATCTTGTTCGCATAAAAAGCATAGGGATCGGCGATCAGACGATCTACTTGTGTCACCGATATCGGTATATTGCGATGTTCGGCACCCGGCAACGGAGCGGGGCGATCATATGGCTCGGAGGGCGTTTTCGGCTGATCGATCGAAGCCAGCCATGCGCGGGCGTCCGGATGTTCCTTCAGATTGTCCCCGCACATGCCTTTCAGGCGGAGCAGGAAGCGCGAAGCAATGGCGGGACCGGAATCATCGCGACGCGCGCGGGAGAGAATGACTCTCTTCGCGCCCATCGCTCCGACAAGATCATGTGCGGAAAGCCCGATCTGACGTTCCTGTGCCGGCAGGCCGAGCGATTTGCGGATCATCGGCGCAAGCCAGGGGTCAGGCGTAATCGCTTGCGGCCAGCTCCCCTCGTTGAGACCGCAGCAGATGACGAGGTCGGACTGTTGCAAGCGCGCCTCCAGCAGCCCGTAAAGCGCGATCCGGGGATGGCCGCCATAGGCCGGTCGCACGGATATTTCGGACATCAAAGTCTCGAAATAGCCGGACAGTTCATTCGCCGCGATCCGGATCGGACCCATTTCGGCGCGGGTCTGCAATTTCACCAACAGGTCCGCCAGTTCGCGGCCCGCCGACCCTCCCCAGACCGAACCGTCAGTCAATGTTTCCGCCAATTGCCGCAACTGATCGAGAAGATTCGGCCAGTTTAGCGAAGACGCAAAGAGGCTTTCCATCGGCTCGAACATTGCTCGAACCATTTCCCACCAGGGGGCAATCTCGTTGCGCAATTTCTTCGTCCGGCGGTTTTCGCCCTTCAGCAGCGCATCGATGCCAGCCAATCCCGGCGCGGGTCGTGGGCCGCGCAACAGCAAGTCCAGCTTGCGCACTTGATCAAGCCATCCAAGCCGTCCTGCTCCCCGCTGCACCAGCGGGTGCTTGAGCAAAGCGAGAAATTCGGCTGGCGGAAATCCGTCCGCGACCGCAGCGAGCAGGTTGAGAAAAAAGACGCCCTCCGGCAGTTTGGCCAAAGGCTGGCCGGCGGTATCATCAACCTGGATATCCCAGCGTCTCAAATGGGCCGAGACACGGGTTGCCAGCGACCGGTCCGGCGTGACAATCGCCACCCTTTGGCTTGGGTCTTCGAGAGCCTCGCGTGCCAGAAGCGCGATGATCTGGGCTTCTTCGGCACTGTTGCGCGCCTCGACGGTCTGTACTCCGGCCAGACTGCGTTCGTTGCTTTCCAGATTCTGCCAGCGCACGGTAAGTTTCGGAATCGCGAAGGCATTGCTCAAGGCCCGGCTGCGCTT
>NZ_JBATHY010000332.1:0-17433 GCF_049667325.1 Parasphingorhabdus sp. | reverse complement strand
GAGTCTCGTCGTCTGCGGCGCCGTCGATATAGTCAAATATCGGAAAGGGCAGGCGTTTTTTAGCGAGCGCACGGAAGTCGTTCTCATTGTGGCAATCCGAAATATTCATAACGGCCTTTCGTTTCGGCGCATGTACGCCTCTACTTGTCGCAAGGGATGATATGGTCCAGCGGGGAGTTTAGACGAAGACACGCGTCTCGCAAGCAACCTTTGTTGCGAGGGAAGAGGGAAATATCATGACAGAAAATACGACTTATGATGCTGATCAATATAAGCCGGAGCGATCTCCGGGCAGGAAGTTCCTGATGGTGTTGCTGATGGGATTTCTGATCACCATCCCGTTGTTCACCGTCTGGCTGCTCAACTATGACCGGCAGAGCCAGAGCGAAACCGCCCAGCAGTCAATCGTTTCTGGCTGGGGCGGAAAGCAGGTTTTTGCCGGCCCTCAAATCGTGCTGCCCTATCGCGCCAAGATCACCGAATCGGTTGAAGAAAATGGCAAGACGGTAACCCGGACCAATATTGTGACGCGTGAGTTATTTGTTGCGCCAGAGCTGGTGACACTGGACAGCAAATTGAACACCGAAACCAAAAAACGCGCGATTTACGAGGTCATTGTCTATGACACGGCGATTGCCGGTTCCGCCGTCTTCAAACTGCCCGATGATCTGGAGCGCTATGGCGTGACCCGCGACCAGATTGACTTCGGTCGGGCGGAACTGCGATTCGGCTTGTCGGATGCTCGTGGTCTGGCGGGGGACAACAAGGTGGTTGTCAATGGCAAGAACCTTGAACTGCAGCCCGGCAAGGGTCTCGGCGAAACGGGCAATAGCGGTTTCTTTGCCTTCGTCGATGGCAGCGCGCTGGAGGCTGGCGCGATCGAGGCTGAATTTAATGTCCGGTTCAAAGGCCATCAAAGCCTGACAATAGCGCCCAATGCCGGCCAGACCGATTGGACCGTCCAGTCGGAATGGCCGCACCCCAGTTTTGCAGGCAGCTTTCTTCCCGAAAGCAGAACAGTTGCTGCCGACGGTTTCAAGGCAAAATATGTGATCACCAATCTGGCGCTGGGCACGTCTCTGATTGCGACCGATCCGGGCCAACAGGTCCAGCCGATGCGGGCCCAGGACATGTCTTATGGCGGTCCTGGCTATGGCAATGCCGTTCCGGCCAGCGCGACCGTCGATTTGATCCAGCCGGTGGACCTTTACGGTCAGGTCGACCGGGCCGCCAAATATGGCTTTCTGATCATCGGTTTCACGTTTGTCGCGTTCCTGCTGTTCGACATCATCGGCGGGGTGAGAATATCGTCGGTGCAATATATATTGGTCGGCGCCGCGCTGGTGTTGTTCTTCGTGCTGCTGCTGGCTTTTGCCGAAATCATTGGCTTCGCGCTTGCTTATGTTGCGGCCTCGCTGGCAACCATCGGGCTGATCACCGCATATTCGGCGTCCGTCCTTTCAAGCTGGCGAAGAGCCTCGATAATCGGCGGATTGCTCGCTGGCTTATATGGCGCAATCTATATCCTGCTGAGCCTCGAAGCTTATTCACTGCTCATCGGATCACTGCTGATCTTTGCGGCTTTGGCCGGGGTGATGTTCGTGACCCGGCGGCTTGACTGGTCTGGCAGTCTGGGCCGGACAAACGCGTAGTAAATACATGGGCTCCGGCATGTTGCTGGAGCCCATTTTTTCCTAGATCGCGCCGCTAGCGAATGTATCGCATGAAGCAGGATTGCCGGTTTGCATACCCTTGCGAAGCCACGCCATGCGCTGCTCGGACGAACCATGAGTGAACATGCTCTCGACCGGTGTCTGGCCGGCCCCGCGCATCAGCGTATCATCACCGATAGCATGCGCTGCATTCAGCCCTTCCTCGACGTCGCCGGCTTCCATCCGGTCGGCATTTTGTGCCGCCCAGACGCCAGCATAGCAATCCGCCTGCAATTCCATCTTAACCTGAAGCGCATTGCCTTCTGCCTTGCTGGCGCGGCTCTGGGCCTTGCGCACCTGGTCGGCAACGCCGGTGAGATTCTGTATATGATGGCCGACCTCATGCGCAATCACATAGGCTTGTGCAAAATCGCCCTTGGCGCCCATCCGGGTCGACATTTCGCGGAAGAAACTCGTGTCGAGATAGACGCCCTGATCAGCCGGACAATAAAATGGCCCCATCGCTGCCTGTGCTGCGCCGCAGCCCGATTGTCCTGTCTGGTCGTAAAAGGTGAGGGTGGTCGGGCGGTAGGTCTCGCCCTGTTGCCGGAAGAGTTTGGTCCAGGTCTGCTCGGTCGAAGCGAGGACCTGACAGGCGAATAATTCTTCCTCGGTATCACAGGCCACATTGGTGCTTGAGCTGCCTTGCTTGAACCCGCCGGTGCCGGTGCCATCGGACAGTTGCAAACCGCCGCCGCCGCTGAAGTACATGAAGGCAAGTGCCGCGCCGCCGATCAGCAAGATCGTGCCGCAGCCCATTTTCCGGCCGAGCAACATCGGCAGGAAACTGAGCAACAGCCCAAGGCCTCCACCACCGCCGCCGCCAAAACCGCCGCCTCCGCCGCGGCCCTGATCGCGAACATTTTTGCTGGGATCCAGATCGTCCAGGCGCATATTTGTCTCCTTGTGATTTTTCCAATTCGCCTGATTTGTCGAAAAGCGCAAGTATCGCCGTTTTCTTTTACAAAAACATTGCAGTCCGGTCCGACTCTTTTAAGGTCGCGCGAAAGGAGATTCTGCATGTTTTTGAAGGGTAAGACGGCGCTGATTACGGGTAGCACATCGGGCATTGGCGGCGGCTATGCAAAAGCGCTGGCAGCAGAAGGCGCGGCGGTGATGATCAACGGTTTCGGCGATGCAGGCGAGATTGAATCTCTCCGCCAGGAACTGGAATCGCTGAGCGGCGCCAAGGCGGCCTACAGCAATGCCGACATGACCAAGCCGGAAGAAATCCGTCAGATGTGCAGCGATTGTGCCGAGCAATTGGGAACGGTCGATATATTGATCAACAATGCCGGTATCCAGTTTGTCGCCCCTGTCGATGAATTTCCCGAAGATAAATGGAACGCAATCATGGACATCATCCTGAACAGCGCCTTCCACACCACCAAGGCGGTGCTGCCGGGAATGAAGGAGAAGGCATGGGGCCGGATCATCAATACCGGTTCGATGCACAGCAAGGTCGCTAGTCCCTATAAGTCTGCCTATAATGCCGCGAAGCACGCGATGGACGGGTTCGGCAAGACCGTCGCTCTGGAAGTCGCGACGCACGGGATAACCGTCAACACCATTTCTCCGGGCTATACCTGGACGCCGCTGGTCGAGGGGCAGATACCCAACACTATGGAAGTGCGCGGACTGACCCGCGAACAGGTGATCAACGATGTCCTGCTGGCCCCGCAACCGACCAAGGAATTCGTCCAGATCGAGCAGATTGCCGCGCTGGCGATATTCCTGTGCAAGGATGACGCCCGCTCGATCACCGGCGCGAATATCTCGATCGACGGGGGCTGGACGGCCCAGTGACAGCGCGCGCCCGCGAGACGAAATTTTGAACCTGACAAGCGGGACCAATGCGATTAGTCATGGATAGACAAGATAATTTGAGGATGATTGAACATGCGGAAATTTTCAAAATTTGCTTTGCTCGCGGCGGCTTCTGTACTGGCGGTTTCTCCGGCACAGGCCGACGGGTTGAAGGATGCAATTTCCGCGGACCTGCCATCGCTGATGGAAATTTACCGTGATCTTCATGCCAATCCCGAACTGAGCGGCGAGGAAGTTCGTACCGCCGCAAAACTGGCGGCCGAAGCCCGGCGTCTGGGCTTTACCGTCACCGAAAAAGTCGGCGGCACCGGCGTGGTTGCGGTTATGGAAAATGGCGAGGGACCAACCGTGTTGATCCGCGCCGATATGGATGGTCTGCCGCTGGAAGAAAAAACCGGACTGGCCTTTGCGTCAACCGCTAAAGCCAAAACCCGTCAGGGCAATGACACATATGTGATGCACGCCTGTGGCCACGATACCCATATGACCGGCTGGGTCGCGACGGCCCGGCAGCTGGTGGCGCGCAAGGATCAATGGGCCGGAACTTTGGTGATGATACTGCAGCCCGCCGAGGAGACGGGAGAGGGTGCCTTGGCGATGCTGGAGGACGGCCTCTATACCCGTTTCCCCAAGCCCGATCATGCGATTGCCTTTCATGATGCGGCTGGAGCGCCGGCAGGGTTTATCGGATATTCGCCGGGCTTTGCTCTGGCGAATGTCGATAGCGTCGATATACTGGTGAAGGGCGTTGGCGGACATGGCGCCTATCCGCACACGACCAAGGACCCTGTTGTTCTCGCCAGCCGGATTGTCGGCTCGCTACAGACACTGGTCAGCCGTGAAATCGATCCGCAAGACCCTGCGGTGGTCACCGTCGGCAGTTTCCAGGCGGGTTCCAAACATAATATCATCTCCGATGAAGCTCTTCTGCTGATCACCGTGCGTAGCTATGGCGACGATACGCGGGCCAAGCTGCTCGACGGGATCAAGCGAATCGCGAGAGGTGAAGCAATCGCCGCCGGCATGCCCGAGGACCGGATGCCGGTTGTCTCGTTGCGCGACGCGGAGTTTACGCCGGCGACTTACAATAGTCCGGAATTCACCCTGGAAATGGCGAAGCTGTTTGAAACACGCTTTGGCAAGGATCGCGTCGTGCAATCGAAACCGGTGATGGGCGGAGAAGATTTCAGCCGCTTTCGCCGCGCCGACGAGACCATCAACAGCATGATATTCTGGGTCGGCGGGGTCCCGATGGCGGAATATCAGGCGGCCCAGACCGAGGGCACCAAATTGCCATCGCTGCACAGTCCGTTTTGGGCACCCGATGCAGAACAGGTGATCATGACGGGTGCCGAGGCGCTGACCGCTGCGGCCTTGGACATCATGAAAAAATAGATGGACTGGCGGTGCTTTCTTTTCGTGTTGCTGGCACTGCCATCCGGGTGGGCCGCCGCCCAGTCACCTGACGAAATTGACGCGGTCTACTTTGAAGGACGATGGTCGTTTGTGGATGAAGGTTGTGACGCACCGACCAACTGGACGATGATTGCGGGCGGTAATTTTGTCTCCGAGGATCTGGTCGGGACGTGGAACTGGCAGCAAAGCGAGTTGGTGCTGAGTCTCGACGACCTGGCGATTGACGAGGAAACCGGTGAAGCGGGCGGACGTTTCCGGATGGATGGTCCGGTCACTATCGTCGACCGGAACCGTTTCGATTTCATCATCGCGCCGGAAATCTATCAATTGAAACGTTGTCCGTAAGGAAAAGTTTACCGGCGAGTTGATCGAAAACCGGAAAAGCGTCCGAGGGCAGGTGATGGCGGAGATTGACCATCCCCGTTATCGCCATGCCGCAATCAGTGTTGCTGAATATCGCCGCGATTTAACCCGGGACGTCGGCTAGTCGTCGACCGGATTCGAGGGGTTTTTGGTTGCGAATATGATCGGATTGTTAACGCCACCTTGTTCATTGGGCTGAGGGCTGTTTGCAGAAGACTTCTGGCGGCTTCTGCTGACCGGCTTGGGTGCGGTTTCCCTGCTCTCAGCTTGTTCCCTGCGATCGCTGTCGTCCTCTTCATCCGAGGAATTATCGTCATCGTCATCTGCCGCGTCGTTGATCGGTTCGCCGAAAACAAAAGACTCTTCCTCTTCTTCCTCGTCGTCATAACCCCAACCGTCATCTGAAGTCTGGGGAGCCCGGGTGACCGGTTTTTGCGCATCTTCCGAAACCGCGCCGGTTTCGACAGTATCATCCGACGGCGTCACAAAATAGATGAGGACCCCGGTGGCTGCAACAAAAAGGATGGATTCTTTGATCATGGTAAAGCACCGATGTCTGTTAGATATATATCCGAAAATAACCCGATGCGGTTAAGAAACACTTACCCGGCGCGGTAACGGATGCCATTTGTTCTTTGGTCAACGCGGATCATGCGTCTGCCCCGTTGTCACAGAAATTATCGCGCAAACGCCATATATCTTGAAATGTTGTAAATAAATTTACATAGACGGGTGATGACAAATCCCAAACTTTTTGCCGGTGCGGCGATCAAAAGACTTCGCCGTAGCGCAGCAATGACGCAGGTCGCTTTAGCCCAGGCACTGGATATTTCGCCCAGTTACCTCAATCTCATCGAGCGGAATCAGCGGCCGCTCAGCGCCCGTTTGATGCTGTTGCTAGCGGAAAGATTCGATTTTGATCCACGACAGTTGATTGCGGCGGAACCGGGAGGCGGCATTGATGCGATCCGGCAACGGCTGACCGATCCTTTGTTTGAAGACTTGTCGATCGATCGCACCGAACTGGAGGAATGGTTGATTGCCTCACCGAATAGTGCGGAGGCTTTTGTACGACTATTTGATAATCGCAAGACCGTCGGAGAGACCGGGGAAGCGACCGTTCCGGACCCGATCCAGTCCGTCCGCCGCGAAATCGAACGTTGGCGCAACCATTTTGCCGATCTTGATACGATGGCCGAGGAACTTGCTGACGAACTGCGCCTCGGTGCGGGGGATCTTTACGGCGCGATAGCCGAAAGACTGCGCGTCAAGCACCAGCTGATGATCCGCATATTGCCTGAAACCGTGCTCTCGGACAAGCTGCGCCGCCTCGATCTGCACGCACGACAACTCCAGCTGTCCGAAATGCTCGATCCGGCTTCCCGCACATTCCAGGCGGCGTTGTTGCTCGGCCAAATCGAGGCCAAGGGAGAAATCGATGCGCTGGCAGCCGGAGGTCATTTCACCGACCGTTCTGCCGAGAAACTGTTCCGGCGCCATTTGTCGAGCTATTTTGCTGCAGCATTGATGATGCCGTACGAACGATTTCTGAAAGCCTGCGAGCAGACCGGTTACCGTATCCAGCTGCTCCAGCGTCGTTTTGGCGCCGGCTTCGAGCAGGTTGCCCATCGGCTGACCACTTTGCAGCGCGTCGGATCGCGTGGCCTGCCGTTTTTCATGGTCAGGATCGATCGGTCGGGGATGATCTCCAAACGCTATGCCGGTGCCAGCAAAGCCCCGCTGGTGGAAAGCGCCCATCGCTGTCCGCTCTGGGACATCCACCGCGTTTTCGAACAGCCTGCAGAAATCCGCTCTCAACTGGTGGCGCTGGAAGACGGTTCGACATGGTTTACCCTGTCCCGGGCGGTGCAAGGCATCGGCTCCGGGGCTGGTGGATATACTCCGGCCTTTGCCATTGGATTGGGGGTTGCCGCGGACGTTGCTTCGACTCTGCATTACGCCCGGGGCAAGGATCTGGGTGTCGAGCATGCGGATCCTATTGGTCTGGGTTGTCCGGCCTGCACACGTCCGCAATGTTCACAGCGTTCGGCACCGCCGCGAAGTCGGCCTCTTACATTTAACGAACGGGAACGCGGATTGACGCCGTTTGACTTTGTCAACGACTAGCGTGGACCGTTAAACGATTAGCTGCGCATTGACAAACTGTCGGTAGATTGAACAGTTTTGACGATAGGCAGCGATTTCTCGCAATCTATCTTGTAAAATTTACCGACAGATAACCAATTTTCCTTATGGGCTATACGGGTCAAGGAAAGAACGCGTGCAATATGATCCGTTTGTTCAAGCATTACATCCCATATCCGGTACTTTTTCTGGGTTTGATTGATTTCCTGCTGCTGCTGATGGCAGCAGAAGCTGGCTGGATATTGCGCGCCCTCCAGATCGACATGGCGGTTGGTTCGATCTACGATCGGCCCGGCCCGGTTTTCAGTTTCGCCTTTGCCCTTCAGTTGGCGCTGATAGCGGTTGGTGTTTACGGGCCAGAAGCGCTGCAATCCATGCGTTTCGCTGCCGCTCGCATCATGGTCGCGATTTCTCTAGGTGTGATTTTCCTTTCGCTACTAGCCTTCGCGATGCCCGGTATCACGCTGTGGCGCTCCAATTCTCTCTACGCCATGGTGTTGGCGATCGTATCCCTGATGGTCATCCGTGTTATACTGGGCACCGTTCTCGACAGCGACAGCTTCAAGCGTCGGTTGCTGATTCTCGGTGCAGGTCCGCGTGCCGGGCGGATCGCCGTGCTGGAAAAGCGGCAGGACAGCGGATTCATCATTGCCGGCTATGTCGACATGAACGAAGGCCCGAGCAGGATTGATGGCGCTGTGCGGCGGCAGGATATCGCCAATTTGCCGCAACATGTAATCGACCTCGAGGTGAGCGAAGTGGTTCTGGCGCTTGAAGAACGACGCAATTCGCTTCCGGTTGCGGACCTGCTCACGATCAAGACGACCGGTGTCCATGTCAATGACATGTCGAGTTTTCTAGAGCGTGAGACCGGACGGGTTGATCTGGATAGCGTGAACCCCAGCTGGTTTATCTTTTCGGACGGTTTCTCATCGGGTCGCCGCCTGTCCACCGCATTCAAGCGGGGATTTGACATCTTTCTGAGCTTTTTGCTGCTGTTGCTTACAGGGCCAGTAATTTTGCTTTTTGCCCTGCTTATCAAGCTGGAAAGCCGGGGCGGGTCCTTTTTCAGACAGGAGCGGGTCGGGCTCTATGGCCAGAATTTCAGCATTTTGAAACTTCGCTCCATGCGCGCTGATGCCGAAGTCGGCGGAAAAGCGATCTGGGCGGCGGAAAATGATCCGCGGATAACCCGCATCGGCCGCTTCATTCGCAAAGTCCGCATCGATGAATTGCCCCAGGCCTGGAGCGTGTTGAAGGGCGAGATGAGTTTTGTCGGTCCTCGTCCCGAACGGCCGCAATTTGTTGACGATCTGCAAACCAAAATGCCTTTCTATACCGAGCGGCATATCGTGAAGCCAGGCATAACCGGTTGGGCGCAGATCAACTATCCTTACGGCGCATCGATCGAGGACGCTCGGCACAAGCTGGAATATGACCTCTATTACGCTAAAAACTACACGCCTTTTCTGGATTTGCTGATCATTTTGCAGACGATCCGTGTTGTCCTCTGGCCGGAGGGCGCGCGCTGAAATGGGATCGCTTCTCGGCCATATCAGCACGTTCGGGCACGGGGTTGCCGCCATCTTGTTTGGCGCCCTGGCGATCTGGCAATTTCAGCGCAGGGTCGATCGCAATCATCAGCAAATATGGTTGGTTGTTGCGATAACATTGACCAGTTTCTGGGCGCTGTCGGTTGCGGTCGAGGGGTTCTTGTCGCCGATCTCGCGCTTTGCCGAGACACTGCGTAACTTCGGCTGGCTCGCCTTCATGTTCATCCTGTTGCGAGCCGGCGAGGGGCGCGATGAACCGAAGACTGTCAACGGCATTTATGTCGCGCTGGCGTTTGTACTGGTTGGCCAGATGATCGTCGATGCCCTGCTACCTGTTTTTGCAGGAAGTCCGCGGCTTGAAAATGTCACGCTGTATACCTCGCTGGTCTTGCGGATGATCTTTGCCGTAGGTGCGCTGGTGCTCGTGCATAATCTATATTCGATTTCCGCACCCGAGACGCGCTGGGGAATACGGCTGCCGATGGCGTCGCTGGCGGCGATCTGGACGTTCGATCTCAATCTGTTCACGATTACCTATCTGACGCAGCAATTGCCCACGGAACTGCACGCGATGCGGGGGCCCACGATGGCGGTTATTGCGCCGATATTGGCGCTCGCGTCGGTCCGCAACACGGAATGGAACTTGACGCTCTCCCGGAGCGTCGCTTTCCGTTCGCTGTCACTGGTCGCGATCGGCAGCTATCTGCTTATGATGGTCGTAATCGCGACCGCACTGCAAATCATCGGTGGTGACTATGCGCGCCTGGCCCAGATCAGTTTTCTGTTCGGCACGTCGATTGGCGCCTTGCTCCTGCTCCCTTCGGGAAGGTTTCGCGCATGGCTTAAGGTCAAGTTGGCCAAGAATTTCTTCCAGCACCGTTATGATTATAGATCAGAGTGGATTCGCTTTACCGATACGATCGGCCGCCCCGGTGCAGATAGCGCGCCTTTCCATGAACGGGTGATAAAGGCGATTGCGGATATCACGGATTCACCAGCGGGTATTTTGCTTATGCCGGACGATTCCGGTCAACTGGTGCTGCAATCTCGCTGGAACTGGTCCTCGATCGAGGTTCCCGCGCGCGCTTGTTCGAACCGGACGATCTCATTTTTTGAAGATTCCAGCCATATCGTAGAATTTGATGCCCTGCGTACGGATCAGGATGAGAAATGCGATGCGGCCGCCATTCCGGACTGGATGACCAGAGACGAGCGAACTTGGGTGGCGGTTCCGCTTGTCCATTTTGACCGGCTTACGGGGCTGATGCTGCTCGCGCGTCCGCGAATCAATCGCACACTGGACTGGGAAGATCTTGATATGCTGCGCGTGGTCGGGCGTCAGGTTGCAAGTTATCTGGCCGAGGCCCGCAGCCAGGAATCGCTGTCCGAAGCGCAAAGATTTGATGAGTTCAACCGCCGGATGGCGTTCATCATGCACGATATCAAAAATCTGGTCAGCCAGTTAAGCCTGCTGGCGCGGAATGCCAAGCGCCATGCCGAAAACCCCGAATTCAGAGCCGATATGATTGAAACATTACAGGATTCAGCAGACAAGATGAATGGACTGCTCGAACGATTGTCGCAACATAACAAGGCGAAGCAGGAAGAACCCAAGCCTGTAAAAGTGCGGGAACTGGTCCAGTCAATCATCGAGAAAAAACGCATTTTGCACAACATGGAAACCACCCAGATCGATGATCTGACGGTTATGGCTGATCCGGTCCGTGTAGATCAAATCCTGGGACATCTCATACAGAATGCCATCGACGCCAGCACGGAAGACAAGCCGATCGCGATCAATGCGCGTCGCCGGGACCTGTGCGTTGCCATAGAGGTGCGTGACCAGGGTACGGTCATGTCGAACGAGTTTATCCGCAGCCAGCTTTTTAAACCCTTTGCTTCCAGCAAACAGGGCGGTTTCGGGATTGGTGCTTATGAAGCGCGCGAGCTTGCGCGGGCGATGAACGGCCGGCTGGAAGTCGAGAGCCAGGAAGGTGCTGGTAGCCGGTTCACGCTGATCCTCCCGTTGGCCAAACGTTTACCGGATGAAAATTTTGCAGATGAAAGGGCCTCGTGATGCCGGATAGAAATCAACCGAAAAGGGAAAAACTGCTGATTGTCGAAGATGATCCGGGTCTGCAAAAGCAGCTCAAATGGGCCTATGACGATTTTGACGTTATTGTTGCGGGCGACCGTGAATCGGCGATTGAAATGCTGCGCGCGGAAGAGCCTGATGTGGTGACGCTCGATCTCGGCCTGCCGCCTGATCCCGATGGCACCACCGAAGGTTTCGCGACGATGGATGCAATATTGAACCTGAAGCCGGATACCAAGGTGATAGTCGCTTCCGGCCATGGCGAAAAAGCCAGCGCGCTGCGGGCGATTTCCGGCGGTGCATGGGATTTTTATCAAAAGCCGGTGGATATTGACGAACTGGGCTTGATTGTCCGGCGAGCCTTTCATGTCCACAAACTGGAACAGGAAAATGCCAGCCTCGCTGCACGGGGCAATGGCGAGGGATATATTCTGGGCCAGATTGTCACGGGCGCCCCTGAAATGCTGAAAATCGCGCAGATGATCGAGCGCGTGGCAAATACAAATGCATCGGTCATGCTGCTGGGCGCGAGCGGGACAGGCAAGGAATTACTGGCGAAAGGCCTGCATGAAGCAAGCGACCGGCGCGACAAGGCATTTGTAGCGATAAACTGCGCGGCCATTCCGGAAAATTTGCTGGAGTCCGAATTGTTCGGACACGAAAAGGGTGCGTTCACCGGCGCGATAAAGACGACCGAAGGTAAGATCGAGCAAGCCGATGGCGGTACGCTTTTCCTGGACGAAGTGGGAGACATTCCGTTGCCGTTACAAGTGAAATTGCTGCGCTTTCTGCAAGAACGCGTCATCGAGAGGATCGGAGGCCGAAAAGCGATCCCGGTTGACACGCGGATCGTTTGTGCAACCCATCAAAATCTTGAAAAAATGATCAAGGAAAATGCGTTTCGCGAAGATCTTTATTACCGGTTTGCCGAAATCGTGATCAAAATTCCGTCATTGTCCGGTCGATCGGGCGATGTCAGCCTTCTTGCTCGGCATTTCCAGAAAAAATTTGCTGCGGAGATTAATCCGGCGGTGAAAGGACTCGCCCCGGATGCCCTCGCGGCGCTCGAAGCGTGGCACTGGCCCGGTAATGTCCGCGAACTGGAAAACCGGATCAAGCGTGCGGTGATCATGGCCGATGGCAAGATGATCGGCGCAAAAGATCTGGACCTGGAAGTAGACGAAAATGCGGCGACCGATCTGCTGAACCTGAAAGCGGCGCGGGAAGCTGCCGACCGATCGGCAATCCTGCGCGCCATATCCCAGACCAGCGGCAATATTTCCAATGCGGCGAAATTGCTCGGTATCAGTCGCCCGACATTATATGATCTGCTCAAGCAATATAAGTTGCAGCAAGCCAGCTAGGCCATGGTGAACTCTTGTTTCCAGAAATTGGGTTCCTTTGGCAAGCCGGCCATCCTGGCCGCTGTGCTAGCGGTAGGTGTGGTCGCAGTTCCGACGGCGATCTTTGCCGCGGATGAAGGCAATGCCGATGCACGGCAGGCCTTTGCAAACGCCGAGCAGTTTCGCGCCCGTGGTGATGCAAGATCGGCGCGGATCGAACTGATGAACGCGATCAAGGCCGATCCGCAGTGGATTGACGCGCGGGTGGCGCAAGCCGAAATCTTGTTGAGCCTCTACGACGGAATTGCCGCCGAAGCGGAAATTGACCGGGCCTTGGGTCTTGGCCTGGATCCTGCTCAGGTAAGGCATCTCTATGGCCATGCCTTGTTCTTGCAGGGCAGGGCACAACAGGCTCGCGACCAGTTGCTGGCGGATGATATCCCGTCGGAGCATCAAGGTTATGCGGCTCGCATCATGGGAAAGCTGGCTGTGCAAACGGGAGAGGAGCAACTGGCGCGGCTGTCGTTCAACCGGGCTATGGAGCTGGATGGCCGAAATCCAGACCTTTGGGTAGACATTGCCCGATTCAGGGCTGATTCCGGGGATCAGGCCGGTGCAACCAATGCTGTAGACGAAGCGGTCAAACTGGATCCCAACAATATTCGCGCATTGCAATATCGCGGCGAGTTGCTGCGATTTCAGTTCGGTCTGGGTGCTGCTCTGCCATGGTTCGAGCGAGCGCTGCAGATAGACCCCAATGACGTGCCGCTGTTGACGGAATATGCCGCGACGCTCGGCGATATGGGACGGATGACAGAAATGCTGACGGTCGCGCGCAAGATCATTGCGCTCGATGGCCGCAACCCGCGTGCCTTTTTCATGCAGGCGGTGCTCGCGGCCCGGGCGAGCAATTTTGGTCTCGCCAGACGGTTGATGCTCCAAACCGAAGGTGCGATCGACAATGTCCCAGCCGTTTTGCTGGTTCAGGGGATCATCGAGCATGGTGAGGGCAATTATAACGCAGCTGTCGATAGGTTCGGCCGACTGGTGTCGATGCAGCCGGACAATAGGCAAGCGCAAAATCTGCTCGCCCGTTCGCTCTATCTTGCTGGAAGTGTGGTCGATGCGGTCGAAGTGCTCAAGCCGCAGGTCAATCGGAACGGGGCGAATCCTTATGCTTTGTGGCTGGCCGGAAGGGCGCTCGAGGCGATCGATGAACGTGGTCAGGCGGCGGGTGTGATGAATCGCGCGGCCATCCATGATAGTGGCCAGGAAGGCGCGATCACCGCCGCAGTGCCGCTTGGCATATTACAGGCAGAAGCGCAGCGAAATCCGACTGATGCAAGGGCGGTGGTTCCTTATATTCGCGAGCTTTATAATGTTGGTGACTTTATCACGGCCTTGGCCGAGGCACGGCGGCTACAGGAGGGCAATCCGGGCGCGAGCGATGCCCATATACTGGTAGCCGATGTTGCCGCCGCGATGGGCAATTTCGACGACGCGCTCGACGCGCTGGAACGCGCCCGCAGCATCCGTTTTTCTGAACCGGTGATGCTGCGCATGGTAGAGGTTTCCCGGTCGAAGGGCGCGATGCAACAATCGGGTGAAACCCTGGCGCAATTTCTCAATTATAATCCGAGCAATATCGCCGGACTGCGCTGGATGGCTTATGCCCATCTCGAAACCGAAAGCTGGGCGGTGGCCGCCCATATTCTCGAGAATCTTCGCAAGCGACTGGGTGAAAATGATGCGTTGATCATGGCCGGCCTGACCCAAGCCTATACCGGTCTTGGACAGACGGAAAAAGCTATCGCCGCGGGCAGGGTCGCTTATCGCGTACAACCCTCCAGTCCGGTGGTCTCGCATCTATACGGGCTGGCGTTGCTGGCGGATAAAGGGCGCAAGGAAGATGCGGTAGCCCTCCTTAAAAAGGCGGTTGCCATCATGCCCGAAAACTCTGCCTATCGGGAAAGCCTATGGCGCGCCCGCGCTGCTAAGGGATAAGGTCAAAAGCCGAATACCGCTCAGGCTTCGCTTTTCACCAGATCATCGATCGACAAATCGAGTCGCTTCATCTGGCGCTCGACTGGTGGCCAGATGTTCTTGATGAAATCTTCTCTTTGCGATTGGCGCAGGCGATCTTTTGCGCCGGCCGCGACAAACATCCCGACGCCACGCTTTACCGTGACCAGTCCGTCCTCCTGGAATCCCTGATAGGCTTTGGCGACGGTTAGCGGGTTGGCGCCCTGGTCGGCGGCAAAAACGCGGACCGACGGCAACATGTCGCCTTCACGATACTCGCCATCCAATATGGATTCAGCGATAATGTCCCGCAATTTCAGATAGACAGGTTTGCTTGTATTGTTCATGCTGCCTCACTGCCATAATACAGCCATGCAGGCAAGGGATATGTTGAGTAATTCCAGACATTTGGTTGCGATTGCAACGAATTATTCCGGCAGAACTGGTGTCCAGACGGACAATATATCCTTGAGCTCCGGTCTTGGTCGTTCGCTGAGTTCGGCATTGGATGTCCCGAAGTAAAGGAAACCCGCAATTTTTTCCGGGGCGGAACCGAACATGTCGCGTACATCGTCATTATAGGCGGGCCAGCCAGTAATCCAGCCGCCGACAAAGCCCTTCGCATGCGCCGCGTGGAGGATGTTCATCGCAAAGGCACCGCAGCTGAGGTGCTGTTCCCACGCCGGAATTTTGGACGACAGGACCGGGGAAGACAGCAGGACCAGCAGAACCGGCGCCTCGTGTGCCAACGCTTCCAGCCCCTCTATTTCGAGCCGGCCGGCGGACGGATTCTCCTTCAGATATGCCGATTTGAAACCTTGCGCGAGTTGTTCACGCTGGTCAGCAGCGATCGCGATAACCCGCCAGGGTGCCAGCTTGCCGTGATCCGGAGTCCGCAGCGCATTGGTGACGATCTGTTCGATCTGCTCGTCGTTTGGCCCGGGTGCAACCATGTTGCGCGGCCGCCCGGAACGGCGAGAGGGCAAATAGGCTGCAAGACTGCTCAAATCATTATATCGGTTTTGGCTCATGACCGCCACCTTGGGAGAGGCGAGAGTGATTGCAAGCAGATTTCGCAACAAAAGCGGTCTCGGTTGAAACAATCTGCTTCACTTGCGCATTTTTTTCATTAGGGTGCCGTTCAACCGGGTTGCAATAGACAGCCCAATTCAATTGTTGGGGAGTTCATAAATGGCGGGTCAGTATCTGGAATCGGGCGATGCAAGAGGGACATTTCTTGGCCATCCCAAAGGTCTGTTCGTACTTTTTTTCGCGGAGATGTGGGAGCGCTTTTCCTATTACGGCATGCGCGCCCTGCTCATCTTCTATCTGGTTCAGCACTGGATGTTTTCGGATAGCGAAGCGGGGATTATTTACGGGGCCTATACTGCTCTAGTGTACATCACTCCGGTGGTTGGCGGCTATCTCGCTGATCGCTATCTTGGGCAGCGCAAAGCCGTTGCTTTTGGCGCCCTGTTACTTACTTTCGGTCACTTCCTGATGGCGTTCGAGGGTGACGGGGCCGGACAGGCTGATCCTGCGATCAATATTTTCTGGCTGGCACTTGCCTTCATCATTGTTGGCTCGGGCTTTTTGAAAGCCAATATATCGGTCATCGTCGGTCAACTCTATACCCGCACCGACATCCGTCGCGATCCAGCCTATACGATTTTCTACATGGGCATCAATCTTGGGGCAGCACTGGGCGCGATCATTGCCGGCTGGCTGGGTCAGACTTATGGCTGGTCCTATGGCTTCGGAGCCGCCGGACTGGGAATGCTGCTTGGACTGTTCGTGTTTATCTGGGGCAAGCCTTTGCTGGTGGGTCGCGGTGAAGCGAATGATCCCGCGCTTCTCGAGAGCAAAGTAGGCGGCATCAAATTCGAATGGTTGCTCTATATACTAAGCTTTGCCACCGTTGGTCTGGTCTGGGTGCTGATCCAGTATCAGGCGTTGGTCGGTTCTTTGCTGGGAATCGCTGGTGCGATATTGGTGATTTACGTCCTCTACACAGCAGTTGCCAAGCTCGAGCCGCAGGACCGTGATCGCATCTTTGCAGCCATGTTCCTGATCTTCGGTTCGATCCTTTTCTGGGCCTTGTTCGAACAAGCCGGTTCTTCGCTGAACCTGTTTACGGACCGGAGCGTCGATCGGAACATTCTGGGTATCGAAGTGCCCGCTTCGGTATTCCAGTCGATCAATGCGATTTACATTGTCCTGCTGGCGCCTGTATTTGCGCTGCTTTGGACGATGTTGGGGCGCAGAGGTCTGGAACCTTCGGCGCCAGCAAAATTTGGATTGGGACTGATTCAGCTTGGTGCTGGTTTCCTGGTGCTGGTTGCCGGTGCTTTGGCTGCGGGAACCGGCAATCTTACGCCAGTGCTGTTCATTTTCCTTATCTATCTGCTGCATACTACCGGTGAACTTTGCCTGTCTCCTGTCGGCTTGAGCGCGATGAACCGCCTGGCTCCCAGTCACATGGCAAGCCTGATCATGGGTACCTGGTTCTTTGCATCGGCAACCGGTAATTTTGCTGCCGGATTGATCGCGTCTGCCGTTGGTGCAGAAGGCGCTGGTCCGGATCGTGTTCTGGAGGTTTATTCGACGGTTGGCTGGGTGGCCGTTGGTGTCGGCGTCGGCGTCATAGTGATTTCGCCGCTCATCAAGAAGTTGATGCATTTGGATACGCTTGCTGATGATACTGCCGGCGACCATCTGGAAGGCCAGGCGGAATTTGGAGATCCCGGTTCTGCCGGTATCCACCCGACTACAAAACCATAAGGTTAAAGGGACAGATTATGAGAATTCGGACTTTGCTGGCGCTGGTTGCTGGCGGAACGTTGATGGCTGGATGTGCTGCTACCGCAGCGGAGACAGGTTCGGCCAGCAATCCAACGCCGGCCAAATCGAGCAGTTCTGCAAAGCCCGCATTCCCGTCTACCTATAAAGCCTACCCT
>NZ_JBATHY010000331.1:0-1643 GCF_049667325.1 Parasphingorhabdus sp. | reverse complement strand
GGGACAAGCCGCTCTATCTCCACGGCGCCCAGGTAAAAATGTGCGAACTCTATGAAGAGCTTGGTGTATCGCTCGGCGAATTGCGGCTGGTGATGGACACGCCCAAGGACGAGATGCGCGGACAGATTATCATCGCGCCGCCGTCGGCGCTAACCGACAAATGGAGCCGCCGGCTGCCCAGTCTGGTCACCGCCATGGCATCCGGCTGGATGCGGGTGCGCGGGCGGGCGCGGCAGCGCGGGGTCGAGATACCGCTGGTCATCTCGGATCATGCCGACTGGGACGAACTGACCGGCACGATCCGCGAACTGGCGCCGAAGGAAACCTGGATCACCCACGGCAGCGAAGACGGCCTGCTGCGCTGGTGCGAGCTCCACCAGATCAAGGCGCGGGCGCTGGCGATGGTCGGGCGCGAAGAAGGGGACGACGGCTGATGCGGCGGTTCGCGGCCCTTATCGACAGTCTGATCTACACGCGATCGCGCAATGCCAAGCTGGCGGCGATTTCCGCCTATTTGCGGGAGACGGAAGATCCCGATCGCGGATGGGCGCTGGCGGCTTTGACCGACAGTCTGGATTTCCCGGCGGTAAAGTCCGCGACCATTCGCAATCTTGCTGGCACCCGGATTGATCCCGAACTGTTTCGCCTGTCGCGTCATCATGTAGGCGATACCGCTGAAACGGTGGCGCTGATCTGGCCGGAGGAAGAGGGGCGAGAAGAGAAAGACCCGTCGATCGACCAAGTCGTGCAATCGCTGTCCGCCGCCAATCGCACGACCGCTCCCGATATTGTGGCATCGCTGCTCGACAGTCTGGATTCAAACAGCCGCTATGCGTTGCTCAAACTGGCGGTTGGCGGGATGCGGGTCGGGGTATCGGCGCGGCTGGCGAAGACGGCGTTTGCGCAGGCGTTTGATGTGCCGCTCGACGATGTCGAGGAACTTTGGCACGCGCTCGATCCCCCCTATGACGCGCTGTTTCAATGGGCGGAACAGGGCGGCGAACGTCCGGACCTTTCCGCGACGCCGTTCTTCCGGCCGTTCATGCTGTCCCACCCGTTCGAAGGCGACAACCTCGATCTCGGTCAATATGCGGTGGAATGGAAGTGGGACGGCATCCGGGTGCAGGCGGTGCATCTCGGCGGAGAAACCCGGCTCTACAGCCGCGGCGGCGATGATATCAGTGCTTCGTTCCCCGATATTGTCGAGGCCTTTGATCGCGACGGGGTGATCGATGGCGAACTGCTGGTGCGCGGCACCGATCAGGGCGGCGAGGCGGCCAGTTTCAACGCCCTGCAGAAGCGGCTGGGCCGCAAGACCGTGTCCAAAAAAATGCGGCAGGAGTTTCCGGCCTTTGTCCGGATCTATGACCTGTTGGTGGATGGTGATGACGACCTGCGCCTGTCGCCCTGGCATCGGCGGCGCAAACGGCTCGAAGCCTTTGTGCCGAGGCTCCATCCCGAACATTTCGATCTGTCGGCGGTGGTCGCTGTCGATGATTTTGCCGCGCTCGAAGCGATGCGCGCCGGAACCCGCGAAGCGGCGATCGAAGGGGTGATGCTGAAACGCCGGGACAGTGCCTATCTGGCCGGCCGGGTGACCGGCCACTGGTACAAGTGGAAGCGCGATCCGCTGAACGCCGATT
>NZ_JBATHY010000330.1:0-9395 GCF_049667325.1 Parasphingorhabdus sp. | reverse complement strand
CTTGGCGAAGGCGAAATTCGCGATTTTGCTGATGGCTCGCAGATGGTCGGTGCCGATTATTTTACCGTTTATATCGAAGGCGAAGGGCCGGATGTGCTGCTGATTCCCGGACTATCCACGCCGCGCGCGGTGTGGGACAAAACGCGCGAGCAATTGAAGTGCCGGTTCAAGGTCCACACCATCCAGACACGTGGATTTGGCGATAAAGCGCCAAATGAAACGCTAACACTGGAGGGGCGCAGCCTTCTGGATACATATGCTTTCCATCTCGCCGACTATATCGACGATTATGTCATCCGGATCAGCGAGGGTCAAAATCCTGCAATAATCGGGCATTCGATGGGCGGGCTGGTCGCCATGAAAATTGCTGCCAACATGGGCCATCAGGTCGACCGGGTGATGGTGGTCGACAGCTTGCCGTTCTTCGGATTGCTATTTGGCCCCGATACGACCGTTGACATGATCAAGCCGCAAGCCGCCGCTATGCGGGACGTGTTGGCGGGAAAGGATACTGCGGAGGCGGATGAGCTTACATTGCAACGCATGTCGGCCACTGCGGCGGGTCGTGATCGGGTCAGGACATGGAGCCGATCGGCTGACCCGAAGGTCGCTGCCGCTTTTTTCTACGACGTGATGACGACAGACGCACGCCCCGAAGCGGAAAATATTACAGTACCGTTGACGATATTATACCCGTTTGACGCGTCGGTCATGTCCGCGGGGATAGCGGACGGATTGTACCGAGGCGCCTTCGCCAATTCTGCCACCGCAGAATTACGACGCATCGACGATAGCCGGCATTTTATCATGCTAGACCAGCCGAAGAAATTTGCCGAAGCGGTCGAACTGTTTCTCTCGCGATAGCCGGCTTGTTTTTGATAGCCGCCCAACGGAAAAACATCGCCTAATATGTAAACCTAGCCTAATATGACGCTATGAACCCTGAAATCACAGCCTGGCACATTGGCCATGATAGCGCCCTGAAACGGATGGTGCGGATAGAGGTGATCGGAAAATCCTTCGCGCTCTTTGAACAACAATGGCGTAGTGAAGCTTATTTTTTCGGCGATCTGGTGTACCGCGGCAAGGAAGGCCGGTCCCATGTCTTCGGCCTCGAGGACGGTATCAAAGCGCGTCCGAAATGGAAGCTGGGTTTCCAAGGCGAGATTCCCGCCGAATTGACTACTCTGTTGCCGCAGCCCAAACAGCCGATGAAATCCAATATTGGCTTGATGATCGTCGCGATCGTCTGTCTGGCAATTGTCTATTTTTCGGTCTTCTAGTTTGCTGGCGAAGGTTGGATACATCTCGTGACACAAAGCCAAAGCCGACTGGTTGGTTTTTACACAAGCGGCTAGACACCGGACCTTCTCATCCAGCATTTATCGACTATAGGGCAGGAGATGGATTCCCGCCTTTGCGGGGACGCGCAAACGGAACAATCTATGGAAGACGACATTCTTTATCTCGACCGTCCCGGCGGTGCTTCGCTTGCCTATTGCTATACCGCGCCCAAGGCGGACGTGAAAGGCACAGCGCTGGTGTTTCTGCCCGGCTATATGTCGGATATGGAGGGCAGCAAGGCGCTGGCCGTCGATGCATGGGCCAAGAAGCAGGGCCGGGCGATGCTGCGGCTCGACTATGCCGGATGCGGCGCAAGTGGCGGGAATTTCGAAGATCAAAGCCTGATCGACTGGCGCGATGATGTGCTGTTTCTGATTGACAAGGTTACTTCGGGTTCCATCACCCTGATCGGTTCCTCGATGGGTGGCTGGCTGATGCTGCTGGTTGCCTTGTCGCGTCCGATGCGGGTCAAAAATCTGGTCGGTATCGCCGCCGCGCCGGACTTCACTGACTGGGGTTTCACCCAGGAACAGAAAATGACCATCCTGCGCGACGGCAAGCTGGAGGAAGAAAGCGAATATTCTGACGACCCCTATGTCACGACGCGGACCTTCTGGCAGTCGGGCGATACCAGTCGGCTGCTGCACAAGGAAATCGCCTTCGACGGGGCCGTGCGTCTGCTTCACGGTCAAAAGGATGCTGATGTTCCGTGGGAATATAGTCTCGAGACCGCGAAGAAGATCCGTTCAGATGATGTGCAGGTCCATTTGTTAAAGGACGGCGATCACCGTCTCTCCCGGGATCAGGATATTGCCTTGCTGATTGATACCCTCTCGCGTCTGGGGTGAGCGCTGGCCCGCTTTACTGAAGCCAACAAGGGACATTCCGCCCATGATATCGTCGCTACTCCTGCCATTATTGATGCAATCGGCTACGCCTTATGGTTCGCCGATCGACCCCGTGCTGCGCCCGTCGGAGGTTAGACCCGAAGTGCCGGCCAGTTCTCCATCGCCGCAACCGAAAAATCCGAGTGATATCCGATTTGATCAATGTGTTGACCAGGCGGCTGACGATCCGGCCAACGGCTTGCTTGCAGCCAATAAATGGCAACTGGAAGGCGGCGGATATCTGGCGCGAAACTGCCTAGGTTTCGCTTATGCGGAACTGGAGGACTGGACAAAGGCGATTCCGGAATTTGTTCAAGCGGCAGAGGCAGCGCAGGCTGCGGGAGATGAGCGCACGGCGAATTTCTGGTCACAGGCCGGTAATGCGGCGCTCGCCGGTGGCAATAACCAGAACGCCCTGAAATATTTTAACGCCGCGCTGGAGCAAGATTCGCTTGATGGATTGCTGAAAGGCGAAGTCCACCTTGATATGGCGCGCGTATTTGTCGCACTGGATCAATATGACGAGGCAATGAAACAATTTGCCCTGGTACACGAACTTGTTCCGCAAGACCCGCTCGGCTGGTTGCTGTCGGCCACATTGGCCCGCCGGATGGGCGATCTTGAACGGGCCAAATCGGATATCGCGGCGGCGGCAAAGCTGGTTATCACCGATCCGGCAATCGCTCTAGAGGCCGGGAATATCGCTTATGAAGCAGGCGACATGGTCAACGCCAAGAGCAATTGGGAGCAGGCAATCAAATTTGATCCGGACAGTAGTTCCGCCAAGGCCGCGACCCGTTATCTTGTGCAACTGGAGACCAGCGTCGAGCAATGAGCTTGGTTTCCGGCGGTCAATCCAGATAGAAATTCACCGTCGTGACCACCCGTACTTTCTTATACGGCGTGTCGGTTACGCCATAGCCGCCGCCATCCCCGTCGCGGCTGTCGATGCTGAAATAGCCCTGGGTGGCGGACTTGATCCCGCCGACATCGGTGCCGCTGTCTTCTGCAAATTGTTCAGCCGATTTGCGGGCGTCCTTGGTGGCAGCAGCGACCATCTCAGGTTTTATTTCGTCCAGCTTGGTGAATGTGTAGCTCATCCCCGAACCGTCTTCTAGCACGACCCCGCGGCGGACCAGATCGAACTGCCGGGCGACAGCGGCCTGGGCTTTGTCAATGTCATCGGTGCGCAGGCTGAGCCGCTGACGGATGGTATATTGGGGAACGCCGTTGGAGCTGTATTGATTGACGTTGGCCCCGGTCGGCTTGAGTGCATCCGCCTTGAAACCGAGTTCCTTGAAAAAGGCGGTGATTGCATCTGTGTCGCGGTCGATATCGATCTGGGCGCTTTGCAGGTCGCTGGACTGGGCGCTGTAAGCGATGGTCCAGGTAGCAAGGTCCGCGGTCACCTCGCGCTCGGCAAGGCCCCGCACGGTGACGCTGCGATCCGCCATTTTGGCGCGGAGCAGGCCGTCGCCGAGCAAGTAGCCGCCGATGATCAGGCCGATCGCCAACAGGCCCGCGCTTGCCAGCCAAACCTTGTTTTTGCTCTCGATAAATTTCTCGCTCATCACTCTTTCCCTCTGTTCAAAAGCCGCTTAGGCTGTTCAACCGACCCGGTTCGTGATTGCCGTAACTGCGATGAACCGTTTCTGAATAGCGATGAATGGAGAGCTGCCTTGACCATAAAATATCTGCATACGATGCTCAGGGTCAGCGATCCGGATGCCAGTGTTGCCTTTTTCGGACTACTGGGTCTTGAGGAAATTCGCCGGTACGAGAGCGAAAATGGGCGCTTCACGCTGATCTTTCTGGCTGGTCCGGGGCAAAAGGATATTGCCGAAGTCGAGCTGACCTATAACTGGCCGCCGGAAGATGGCAGCAAGCCCGAGCAATATGGCGGAGGCCGCAATTTCGGGCATCTCGCATATGCCGTCGACGATATTTATGCCCTGTGTCAAAAGCTGATCGATGCGGGCGTGACCATCAACCGTCCGCCGCGCGACGGCCATATGGCTTTTGTTCGCACGCCGGACAATATTTCGGTCGAATTGCTGCAGCGGGGAGAGCGGTTGCCGGTTCGGGAACCCTGGGCGAGCATGGAAAATATCGGCGAATGGTAAGCGACTGACGGTCGCTAGATCGAAGCCGTTCCGCTCGGTTTTGACGGTTTCGCCTCGGAGACATCGATCCATACAACCTGGTTGCGGCCATTATTCTTGGCATCATAGAGCCGCCGGTCGGCGGTTGCCATCACGCTGCGCAGGGCAGCGCGCCTCGCTATCGCAGCGACGCCGACGGAAAATGTTACCGGTTCCTGGATCTCCGGAACCCGGTCGTGCACAGCCTTGATCAGCGTTTCGCAAATTTCGGTCAATACATTCGCCGGATATTTTTTCCGGTTTTCCCGGCTGTCGTTGCGCATCAGCAAGGTGAATTCTTCGCCGCCAATGCGGGCCGCGAAATGATGCGTCGCGGCGAGCTCCTTGCCAACCACCCGCAATACTTCGTCACCGATTTCATGGCCGTAGCGGTCATTGACCCGCTTGAAGAAATCGATGTCAAAAATAGCAAGGTGACCGAAGCGATAATCGTGCTGGTTGCGCTGGAACTCTCTTTCAAAAGACCTGCGATTGTTCATCAGGGTCAATCCGTCCGTATCGGCGAGCAGTGTCAGTTCCACCTGCTTGCGCAATGTGTCTTCATGCTGCTGCCGCAAGCGGAGAATACGGTATGCAACGCCAAGCGCGAGAATGATCGTTTCGCTTACCAGGACGAAATAGAGGCCATAGTCGAGCACCGGCCAACCGACATACAGTTCCATGCCGCGCGCCACCCGGTCGAGGCCGAAAATAACGATTGGCGTCCAGCCTGCAATCTGAAACCAGATGGCTTTGCTGCCCCGCCTTAGCGCGTGGACCATAGTATATAGCACGATCAAAAATACGGGTATGAATGATGCGTTATAGTAGGCGCGCGCGGTGATGCTGTAGCCCTGGTCAACCGGCAGAACGATCGCCACGACCGCTAGCGGGATCAGCGCCGCCACGAATATGGCACCCTGCAGCCATGGTGCGATTTTTCCCTGTTCGACAAAGCGGACCAGAAAAACGCCGCTGGCGGCAATCCCGATTGCGAGGCTCCAGTAATTCAAGAGCATTTTGCTGATCAGGCCGGTTTCGGGAAATACGATGAAGATCAGGCCCGAAGAACTGAACGTATAGGTGACGGTCGCACAGATCATCACGCTGTGCCACAGCATGAAACTGTATCGCAGCGCCCCGTAGAAGAACAGATTATATATGAGCGGCATGACGATCATGCCGCAGAGCACCGCAAACATGATCGCGAGCGGAAGCTTTAGTTCGTCCGATTTTTTCTGGGATGCCAGCTTGAGAAGCAATAGCGAGCTGACCAGTTTCGGTTCATCGATGGCGAGATAGATATTCCGTATACGGCTTCGTGTGTCAGGATTTTCGGTACCCGGGATAGCGAGGCCATATTGGCCCTTCGGCCGCCAGCTGTCGATCACCTCTTGCTCAGAGAAATTTGTCGACAGGATGGTGCCATCATCGAGAACGGCATGAACCTGCATTGTGGTGAGGCCATTGCTATCGCCCTGGACCTCCATCGTACCGAAGGGAACCGACTCTGTCGGGAAGGGCATTTTTACCCAAACTCTGGGCCCTTCGACGGCATATTTGTTCCCGGAACAGTCAAAGGCTCTACCGGCCGTCAACAATGTCGATGCGGTTACGTTTTTCGCGCTGCTTTGCGTGCACAACCGGTCCGACATCGGGACGTCGGCAAGAGCCGGCGAGCCGAGGCACAAAAAGACCAGAAACGCGAAAACCAAGCGCAAAGGACGCCCCTTTCAGAAATCACTACTGCAGTATCCTGTCGAATAAGGCAGAACTGTTATTTTGAGGTTAACCATCGACAGCATTAGATTTGCAGAGTAATTTAACCGCCATGATTGAAATCATCCGCATTCCGGTATTGTCAGACAATTACATCTGGCTGGTCCACGAACCCGCCTCGCAGGAGACCATGGTCGTCGACCCTGCGGTAGCAGAGCCGGTGCTCGCCGAGGCCGAGAAGCGTGGCTGGGCCATCACCCAGATCTGGAACACCCACTGGCATCCCGATCACACCGGCGGCAATGCCGCGATCAAGCAAGCCACCGGCTGTCACATCACCGGCCCGGAAGCGGAGCGGGACCGCATCCCGACCCTCGACACGATGGTCAAGGAAGGCGACACCGCGCGGCTCGGCGAAGTCGAGGCCGAAGTCATCGACGTGCCGGCCCATACCGCCGGCCATATCGCGTTCCACATGCCCTCGGAGAATGTCGCCTTCGTCGGCGACACCCTGTTCGCGATGGGTTGCGGGCGCCTGTTCGAGGGTACGGCCGCGCAGATGTACGACAATATGCGCAAGCTCGAGGCGCTGCCCGACAGCACCAAAATCTATTGCGCCCACGAATATACCCAGAGCAACGGCGAATATGCGCTGGTCGCCGAACCCGACAATCTCGCGCTCAGGGAGCGGATGGCCGACGTGCTCACCCTGCGTTTGCGGGGCGAGGCGACCGTGCCGACGACGATCAAGCTCGAGCGCGCCACCAACCCGTTCATGCGCGCCGCCTCGGTCGAGGAACTGGCCGCGCGGCGGACCGCGAAGGACAATTTCTAGGCGCGCTATCTGTTTCTTCCCCGGTTTGCTCCGATTCATGCTATAAGATTGATTGATGGGGGCTAAAGACAAGGAGACTGGCAATGAGAAACTTACTTTTTGCAATCCCGGCGGCAATGCTGCTTGCGGCACCCGCAACGAGCGGGTCGACGAATGCGCTCACCGAAAAACAGCAGGCAAAGCTCGATATGCGTCTGGAAGGACGGACCGAGGGCAAAACCCGGTCGTGCATCGCTTCCAATGACCAGCGCGAGATGACCGTGATCAGCGACGATATCCTGATTTTCGGATCGAGCCGCAACGCGAGGACCATCTATGTCAACAAGCCTTATGGCGGCTGTCGCAACGCGGACCGCAACATCCTGTCCTACCGCCGGCCGACATCCTCGCTGTGCAAGGGCGCGGTTGTCAGTCTGGTCGACAGCGGTACCGGGATGACCATGGATAGCTGCTCCTTCGGCGAATTTGTCGCTTACACGAAGGACGCTGACTGAGGTTTCGGCAAGGAGGCAGTCCGTTCGGCGGTAATTGCACAGGACTCACGCGAAGCCGCAAAGTCGCAGAGCGATTGCGCACATATTTCCGACCTTCGTGTTTTCGTGCGAGTCCGGCCGTCGCCGCATTGCGCCGCAAACTAGACGATGGGGACCGGTTTTATTTTCTGTGACCTTTGCCCGGAAGCCGCAGCTATCCTGCCTTCGCGGGTGTCCGGACTGCCGCCGAGTGTGACCTTTCGTTTTCCCCACCATCTATAAAAATTGTCAAAGAGCCTGTCCCGCGCCTGTTGCGCGAGCAGTGGCGATAATAAGCGATCGGGGTGGGTGTAGGAAAGCGCTTTACCCTAGCCAAATGAATCAGGGTCTGATGCTAGCGGCAATATCGCGAGCCGCCACGCCGCGCCTGGTCAAAATGCAGATGGTCGCTGTGCGCCTTGTTGTAATCCGGTGACAGGGTGGTCGCAAACAGCTCGCAGGCGCCGTCGCGCACCTCTTTGAGAAACCGGGATCGCTCGTCATTCGCGTTCCAGTGTCCGGCCACCGAGACGGTGCGCCCGTCGGCGAGGCGAAAGGCGGCGATATCGATCGCATTGGCCTGCGCATGTTCGCTGTAATTGCCGGTTTTCCCATTGCCGATCCGCCGGCAGCTGTAGCTGCCAAAGGTCACGACCTGCTCGACCGTGGTGCCGAGATGCCGGACCGCCGCGGCGTTTACGATCTGCTTTTCCCACAGCACCAGGCTGACCGCCATCGGACAGCTGGTCTTGGCGGCGGGGTTGTAGGCGATCGATTGTGGCTGATCCCGGGTGAGGGTGACGCCGTTGTCATAGCCGCAGTCGGGGCTGGCGCTGACCGGGGGCAGGGGGGAATAGCCTATTGATGCCGCCTCGAGCAGGCCGTGGCACAGCGGGGTGTCGTCGGCGAGGGCGTCGATTTTCCGGGTGGTGAACGGGCCGATCGGCGCGGCCAGTGAAAGCGGCGTCCACGGCATGCGGTAGTCATGGGTTACCCATTCATAGGCGCGGAGAGCCAGCGCGAGGGCGATGACAAAAAGGACCAGCCGCATCAGGGGTTCCTTTCAGGCGGCGCGGGTTGACGGCGGGGATGGTTGAGGGGAGGGGCGAGGTTCAGAGTGGCTCTCCGGTTGGGGTGTCCCATTCTAACCGTCGCGAGAAGGATAAGTTCCGCTGCTGCACTATTCGGCGTGAGGGAGCGTGCATTGGACTCTCACGAAGCCACGAAGGCGCGAAGGGGGAGGCGACGGGTACAGTCAGATGAGGGTGCTGCGATGATTATATCCGTTAGTGGTGAGCCTGTCGAACCACGCCTCTCGTCGACAGGCGCCCTTCGACAAGCTCAGGACTAACGGATAAGCTTTGAGATTGTAAACCCTCACCCAGCTCCGACTATGCAGCAAGCTGCCAAGTCTGCACAACCCTCTCCCTTGAGGGAGAGGGGGATAAGTGCGTTTGGTAAACTGTACCGTTTGATTAATCATTGAGAACCGATGCTCGCTTCTCAAGCCACCAATAGATCAAGGCCCCCTCCACCATGCAAAATGGTATAATGAATGCTCCAGAGAGAGAAAAATTGGTAAAATAGATGATGCCGATCATGAAAATGTTTAGCAGCACGAAGACGATAACTGGAGTGATGATCTGCGATGCAGGCAACCTCATACGGAAATCATAATACACAAGAAACGCAGAAAAGACTGTTATCAAAGCGACCAAGATAGCGTCACTGTGTTGGCGCGATTGCCCAGCGAACCCCTGATTCACCGCTACAAATATGACAAGGCAGATCATGAAGAATATCGCATAAGCGATGTATATGCCTTTTGATCTCATTGCCCCGCCTCAGCTACATACCACCCTCACTTCTTATACAACGCATCCAGCCGGTCCTGATACCGCCCCCTTATCACATGCCGCCGGATTTTCATGCTCGGCGTCAGTTCCTCGTTATCGAT
>NZ_JBATHY010000329.1:0-1580 GCF_049667325.1 Parasphingorhabdus sp. | reverse complement strand
ATCAAGGGACGCACAGTTCTCGATCCGACCGAGGCACCGGAATGAACCAGCTCTTCGGCAAGTACAGCTTTCGGCAACAGGTTTTCAGCGAGGATAGCCGGCAGAAATTTGATGCCTGCTATCCCGAACAATCGCGTGTGCTCGATCATAACATGCTGTCGCATGAATTGCTGACCCTTGAAGCATTGGCACAGCTTGGCACTGTGCTGCCCGGTAAAAGCGTCGAATATAATCCCGGTGATCTGCCGGTCGGGATCAGGCCCGAAGATGTACCGGACAACGGCATGACGATCGGCGACACGATCCGGTTGATCGACCGGTCGGCGAGCTGGGCGGTGCTCAAGAATATCGAGCAGGTGCCGGAATATGAAGCGTTACTGATCTCGCTGCTCGCCGAAATCAGGCCGATATTGGAGCGCAAGACCGGCCAGATGCTGAAACCGCAGGGCTTCATCTTCGTCTCCTCACCCGACGCGGTGACTCCCTATCATTTCGATCCGGAACATAATATCCTGCTGCAGCTGCGCGGCGAGAAATGGATGACCACTTTCCCAGCCGGAAACGCCCGTTTTGCCGCCGATGAAATCCACGAAGGCTATCATCTCGGCGGCCCTCGCAATCTGGTCTGGCAGGACGATTTCGAGGCCGAAGGTACCAAACACCACCTGACCCCGGGCAAGGCGATTTTTGTCCCCGTTATGGCGCCGCATCATGTCCGGAATGGGCCGGAACCAAGCATCTCGCTTTCGATTACATGGCGCAGCGACTGGAGCTTTGAAGAGGCGGACGCTCGCGCGTTCAACGGCTGGCTGCGCAAGCGAGGGATCACGCCCGAGGCGCCGGGACGCTTTCCGGCTCGCAATAGGGCGAAGGCGCTGGGGTGGCGGGTGTTGCGGAAGATCGGAGTTGCGGGTTAGTCGCCCAGGCCTATATTCCGGATTCCCAAAATCAAGTAACTCCACTAGCTCCAAACCAACACCACTTGACGTCCCGCCCTACCACCGTCACTCTCCCCAAGAAAACAGGGAGAGAGATTTTGGCCGACGCGATAGCTGCCGCACCGATCAGCATGGACGCTTTTGTCGAGAAACAGGCGCGGGGGGATGTAGTGGTGAATATCGTGCTGGCGGGCGGGATCAATTACTGGCTGACCCGTGATCTGGCCTTTGTTCCTGCGACTTTGCCCATTGGTGATCCCGCTCCCAATCTCGGCGGAACCTTGATTGCGATCGCGGTGTTGATGAGCGTGTTGCTGACCCTGATCGTCTATGCGATCACGGTGTCGCAGCGCAAATCGGGCAAGATAACGCCCGGCCTGCCCGCCGACCGGCGGGCGGGGTTGGCGCCATTCGTTCTGGCGTTGAAACATCTGGGGATGACGCTGGTCCCCGCCTTTCTGATCGGAATGGTCTTGCAGGGTGCCGGGCCGGAACTGCGTTTCTCGCCGATGGTATTCACCCTGATCGTCACAGTCATCGCGGCGGTGCTGGCCTATTTCATGTCGAAGAGCACCACCCGGGCGACATTGAGACTATGATCATCATCAGTGCGTCTTTCACCGTTCCGCCTGCCAGGCGCGG
>NZ_JBATHY010000328.1:0-24552 GCF_049667325.1 Parasphingorhabdus sp. | reverse complement strand
ATCATGGGCGAGCCCGTCACCGTCAATATTCCGCACAAATTGGGTCTGGATGAAGCCAAAAACCGGATCGGCAGCGGCGTTCACACGCTCGGCGATATCATCCCGGGCGCCAGCCTGACCGATCATCACTGGGATGGCGATCATCTCCACTTTACCCTCGAGGCTGTCGGCCAGCGTATCGGCAGCGAAATGCAGGTCCGTGAAGACGAAGTCTACGCGATTTTCGATCTGCCGCCGATGCTGGCGATGTTTGCCAACAAGATTAAGGCAAAGCTGATGAAGGAAGCGCCGAAGATGTTGGAGTGAGGGGGAATGTCCGTTTCATTCTGGAAGCTGGCGGCAGATTGCTCCATTGAAAATGCCGCGACTACCAAGTACTTTTAGTCTTGGGATTCTGATTATGAGTTTAAAATTACTGATTGCCTTGGTTTTGACGGTGCTTGCAGGCACATTGGTTGCTCTAGCGGGCAGCCAGGGCGGCGCAACGGCGGGTTCGATGCCGGTCTTTCTCATTTGCGGGATATTGGCGTTCGGCGTTAATTGGCTGGCATTCATTCCTGCCAATGCCGCAAAGACAGAAAAATTCTACGATCTCACGGGGTCTTTTACCTATTTAATGCTGATGATTGTGGCTTGCGCGCTTTCTGCACCGCTCGATTTGCGTTCCGGCATCATTGCCGTGATGGTGGTTGTTTGGGCGTTGCGCCTCGGATCATTCCTATTCCTCCGCATACGCGCGGATGGCGGTGATCAACGCTTTGATGCGATCAAGCAGTCGCCCGCACGCTTTTTCTTGGTTTGGACCATGCAAGGCATCTGGGTCTTGCTGACCAGCGCCAGTGCCTTGATCATCATCACCAACGATACGCGACTAGATCTAGATATATTTGCCTATACCGGGATCGTGCTTTGGCTCGCTGGTTTTCTCATTGAAGTGGTCTCGGACCGACAAAAACGGAAGTTTCGAAAGAACCCAGCCAATAAGGGGCGCTTCATTTCCACAGGCCTATGGGCATGGTCGCGGCATCCCAATTATTTCGGTGAAATCCTTTTGTGGACAGGTGTGACCGTCGCATCCTTGCCAGTTCTGAGTGGCTGGCAATGGGTGACGATTATTTCACCCATATTTGTGGCTTTGCTGATCATTCGCATCAGTGGTGTGCCGAAGCTCGAGGCGCATGCAAAACGGAAATGGGGCGCTGAACAGGAATATATCGATTATGTCGCATCCGTCCCGGTGCTAATTCCTCGGCCACCGCAGTCCTGAAATTATAGATATCTGCTTTTGCGCCCCTGGTGGACCTGAAAGCTCACTGCCCGAACCCAATATCCCGCGCCCGCTTCACCGCTTCCTTCGCCGCCGCCAGCAACGCGCCCGCCTTCGCCCGGCATTCCGCCAGTTCATAGGCCGGATCGCTGTCCGCCACGATACCGGCTCCCGCCTGCACGTGCAGAACCCCGTCCTTCACAATCCCGGTCCGCAGCACGATACAGCTGTCCATGCTGCCGTCAGGGGAGAAATAGCCGACGCCGCCGGCATAGGCGCCGCGGGTTTCGGGTTCGAGTTCGGCGATAATCTCGCAGGCGCGGACTTTGGGCGCGCCGCTGACGGTACCGGCGGGAAAACCGGCGAACAGGGCATCGAGCGCGTCCTTGTCGTGGGCCAGCTGGCCGACGACGTTGGAGACGATATGCATGACATGGCTGTAGAATTCGACGGTATAGCTGTCGGTCACTTCAACGCTGTTTGCGGTGGCCACGCGCCCGACATCGTTGCGCCCGAGATCGAGCAGCATCAGATGTTCCGCCCGTTCCTTGGGATCGGCGAGCAGGCTGTCCTTGTTCGCTTTATCCTCGACGGCGTTTTTACCGCGCGGGCGGGTTCCGGCGATCGGCCGGATGGTCACTTCGCCATCGCGCGCGCGGACGAGTATTTCGGGACTCGATCCGGTCAGTGCAAAGCCGGGCAGGTCGAGGAAAAACAGGAAGGGCGAGGGGTTGATCCGGCGAAGCGCGCGATATAATTCGATCGGCGGCAGGGTGAAAGGCGTGGTGAAGCGCTGGGCCAGCACCACCTGGAAGATATCTCCGGCCTCGATATAATCCTTGGCGCGCAAAACCATCTGGGAGTATTTTTCGGCGGAGATCTGAGGAGTGAACTCCGGTCCGTTCGGGCTGAGTCTGTCGAAGCCAGTATCCCGAGTGTCTGACAATCGTCCTTCGACAAGCTCGGGACGAACCGCGCCGGAAAGCCCCCGCTCCACCTCGTCCAGCCGCTCCTCTGCCGCGGCGATCTTGGTTTCGCTATTGCCGTCAGTCTCCGGCCATACCGGTGCCACCAGAAACAATTCGTCCGCCAATCGGTCAAAGATCAGGATCACCGTCGGCCGGACGAACAGCATATCCGGCAAATCCAGCTCGGACTGCGGTGCGCGGGAAAGTTTTTCGACCAGTCCGATGGTTTCATAGCCAAAATAGCCGACCAGACAGGCGAGCGCGCGGGGCAGTTCCTCGGGCACATCCATCTGGCAGGCCTTGACCAGATCGCGGAGGGCGGAAAGGCTGTCGCCGCTTTCCGGTGCAAAGGCTTCGCGATCCGTCAGCCATTTTCGATTGATCTTTGCCTGCGTGCCATCAGCCCGGAACAGCAGATCCGGCGCAAGGCCGATCAGGCTGTGCCGTCCGCGGGTCTCACCGCCTTCAACCGATTCGAGCAGAAAATCGCCGCGGCCTTCTTCCATCAACTTCAGCGCGGTCGAAACCGGAGTTTCGGTATCCGCGACCTGACGTCGCCAGATCAGCGCTGGCTTGCCGCTCTCCAGTGCCGTGCGCGCCGCTTCGGTTCCGAAACTGCCCGCCATCAATGGGTCAATTGCCGCCGAGCAGCTGTTTTTTCAGCGCAGAAAGCGTGGTCTCGTTCCGTTCCACGCCGATATCGGCCTTCATCGCGTTGATGAACTGTGCGGTATATTCATTGCCGATCACCTGCTTGAACTGTGCCCTTGTCGCTTGCAACAGATCATCCCGCTTCGACGCATCGCCGCGATTGAGCTTGTCGAGAACCACCACGAACCACCCTTGGTCGCGGGGAGCCTGCAGCGGCTTGGCGGTGCCTTGGGCCATGCTGAACATCAGGCTCAGCGGCGCAGGCACTTGTCCCTGCTGGCTCTGCCGGGCTAGATCGGCCCGTGTCGAGCTGATCTGTTCGGGGCGCGGCAGCTGCACACCTGCATCGGCGATCGCTTTGGACAAAGAGGTGCCGCCACTGACCGCTTTTGCAATCTTGTCCGCGACAGCCTTGGCCTTCTTCGAACCCTGACTGAGCATATAGTCGCGGGTCACCAGCTGCTCGATCTGCGCCAATGGTGGCGGAGCGGATTCGGTAATATCGGTCACGTCGATTGCGGCATATTTCTGACCGGGAATAATCTCGACGATTTGGGGATCGGAATCTTCGTCCACCGCAAAGGCGATGGGTAGTAACCGCTGCATCTCGGGGATCGGTTTGTAGTTTTGATCATTGGGGTTCTGACCATTGGCAAGCAGAGCCGGGGTCGCCTCTACCTTGAGCTGCTCGGCCTTGGCTATGTCACCAAGAGTTGCTCCGTCAGCAAATTCATCTTCCAGCCGGACGGTCAGTTCGGCCATTGCCTCGTCCGTTTTCGTGCGAGTCAGTTCGCTGACAATTTCCGCCCGTACCTGTGGGAGCGTGCGTCCTGGAATCTGTCTGATATCCTTGACCATCACTATATGCCAGCCAAGCGCACTTTGCGCTGGTCCGGCAATAGCACCCGAGGGTGCAGCGAACGCGGCATTGGCAACAGCCTGCGACGCTGTGTCGATGAAGTCGGCTTTGCTGACCGATCCCACATCAGCGGCAGAAAGGCCAACCGATTGTGCGGCTTGTTCGATCGAAGTGCCAGCTTTGATTTTGTCGGCCAACGCTTTGGCGGCGGCCTGGGTCGGCACGATGATCTGGCTAAGGTTGCGGGTTTCGCTAGCCGAATATTGCGTTTTTTTGAGATTATAATAGCCCGTGATTTCTTTCTCGGTCGGTTTGATCTTGCCCTCGAAGCGCGATTTTTCGAAGATTGCGTAGCGGATCGTCCGGCGTTCGGGGATCGTGTAACGCGATGCGTTCTTGGCATAAAAGGCTGCAACTGCCGCTTTTGCGGGTTGGCTTTGTTCAATGAAGGCAACCGAAGGGATAGTTGCAATCTGTCCCTGGCGAGATTCCAGCAGCAGAGAAGCATAAGGAACGACAAGCTTTTGCGGCACCGCGACGCCGAATCCGGCCGGGGTCAATAATTGATCCGCCAGCAGATTGCGGGTAAAATCGTTGCGCAACTGGGTTTCGTTTATGCCCTGCTGCTGCATGGCACGTCGGAAATTTTCTTCGCTAAACTGCCCGTCTGCGCCCTGAAAGGTCGGGATGCCTGCTATTTCGCCGTCGACCAGGCGTTTGCCCGCTGCCATGCCATATTTGGTGCCGAAATCGGCGATGGCAAAGCTGTTGATCAGCCGTTCCAATACATCTTCGAAGCCGCCGCCGTTGATATAGGTTTTGAGATCAAGCGCGGTATTCTCGCGCTGCTCGCCGCGAAACGCATTGTTCACGGATTGGCTGAGTTCAGAAGTGCTCAGTTTGCTGTCACCAACTTTGGCAGCCGTTCCCGAGCCAGTAACCCCTCCGAACGTGCCGCTGCTCGACACGTCAGCGGTGGCAAAGGCTACGGCGATCAACCCGACGAAACAAAAAGTCAGAAAAAGGCCGAGTTTCGACGAAAAAATGCGGCGGAAAAAACTGATCATAAAAGAGATGTTCCATTGCGGGAGTGGGAGTTGCGCTTGCTTTAGGCGGCTTGGCTTTGTGGTTCAAGCAAAAGACTGCGGAAGAAAATTGGCAAGACGAAGGATATTTGATAGCGAATGGCCATCTTAAAAAAAGAAAAGGCACAGGGCATCATGGCAAACCGCAAATATATTGTCGGCAACTGGAAAATGAACGGGTTGCGCGCGCAGCTTTCGGATATTGCCGCCATCGCTGCCATCGCAGCCAATCACGAGGGTGCCGACGTTGGAATATGTCCTCCGGCAACGTTAATCGCAGCCGCCGTGCAGGCCAACCCGGGTTTTGCAATTGGCGCGCAGGATTGCCATTTTGCTGAAAATGGCGCGCACACAGGATGCCTGTCGGCCGCGATGCTCAAAGAAGCCGGCGCAACTTATTCGATTCTCGGCCACAGCGAACGCCGCGCCGATCAGCAGGAAGGTGATACCGAAGTGAAGGCCAAGGCGGAGGCGGTTCATGCGGCGGCTATGGGGGCGATTATCTGCGTCGGTGAAACCGAAGAGGAACGCGATGCCGGACAGGCGATTGAAATTGTCACGGTCCAGTTGGCGCGATCTTTCCCTGCCGGTGCCAGCGCTGATTGGCTGACGATCGCTTATGAACCGGTATGGGCGATCGGCACGGGGCGGGTACCGGGGGCCAGCGATGTGGCTGAAATGCACGCGGCAATCCGGGAGAAGCTCGGACAATTGATGGGGCAGGGCAGCGATGCCGTGCGGATACTTTATGGTGGATCGATGAATGGCGGCAACGCGGCGGAATTGCTGGGGATAGCAAATGTCGATGGCGGATTGGTTGGCGGCGCAAGTTTGACCGCAGAGAAATTCGGGCCGATTATTGAAGCGGCTGCGGTCGCCTGAATATTTTCATTGGACAGGTGAAAATCTCCATGGCTGCGGCACGCCGAATAATCGAGCCATTGGAAATATAATTTCCAACATTTGACAGAATCTATCCAACAACACCTGTTTCCAGGCTTCCTTGGCCCCAACTTTGACAAACTTTGGCTGCTGGAGGCTAGTGGATCATCGCTTGAACTCGGACCGGTCAATCGCTATGTGCGCTGCACGTTGGAGCACATGCTCACCTTTTTAGTTCGGAAAATCCATGTTTCTATTTCTTACTGTCCTCCAAGCCATTGTCGCCGCCATGCTGGTCGGCATCATATTGATGCAGAAATCCGAAGGCGGCGGACTGGGTGTCGGCGGCTCGCCGTCCGGCATGATGTCGGCGCGCGGCGCAGGGGATTTGCTTACGCGGACGACCGCAACTTTGGCCGTACTTTTCGTTGCATTATCGATCACGTTGGCTGTTCTGGCTGCCAAGGAAGGCAAGACTGAAACAATTGACCAGAGCCTGCAACGCGACACCAGCGCGCCGGTTTCTGCGCCGGCTGATGATGTGCCGCTGGTCGGTGACGATCCGCTGGCTGCCGCTGCAACCGCTACTGCCGAGAGTGAAGCGCCTGCGACCAATTCGGATGGGTCCGTTCCGCTCGATCAATAGGCTGTTTCCGAACCGTTACACAGCTTTGGTACCGAACGTCGTGACATCTAGTGATGCGCGCTACGCGGATAACTGATCGATTCGAGTGCTTTGACCAAATCAAAATAATATTTATTTCGCTTTTCCGGATTCGCGGGATTGCCATATGTGGGGTTAACGGCTTAAGCCTCTCCTCCCATGGCGCGATATATTTTCATTACCGGCGGTGTGGTTTCCTCTCTTGGCAAAGGTCTGATGGCGGCGAGCCTTGGTGCCCTCTTGCAGGCCCGCGGATATTCCGTGCGGATCCGGAAACTCGACCCCTATCTCAACGTTGATCCGGGGACCATGTCGCCCTATCAGCACGGCGAGGTTTACGTCACCGATGACGGGGCGGAGACCGACCTTGATCTTGGCCATTATGAACGCTTCACCGGCGTTCCTTCTCTACAATCCGACAATGTCACTTCGGGTAGAATCTATCAGTCAATCATCACCAAGGAACGTCGCGGGGATTATCTGGGCGCCACGGTGCAGGTCATTCCGCATGTCACAGACGCGATCCAGGAATTTGCAGAAGACAAGCTGGACGGCATTGATTTTGTACTGTGTGAAATCGGCGGAACGGTCGGCGATATCGAAAGTTTGCCGTTCATCGAAGCGATTCGGCAGCTGCGGAACAAGGTCGGAAGGGACAACGCGATTTCCGTGCATGTCACGCTGGTGCCCTATATTGCCGCTGCCGGTGAACTGAAGACCAAGCCAACCCAGCATAGCGTCCGGGAATTGACCTCGTTGGGGATCCAGCCGGACATATTGCTCTGCCGTTGCGAACATCCGCTGCCCGACACGGAACGAGCCAAAATTGCCCAATTCTGCAATGTTCGCAAAGAATCGGTGATTCCGGCACTGGACGCGAGCAATATCTATAATGTTCCGCTGCAATATCATAATGAAGGTCTCGATACCGAAGTGCTCCGCGCCTTTGGCATCGACGATGCGCCAGAGCCTGATTTGTCGCGCTGGTACGATGTCATGGAACGGATCGAAAACCCGGAAGGGGAAGTCATTGTCGGCGTGGTCGGCAAATATGTCGGTCTGCAGGATGCCTATAAATCGCTTCAGGAAGCCCTGTTTCACGGTGGTCTGGCGAACCGGGTGAAGGTGCAGGTCCGCTGGCTGGATGCCGAACTGTTTGAAAATGAAGAGGATCTCGCGTCGAAACTGGAACCCCTTCACGCTATATTGGTCCCCGGCGGTTTTGGCGAAAGGGGTAGCAACGGCAAGATCGGATCGGTCAAATTTGCCCGCGAGAATGATATTCCGTTCTTCGGCATCTGCCTCGGCATGCAAATGGCCTGCGTTGAAGCGGCCCGCAATTTGGCCGGGATTGACACTGCATCGACTACCGAATTTGGAGCGACAGAGGAGCCTGTCGTCGGCCTGATCACCGAATGGATGACCGAAGAAGGTTTGCAAAAGCGTGAAGCTGGCGGCGATATGGGTGGCACAATGCGACTTGGTGCCTATGATGCCGTGTTGCAGCAGGGATCGAAGATTAGCGAAATTTACGGCAGCCGGGACATCAGCGAACGGCACCGTCACCGTTATGAGGTGAACAAGGGCTATGTCGAACGGCTGGAAGAAACCGGACTCATATTCTCCGGCATGTCACCGGATGGGGAGCTTCCGGAGACAGTGGAAAGACCAGACCACAGCTGGTTTATCGGGGTCCAGTACCACCCTGAACTCAAGAGCAAACCGTTCGATCCGCATCCTCTCTTTGCATCTTTCATTGCCGCGGCTTTGCAGCAAAGTCGGCTTGTTTGAGGTTTAAAGTTTAGCAATTTCAATAGTTTTGAACGGATGTCGAATCTATCCAATCCAATTTACAAATTGTGACTATTGTCACAGAGATGCTGGATAAGAGAGCTAGTTAAAGCTTCTGGACAGTTTTGAGGGAACAGGACAGTGAAAGCCGAGGAACTGGCAAATATACTGGCAGAGCACAGCTTGTTTGCTGATTGCGATGAAGCTGAACTGGCTGACCTGATATTGCGTGGGCATTTTGTGCAATATAGAAAAGGGGATGAACTGATCATGCAAGGCGACCCTGGAAACTCGCTCCTGATATTATTGTCGGGCAACGCGCGCACCAGTATGATCGCGAGCAATGGTCATGAAGTCGTGCTCGATTATGCAGAAGCCGGACAGGTTCTGGGGGAAATTGCTTTGCTGGACGGTGGTGAGCGGACTGCCAGCGTAACGGCCATCGAGCCGACATCAGCACTTTCGATTACCCGCGAAGCTTTTGAAGAAATTCTGAGCAAGCACAAGAATATGGCGCTGCGGCTGCTGAAAGTCATGGCCAGCCGCATCCGGATGGCGAACAGCATGATCGAAGGTGATCGTGCTTATACCTCAGGCCCGCGTCTGGCGCGCTATCTGTTGAGACTTTCCGTTGTCGGCGCGGAAGAAGGGCGACTGAAACTGGACTTGAGCCAGAGCGAACTCGGAAATTTTGCCGGGATGTCGCGCGAACATATTAATCGGCAACTGTCCGCCTGGTCAGAAAGCCAGATCGTGGCAGTGGAAAGTGGGAAGGTCCGGATATTGGATCACGCCATGCTTTCCCATATTGCCGAAGCAGATTCTTGACGAAAATTGGCCATTTGCGACCCGGGCTAATTATCGTCAAGAGTGACACCAAGCGGGTGTCAGGGGCAGTCGGATCCTCATCCGGCTGCCCCATTTTTTTCAGCTATTGAACCAATAAAAAGGCAGCCAGATTGCTCTGGCTGCCCGATTTTTAGAGGAAGAGTGCCAGCTTAAGCGGCTTTATCTTCTTTCTTTTTCTGCTTGTGCGCGATTTTGGTTACATTATCAGCCTGGTTTATGGTGATCTTCTGCGGCCGCATCGCTTCCGGGATTTCGCGAACCAGATCGATCGCAAGAAGCCCGTCTGCAAGCGCTGCATTATCGACACGGACAAAGTCGGCAAGCTCAAACCGCCGTTCAAAACTGCGGTTTGCGATACCCATATGCAGGAATTGCTTGCCTTCATTTTCGTCGGCATTTTTGTTGCCGGTGACGAGCAAAAGATTCTGCTGGGCGGTGATTTCGATTTCTTCATCCTTGAATCCAGCGACGGCTAGCGTGATCCGATAATGATCTTCGCCGCTGCGTTCGATGTTGAACGGCGGGTAATTCTCGGATTGTTGCGCGCGGGCATTATTTTCAAGAAGGTCGAACAGCCGGTCAAATCCGACGGTCGAGCGACGATAGGGGGTAAAGTCAAAACGATTCATATCTATATCCTCTTAAATTGAGCAATGTAAATTTGGACCCGCAAATGCGGCATCCGGTTTTGTGGTGTGAAACCCAAAAGGCGTTCCACACCAGTAAAGATATGATCAAGCCACGAGATTTCAAGAGGAATAAAAAGGACCAATTATCAGAGGGTTTGGTAATTTGATGGGCACAAAAAAACGCCCGGATGCCAATGAGCACCCGGGCGAAAATGGTGACGAATTAATTCGCCCCCTGTTTTCCCGTCCTATTCAACGCCGCATGTCCCCCAACATTTGACGGAACCGGAAAGGATCCCTGAACCATGACCCGTTTATCGAGATGTTTGATTCTGATACTATCTCTGATCGACTGACATAAATTTGTCATGACAAAACTGGAAGTTTCGGAAGATTGGCTATCGCTTGTGGCATATCGGCAACAGCAAATTGTCGACCATGCCACTTGCTTGCCCTGACCGGCGACCGTAAAGGCAAGGGAACCTGATCCAAGGAAGTCGTCGAAAATCATGCTCCTATCCCGTTATGAATGGGTCATCGCAAAGCGCTATCTGTTGCCTGGCAAAGGGGAAGGATTTATCTTTCTCGTTGCGAGTATTTCCCTTGTAGCGGTCATGCTTGGCGTTGCCGCATTGATCGTGGTCATGAGTGTCATGAACGGCTTCCGGGCGGAATTGTTCGACAAGATCGTCGGGCTCAATGGTCACGCAGTGATCCAGGGCTATGGCGGCCGTCTACCCGATTGGCGAGAACTGCTGGAGGAAACCCGGGAAACCAAAGGCGTGGTGTCCGCATCACCGTTGATCGAGCAGCCATTGTTGACTACGTTCAACGGACGGGTCGAAGCCGTGCTGGTCCGGGGGATGCTGGTTCCGGACATATTGAACAATGAAACGCTGGACGGGAAAACCGTAGCCGGTGATCTGTCCCGTCTCGAGCCGGGTTCGGGACGCGTTGGCATCGGCAGCCGTCTCGCGACGACCCTGGGCGCGCAGGTGGGGAGCCGGATCACCGTGATAAATCCGCAGGGGCGCTCCACTCCGTTCGGGACCGTGCCGCGAGAGATCGCCTATGAAGTGGCCGCGATTTTTGAAGTGGGTGTCTATGATTATGACAAGGCCTTTGTCATCATGCCGATGGAAGATGCACAAACATTGTTGTTGCTCGGCGACCAGATCGGCATGATCGAGATCAAGACGAATGACGCTGATAATGTGGGGAATATTATCGCGCCGCTGCTGCCAAAAGTTGCTGATCGCGGCGTCATCACCGACTGGCAGACGATGAATGCTTCCTTGTTTGAAACGTTACAGGTTGAACGGGTGGTGATGTTTGTGATCCTGTCGATTATCATTCTGGTGGCTGTATTCAATATATTGTCGTCGCTGATCATGCTGGTACGGGCAAAAACCAGAGACATTGCGATCTTGCGCACAATGGGTGCCTCGCGAGCCTCGCTGTTGCGGATTTTCGTCACCGTCGGGACTTCCATCGGGATGCTCGGGATAGCTGCGGGCATTGGCCTCGGCTTGATCGCAATCTTTTTCCGTCAGAATGTCATCAATTTTGTCCAGCTGATTACCGGACAAAATCTGTGGGATCCATCGATCCGTTTTCTAACCGAACTTCCGGCGCGAACCGATCCGATGGAGGTTGTCGGCATAGCCGGTCTGGCGCTGCTGTTCAGTTTTCTCGCCACGCTTTATCCCGCCTACAAGGCGGCCAGTACCGATCCGGTACAGGTGCTTCGCTATGAATGATCAAGTGAACCGGAAAACGGTAGAGTTGCGGAATGTCCGGCGTAGTTTCGTCCAGGGCGACGTCGAGATAGCGGTGCTTCGTGGCGTCGATCTCGACATCAAGGCAAATGAAATTGTCGCGCTTGTCGGGCCTTCCGGTTCGGGAAAGTCCACGCTGCTGCAGGCAGTCGGATTGCTAGAAGGCGGGTTTGAGGGATCGATCAAGCTGGACGGCGAGGAAACCGCACAATTGCCGGCCAGCGGCCATACAAGGATCCGGCGTGATTTGCTGGGTTTCGTCTACCAGTTTCACCATTTACTGCCCGATTTTTCCGCGTTGGAGAATGTGGTCATGCCCCAGTTGATCGCCGGAGTGGCGCAAAATGCGGCAGAACAAAGAGCCGAAACACTCTTGCGCAGTCTCGGTCTAGGGGAGCGGCTCAATCACACGCCGAGCAAATTATCCGGCGGTGAACAGCAACGCGTGGCTGTCGCCCGCGCTTTGGCCAATGCGCCGAAACTGGTGTTGGCGGATGAACCGACCGGTAATCTTGACGAAGCGACCGCCGATCTGGTTCTTGCCGAGTTTATAGGGCTGGTACGGCAGGAAGGCAGTGCGGCATTGATTGCGACGCACAACGAACGCCTCGCGGCCAAAATGGATCGGGTTGTCCGGCTCCATGAAGGAGTATTAACCTAGTCTTTTCAATTCGAAACGAGAATGGCTTTGACTTTTCTGGTGCGAGTATCAATCTGATGGTTGAACAAGACGATCAAAAGCAAACAATGCGGGGCGCATATGACGGTGACTGAATTTCAGGTAAAACAAGCGGACGGCACCACTCGGGACCTGTCTGCTCACAAAGGCAAGGTGCTGTTGATCGTGAATACCGCTTCCAAATGCGGTTTTACACCGCAATATGAGGGTCTCGAAAAGCTGCATCAGGAATTTAAGGACCAGGGACTCGAGATACTGGCCTTTCCCTGCAATCAATTCGGTCATCAGGAACCCGGAGACGCCGACGAAATCAAGAATTTCTGCTCGCTGAACTATGAAGTGAGCTTTCCATTGATGGAAAAAATCGACGTCAATGGCGATGATGCCGACCCGCTATGGAAATATCTGAAGTCTGAAAAATCAGGCCTTCTGGGTTCTCGTATCAAGTGGAATTTCACTAAATTTCTGGTCGATCGCGAAGGCAATGTCGTCGCGCGCTACGGTCCGGCGGTGAAGCCGGAGCAGCTTAAAAGCGAAATCGAAGCCCTATTGTAGATACCGGTTTTTGAGATGATGTGTTTCGCCGGGAGACGGTGAACGCGTTCGGCCATCCGTGCGGGGCAAATGATTGAAGTTCGATCAGGACCAGAAATCTGTCAAATAGCTGTGGACAAATGGTCGATAGTCAAGCTCCTCGGCGTCGTCACCATATGCAAGATCAAATTGCTGCGTTAGTCTGATATCATGGCCCTTATTCCTTTCGTCCATCTTCGCGCCTTTTCGGCTTATACGATTCTGGATGGTGCTATGGAGCCGGCAGCAATTGGTGCGGCCGCCAAAGAGCGCGGATTTCCTGCTGTTGCCCTGTGCGACCGGATAGGTCTGTTCGCTGCGATGGCCTTTGACGACGGCTGTCGTGCTCAGGGAATCCAGCCGATTACCGGTTGCTTCCTGAGAGTAGCCCGGCCCGGTAGCCCGGACAAGGACAAGCCGGTTCTGGATTGGCTCGCACTCTATGCACAGGATGCGCAGGGATATGAAAATCTCTGCAAGCTGGTTTCAGCTTCCCACCTCGACCGGCCCGGCGATCTCGAAGCCCATGTCGAAATGGACATGCTGGCCATTCACAGCACTGGTTTACTCGCGTTGACCGGCGGCGGTGAGGGCGCGCTGGCGAGATTGATCGCGGAAGAGCAGCAAACCGAAGCAGAAACATATCTTAGCTCATTGCAGCAGCATTTTCCGGGACGGCTCTATATCGAACTTTCGCGCCGCGAAGATCCGGTCGAAATATCTGCCGAAGCTGGCCTTATCGCGCTAGCCATGGATCGCGATATTCCGATGGTGGCGACCAACCCGAGCTGCTTCTCCGAGCCGGATTTTCACGAGGCCCATGACGCGATGAAATGCATCGCCCAATCTGCCTATGTGGAAAATGACGAGCGCGAAAAACCGTCCAAACATCTGTGGATGAAAAGCGCTCTGGTGATGGAAGAGCTGTTTTCCGACATCCCGGAGGCGTTGGAAAACACGCTGGTGGTGGCGCAAAGATGCGCATTTTCACCCCCGAAGAGAGATCCGATCCTGCCAAGCCTGGCTGGCGATCTGGCAGGAGAAATCGAGCAGTTGCGGCGCGATTCCACAGCCGGCCTCGAACGGCGACTGGCGGTTATTGATCTTGCCGATGACGCTGAACGGAAAACCTATTTCGACCGGCTGGATTTCGAACTCGATGTCATCGTCAACATGGGATTTCCCGGTTATTTCCTGATCGTTGCCGATTTTATAAAATGGGCGAAGGATCAGGATATTCCGGTCGGGCCCGGCCGTGGTTCGGGCGCCGGATCGGTCGTCGCATGGGCATTGACGATCACCGATCTTGATCCGATCAAACTGGGCTTGCTGTTCGAACGTTTCCTCAATCCGGAACGGGTTTCGATGCCGGATTTTGACATCGATTTTTGCGAAACCCGACGCGGCGAAGTCATTCGTTATGTGCAGGAAAAATATGGCGACCGGCAAGTCGCCCAGATTATCACTTTCGGAAAACTAAAAGCCCGTGCCGTACTGCGCGATGTCGGCCGGGTGTTGCAAATGCCTTATGGACAGGTGGACCGGCTGACCAAATTGGTGCCCAACCACCCGACGGATCCGTGGGATTTGAAACGCTCGCTCAACGGGATTTCGGAACTGGCGCAGGAGTATAAACAGGCTGATGTAAAACGGCTGTTCGACCTGGCCATGCGGCTTGAAGGTTTGCCACGCCATAGTTCTACCCATGCTGCAGGTGTCGTGATCGGTGACCGCCCGCTCGACCAGCTTGTGCCCCTTTACCGCGACCCGCGTTCGGACCTGCCGGTGACCCAGTTTGACATGAAATATGTCGAAAAAGCGGGGCTGGTGAAATTTGACTTTTTGGGGCTGAAAACCTTGTCGGTGCTGAAGAAGGCAATCCAGTTGCTCGCCGAACGGGGCATAGAAGTCGATCTGGACGGTCTGAGCTGGGAAGACGAGAAGGTTTTCGAGCTGCTCCAGCGCGGTGATACGGTAGGTGTGTTCCAGCTGGAATCGGAAGGGATGCGGCGCACGCTGGCCGCCGTGAAACCGACTAACTTCGGTGACATTATCGCTCTGGTGTCGCTCTATCGACCCGGCCCTATGGATAATATTCCGTTATTCGGTGACCGCAAAAACGGGCGCGCCGAAATCGCCTATCCGCATCCATTGCTTCAGGATATTCTAAAGGAAACCTATGGAATTTTTGTTTATCAGGAACAGGTGATGCAAGCGGCGCAGATCATCGCCGGTTATTCGCTTGGTGAAGCAGATTTGCTGCGCCGGGCGATGGGCAAGAAGATCCAGGCCGAAATGGATACACAGCGCAGCATTTTCGTCGAGGGTGCTGCAAAAAACGATCTGAATGCAGAACAGGCCAACGAGCTGTTCGACTTGATCGATAAATTTGCCGGCTACGGCTTCAATAAAAGCCATGCCGCTGCTTACGCGTTGCTGGCCTATCAGACCGCCTGGCTGAAAGCGCATTACCCGCATGAATTTTACGCGGCGTCGATGTGTTTCGATATGCACCAGTCCGACAAGCTCAGCATTTTCGTTGATGACATGAAGCGGCTGGGCGTGACCGTCTTGCAGCCCGCGATCAACAAAAGTCGACCAAATTTCTCGGTCGAAGAACAGCCAGAGGCTCTTCTTGGCGTGCGATATGCGCTCGCGGGGCTGAAGAATGTCGGTGAAAAGGCCATGCAATCACTGGTAGACGAGCGCTTGCGGGATGGTCCGTTCTCGTCGATCGAGGATTTTGCCAATCGCATTGATCCGCACGGTCTCAACAAGCGGCAGCTTGAAAGTCTCGCGTCGGCCGGAGCGTTTGACGAGCTGGAGCCCAATCGTCCGGCAATTTATGACGGCGCGGACATGATCTTGTCGGTCGCCAACAGCGCGGCTGACGCGCGTGAAAGCGGGCAGGGCGGTCTGTTTGGAGAGGGTAGCGCCGGCGGTGAAATGCAAGCGATTAGATTGCCGGAGGCAAGCAACTGGTCACTCAATGAAATCATGATCCATGAGCGCGATGCATTCGGCTTCTATTTTTCCGCCCATCCGGTTTCCCAGTTTCAGGCGGTCACATCTTCGCTAGGCGCGCTGACTTATGCCGCCTTGTGCGGCGAAGGACCGATCGGGGAAGGAATCCGGAAACCTGCTGTCATGGCTGCGCTGGTAGAAAAAGTACGCTGGCGTGACAGTCGGAGGGGAAAACGCTTCGTGCTCGCAGACCTGTCGGACAGCAGCGGGCAGTTCTCCGGCAGTTGCTTTGACGAGGACCAGTGCAAGATATTGGCGGAACTCGCTGATCAGGGCGGTTGTGCGTTGCTCAATGTCGAGCTTGACCAGCAGTCTGAAGACGAGAATCCGCGGGTCGCGATCAGGCGGGCCCAGCCGCTCGAAGGGCTGGAAAAGATAACCAGAACATGCATGGAACTGGAAGTGCATGATATTGCAGCATTGCACGAACTGACCAATTTGGTGGCACCATTGGTTGGTGGTCACAGTGAAATGGTCGCAACCATGGCAGGGCCTGACGGGGATCCGGTGAAAGTCTGCCTGGGTCGATCCTTTCGCCTGGATGCAGAAACAGTGGATATGCTGGAACGGGTAAACGGGATATCGCGAGTCCGATTGGGGCCGGCTCGGCCGATGCGGGTAGCGAAACCCAAATTAAGGCTTGTCAGCTAGCGCTAAACATACCAGAAACCGGCCAAATATAACTTGTTTGGAGAGATGATATGGCCGGTGCAATGCAAGCGAGTTCGCTGAAGATCACCAATTTGATTGATCACGCTGCGAGAGAGCATGGCACGCGCGAGATTGTCAGCTACTGGGCAGACGGAAATGTCACGCGCAGCAACTGGGCCGAGATCGGTCGCGACTCGCGCAAATTCTCGCAAGTCTTGCAGCGCCTTGGCATGAAGAAAGGCGACCGGATCGCCACTATCGCGATGAACCACGCTCATCATCTGATCAGCTGGTATGGTTCTGCCGGCATCGGCGGTATCCTCCACACGGTCAATCCGCGCCTGTTCGAGGAACAGCTGGTCTATATCATCAACCATGCCGAAGACCGCGTGCTGCTGTTCGACAAGATGTTCGCGCCGATCATCGAGATGATCAAGCCGCAGCTTAAAACGGTGGAACATTATATCCAGTTGGACGGTGAGAAAGGTGACTATCCGACCTTTCGCGAGTTACTGGATGCCGAAGACGGAGACTTTGAATGGGTTGATGTCGATGAAAATGATCCTTGCGGCCTTTGCTACACCAGCGGCACCACCGGCAACCCGAAAGGCGTGCTTTACGAGCATCGTTCGAACGTCCTGCACGCGATTACCGAAGTCCAGCCCGATGTGATGGATCTTGCCACCCGCTCTGTGATGCTGCCAGTTGTCCCGATGTTCCATGCCAATGCGTGGGGATTGCCATTCGCCTGTGCGGCGGTCGGGGCGAAAATGGTCTTTTCCGCCAGTAATGAAGCGCAGGTTTTGTGGAAACTGATCCGCGAAGAAGGCGTGACCCACAGCGCCGGGGTGCCGACGGTCTGGTTATCGATGTTCGCCGATCTGGATGAAAATGGCGGTGATTATGGCAAATTGGGCGTGGTCGTGATCGGCGGCTCTGCCTGTCCCCGGTCGATGATCGAGCGCTTGATGAAAAACAATATCCGCGTCGCCCATGCCTGGGGCATGACCGAGACATCGCCGATCGGCACGACCGGAGCGCTCCCGGCCAATTGGGATGAACTGGACTTCGATCAACAGGTCGACGTTATCTGCAAGCAGGGCAGACCGCCTTTTGGTGTAGAACTGCGCGTGATCGACGAGGATGGCAATATCGCGCCGCGCGACGGCAAAACCAGCGGCACGCTTGAAATCCGGGGACCCTGGATAATCAAACGCTATTATCGCGCCGATGAGGATGCCGTCGAGGATGATGGCTGGTTCGATACCGGCGATGTTTCGGTGCTCCATCCCGATGGCACGATGCAAATCACCGACCGGGCCAAGGATGTAATCAAGTCAGGCGGCGAATGGATTAGCTCGATAGAGCTGGAGAATGCGGCTGTCGGCTGTCCCGGAGTAGCCGAGGCCGCCGCAGTGGGTGTCTATCACCCCAAATGGGACGAGCGGCCCTTGTTGCTGGTGGTGCGCAAACCGGGCAGCGATGTTTCGGAAGCAGATATGATTGCTTATCTGGGCGATAAAGTCGCCAAATGGTGGTTGCCCGACGAAGTGATGTTCGTTGACGAACTGCCGCACACCGCGACCGGAAAAATCCTTAAACGGTCGCTCCGGGAAGAATATAAGGAATATAAACTGAAGAGCCTGACTGACGCCTAAAACAGCTCCATCTGGCTGCCTTTGATAATCGGGCGGCGGAACAGATCGGTTCTGAGTTTGAGTTTGGATTTTTCCAACCCGGCTTTGCGTGACGCGATCGCAAGCCGGGTGCGGATGAGGTCTGCCCATGGTCCCTGACCGCGCATGCGACTGCCGAAATTGGGATCGTTGCGCTTGCCGCCGCGCATTTGCCGGACGATGCTCATCACTTTTGATCTGCGGTCCGGATAATAGGTTTCGAGCCATTCTTCAAACAGCGGGGCCACTTCGTGTGGCAGGCGCATGGCGATGAAGGAGACGCTCCTGGCGCCGCAATCGGCTGCCCCAGCAACAATCGCTTCTATTTCATGATCGGTGATCCCGGGGACCACCGGCGCGATATTGACGTGCACATAAATCCCCGCTTCGCTCAGCTTTCGCACAGCTTCCAGTCGCCGCGGGGGAGAGGGTGCTCTGGGTTCAAGCAGGCGAGCGGTCTTTGGATCTAGTGTGGTAACCGAAATCGCCACTGCGGTGAGTTGTCGGGCCGCCAGTTCTGCCAGCAGATCAATATCGTCGATTACGCGATTTGATTTTGTGGTGATCACCACCGGGTGCAGCGTTTCCAGCATCACCTCCAATATCTGCTGCGTGATCCGGTACTGTTTTTCAATCGGTTGATAGGGATCGGTGTTGGTACCGATGGCCAGGCTTGCCGGCTGATAATTGGGTTTTGCCAATGTCTGGCGCAGCAGGTCGGCGGCATTCGGCTTGGCGAACAGTTTGCTTTCAAAATCAAGTCCCGGGGACAGGTCATGGTAGGCGTGGGTTGGCCGTGCGTAGCAATAGACGCAGCCATGTTCGCATCCGCGATAGGCATTGATCGAGCGATCGAACGGCAGATCGGGAGACTTGTTGTAATTGATGATCGATTTGGGAAATTCGGTCGTGACAGTTGTTCTCAGCTTCGAGGGATCGTCCCCGATAGCGTCTCTTTCATCCAGCCAATCTCCGTCAATTTCCCGATCCTGAAGATTGAACCGCTGCGGCACCGCATTTGATGGCGCGCCCCGGCCTTTCAGCGGCAGTGGATATTTTCTGCTTTTATCGTCCATTTGCCCATCATACAGCGAGAACATATAAAGAACAAATATATTGAGCTGCTATTTTTCAAGCAACCTCGGGATCAGCTCGACAAAATTGCAGGGGCGATGTCGGCTATCCAGCTGGCTATCCAATATTCCATCCCAACCATCTTTGACTGCACCATTTGAGCCTGGAAGCGCGAATATGTAGGTTCCGCGCGCAACCACAGCGCAAGCACGGGATTGCACCGTAGACGTGCCGATTTTTTCGATGCTCAGATAGCGGAACAATTCACCGAAACCGGGAATATCCTTGTCCTTGACCGCATTCAGAGCTTCCGGTGTGATATCCCGGCCGGTCAGGCCGGTGCCGCCGGTGGTGATTATGACATCGACTTCATCGTCATCAATCCATTGGTGGAGCTGAGCCACAAGGATGGCTTTCTCGTCCCTTCGCAAGCTACGATAGACAAGTATGTGGCCTTTTTTCTCGATCCGTTCGGCGAGGATATCACCCGAAGTGTCTTCTTTTGCCGTTCGCGTATCGGACACCGTCAACAGCGCGATATTGATAGGTTTGAATGTCCGGCTTTCGTCAATTGGCATTTCTGCTCTCCGAATTATGTCATAGCCGACAATAGCTTAGTTTGGGGTGCATTGGTAAGTCATAAAGAATAGGGGTTTTCGCGGGTTAACTATCCGTCTAATCGATGGGTCAATGTCGAACGTCCCGGATCTCACTGCTGTAATTTTGGGCCTTATTCTCGCTGCCTGGCTGGGAGCTGGCGCTTGGGCCGTCTGGACGGGCCTGGCAATGAAGAACAAGGCCGACGCCACCTTGCGTCAATCCGGACGGCTGGGGCGCTTGCTCGAGACTTCGCCTGCTTTGCCGTTGCTCGTAAGATCTGACGGGAAACTGGAAGCATCACAAAGGTTGATGCACTGGCTCGGATTCGATCATTTGCCCGCGCATATTTCGGAGTTGCACGAGAATGACCGGGGGATGAGCCGGCAAGATCTGGAAGATCTGATGCAGGACGTCAATCTCGCGCAGAAAACCGGCAGCAGCTTTGTTCGCGCGATTAAAGTCGCGGGCTCGGACAAGGCGTTGCTGATCCGCGGCGGACTGGCCGATCAGAAAATTTCGCCCAATGGGAGTGCGCTTCTGTGGGTTTTCGACGCCACCGACAGCGAAGGGCAGATCGAGAAACTGCGCGACGAAAACGAGTCCGCGCGCGCCGCATTTGATGCACTCTCCGCGCTGATTGAGGCGGCGCCGGCTCCGATGTGGCACAGGTCACCCGACATGCGTCTGACACTGGTCAATAGCGCCTATGTCGCCGCGGTCGATGCTGAAGATGGCGCGCGGGTCATTGCCGATGGCATCGAACTGGTGGAAACAGTCGACGGGTTCAGTCCGGTGGATGCAGCGAAACAGGCAAGAGTGCGCGGCGGGCCGTTGGAACGGATTGTTGCGACAACCATCGGCGGCGAACGGCGCATGACACAAGTGGTTGACGTGCCGCTCGGGAAATCAGGCATCGCCGGCTATGCAATCGACATTCAGGAACTGGAAGACGCACGTCGCGAGCAGCGCCGCTTCGGTGAATCGCAACGCGACATGCTCGACAAGATTTCTGCGGGTGTCGTCCAGTTCGATGCCGACAAATCACTTAAATTCTGCAACCTGCCGTTTCAGCGTATATTTTCCATGCGTCAGCAATGGATCGCGGAGCGGCCCGAGTTTCCGCGCGTGCTGGACCGGATGCGCGAAATGAATCGCATCCCGGAAGTCCGCGATTTCCCGGAATGGCGCGAGGAACGAACCGGCTGGTTTAAATCCCCGAACGGCAGTGAGGAGAACTGGCTTCTGGCCGATGGCACCCATTTGAGGGTTTTGGCAAATCCGACTCCCGACGGAGGATTGCTGGTTATCTTTGAAGATCGCACCGAACAGGTTCAACTGGCGAGCGCCCGGGATACGTTGTTGCGGGTCAGGACCGCGACCTTTGACAATCTGTTTGAATCTCTCGCCGTTTTTGCAGCCGATGGGAAATTGAACATCTGGAACCATCAATTTGCAAAAAACTGGGGACTGGAGGAAGAATATCTCGGCAAACATCCGCGCGTGGATTCTCTGATGAAGAAAATGGCGCTCCAGTTGAGGCAGCCCGCCCGGATTTCGGAAGTTCGGGAAATGGTGCGTAGTGCAACGACCGAGCGCGAACAAAAAGGCGGAAGGATCAATTTCGCGGACGGACGGCGATACGAATTTGCAGCCATTCCGCTGCCAGATGGCAATGCGCTATTCACCATGCTGGACATTTCGGACAGCTACCGGATCGAACAGGCGTTGCGCGAACGCAATGAAGCGCTAGTGGAGGCCGACTCGATCAAGGGCAGCTTTCTGTCCAATATGAGTTACGAATTCCGGACACCGCTCACTTCCATTGGCGGGTTTGCCGAGCTTCTCGATCAGGGTATTGCCGGTCCGCTGACCAATCAGGGTCATGAATATGTGCGCGCGATCCTGCAGTCCGTCAAACGCTTGGGTACCCAGATCGATAATGTTCTGGACCTGAGTCAAAGCGAAGCCGGCGCACTGCCAATCGCCAAGGACAAGGTCAATCTCAACAAATTGATCGAGGACATAGCCGGTCATTTTGCCGACGACGCCAAAGCCAAAAAAATAGGGGTAGAGACGCAGCTGGATGCAACGCTGGGATCGGCGATGGCCGACAAGAAGCGGCTCAGTCAGGCAATTTCCCAAATCGTCGACAATGCGATCAAATATACCGGCGAAGGCGGCCGGGTGCTAATCCATGGTTCGGGAAATGTGAAACATGCGGTGGTCCACATTTCGGACGATGGCCCCGGGATGACCGCCGGCCAGCAATCGAAGGCTTTTGACAGTTTCGCGCGTTCGCGCGATCAAAAGGCAAATGATAAATCAGGCGGCCTCGGCCTGCCATTGGCGCGCCAGTTGATCCTCGCGCACGGCGGCGATCTGACTCTGACGTCCGAGCCCGGGCAGGGGACGCTGGTGACATTGCGCCTCCCGAGGCAATGACAAAATGCTGGTTCTGAAGGATGAGCACGCGACCCTGGATGTCGGACGAAAACTTGGTGCATTGATTGGCCAGGGCGACAAGATTGCCCTGAGCGGGACGTTGGGCGCCGGCAAGACCACATTGGCAAGGGGCATATTGGCAGGGCTGGGCTATGGCGAGGAAGTGCCAAGCCCGACGTTCGCGATCGTCCAGCAATATGAACCGCCGGAAACCAGAATTCCGGTCGCTCATGTCGATTTGTATCGGATCGATGATCCCGAAGAAATCCCGGAACTCGGTCTCGATGACGTTCTGGAAGTCGGGGCGATGATTGTCGAATGGCCGGACAGGATGCCTGACGTTTTCTGGCGCGATGCACTGCGGATAGATCTTGAAATTACAGAGGATGGCAATCGCCGGTTGACTTGGAGTGCAGGGGACGCTTGGAAAGACCGATGGCCACTAACATGAAACCGCCGCCAGCAGCGGCAGATTTTTTGAAACACCACGGGTGGAACGACGCGCAGATATTGCCGGTGGCGGGGGATGCGTCTTTCCGGCGCTATTTCCGCGTCCAGTCCGGAGATCGTCGGGCGATTTTGATGGATGCGCCGCCGCCGCATGAAGATCCCAAGCCCTTTATCGCTATTGCCGAATATCTGAAAAATTCAGGCTTTTCTGCTCCGGACATTTTTGCTCGCGACCTCACGCACGGCTTGGTGCTTTTGGAGGATTTCGGCGACAAGCGGATGCGTGAACATCTCGATTACCGTCCGGAGGATGAAGACGCGATCTATCGCCAGACCATTGATCTGCTAAGGAAATTGCACCGCGCACCGGCGGCAGCGCTGCGGGCATATGATGGGCAACAATATCTGCTCGAAGCAAATTTGCTGACCGATTGGTATTGCCCGGCACAGCAACTCGACGTGGATACAGAGAGTTTTGACGCGACTTGGCGCCAAATCCTTGAACCGGTGATCAAGGCACAAAACCCACCGGTCACGGTGATGCGCGATTATCATGCCGAGAATATCATGCTCCTCGAGGACGGACGGCTCGGTTTGCTGGATTTCCAGGATGCCCTCATTGGTCATCCTGCCTATGATCTTGTCTCGATGCTTCAAGACGCCCGCCGCGATGTGTCGGATGAGCTCGAGGAGAACATGCTCAGTTATTATCTCACCGATCACGACAAAGACGCGGCAGAAGAATTTCGCGGCCACTATGCGATCCTCGGTGCGCAGCGGAACACCAAGATCATCGGCATTTTTACCCGCCTCTCGGTACGCGATGGCAAAGAGCGCTATCTCGATTTCCTGCCCAGAATGTGGCGCCTGCTGGAGAAGGACCTGTGCCATCCTGCGCTTGCACCGATGAAGCAATGGTTCGACCGGAATATTCCCGTTGAAGTGCGGAGTCAGCCGATCCCGGTGTCGGAAGCAACGAGATGATCAAGGTCGAAACCGCGATGGTCATGGCGGCCGGCCTGGGCAAACGTATGCGCCCGCTTACCGAAACGCGGCCGAAACCATTGGTTGAAGTGGCCGGCAAGGCTATGATTGACTATTGTTTCGACAAGCTTGCCGATGCGGGAATAGGCAAGGCCGTGGTCAACGTGCATTATCTTGCGGATATGATGGAAGCGCATCTCGCCGTTTTGCCATATCCGATTGAAATCCGGGTGTCCGACGAGCGGGCGCAGTTGCTCGAAACCGGCGGCGGCTTGGTGCAAGCAGAGTCGATGATTGATGAAGAGAATTTCTTCTGCATCAACAGCGACAATTTGTGGACCGATGGACAGGAAAACAGCCTGCATCGACTGGCCCGGACATGGGACGAGGACAGGATGGATGCGCTGCTGCTGCTCGTCCCGCGAAGCTCGGCCCACAATTATAAAGGCTCTGGCGATTTCCATCTCGACGAAGAGAACCGGATCTCCCGCAAGCTGTCCGGACAAGAGGCTCCCCTGATTTTCTCGGGCATCCAGCTGATTTCCAAGCGCTTGCTGCGCGATGCACCCACTGGTCCTTTTTCCACCAATATTTTCTGGGAACGGGCGATTGGCGAGGGCCGTCTTTTTGGTATGGTTCACGAAGGCGAATGGTTCGAGGTCGGATCGCCGCAGGCGATAGCGCCGACAGAAGCTGCCTTGGCGCGTGGCTGACCGCCGCCGGCCATCCGTCTATAATATTGCCGCGCATGGCGGCTTCGCCGATGCACTGGCGCAGGGACTGATCGACCGCTTTGCCAAGGATGCGTTCGGACTTGCGCGTGGCCTTGTCATCCTGCCCAACAACCGCGCCCGAAGCGCGCTGCAGGAAGCCTTTGTCCGGTTGAGCGAAAACGGACTCTTGCTGCCCCAAATGGTGGTTATCGGTGATCTGGACCTGGACGAATCGATCGGCGTTGCCCTCGACTCCGGCGAAT
>NZ_JBATHY010000327.1:0-2760 GCF_049667325.1 Parasphingorhabdus sp. | reverse complement strand
TGCGGGATTTGCCTTCGGCCTTGCGTCCGCCAATGGCGAGTGCCTTGCCGAGCAGGAAATTGGGCATCTTGCCCTGTTTCTCGACCGTCTTGATCAGCCGTGCGCGCAGAACCTCGAACAGGCGCGGCACGACGACCATGATCGTCGGGCGCACTTCCTCGATATTAGAGGCGAGCTTTTCGAGGCCTTCGGAATAGAAAATCTGGGCACCGAGGCCGATCGGGAAAAACTGTCCGGCGCTATGTTCATAGGCGTGGCTGAGCGGCAGGAACGAGAGGAAGACTTCGTCATCCCAGCCGAAATCGCTTTCGATTACTTCGGCCGGTCCCTTGGTATTGTGCAGGATCTGGCCATGATGTTGCATCACGCCGCGCGGCTTGCCGCCGGTGCCGCTGGTGTAGATGATGCAGGCGGTTTCGTCGCGGGTGATGCTGGCGACCTGTTTGGTCATTTCGGCGACATCCCCGTCGCTGCCCTGGACCAGATCCTTCCACTGGTAGAGATCGAAATCGCCGGACTGGCCGATCCGCAAATCGGCGATGCCGATGATGATATTGGCATCCGAAGAGCTGATCACCGACGGCAGCAGGTTTTTCGCCAGTTTTACGTCGGATACGATAACCGCGTGGGCGCCGCTATTGTCCAGGATATGCTGATGATCGGACGGGGTGTTGGTGGTGTAGGTCGGCACGGTGATGCAGCCAGCCGCCATGATCCCAAGATCGGCGATGCACCATTCGGGCCGGTTTTCGGACACCAGCATCACCCGGTCGCCCTTTTTCAAGCCGATCCGCTTGAGCGATTTGGCCAGTGCCGCGACTTGTCGGGCGGCCTCGGCCCAGCTGGTCGCCTGCCACGCGCCGTCGATTTTGGCGCTCAGGAACGGCTTGTCCCCGCCCTGGGCGGCACGATCGAAAAACATCGATACCAGATTTGGATATTGATCGATTTCAAGATAACGGTTTTCTGCCTTTTTCGGGGCCACGCGACATTTCCTCTCTCATGCTCCGGATTTGCACCGGGCTTGGATCATTGGGAGACGAACTAGCGCGGTTGAAACCGCTCGGCAATATATTGCTTACGGCAGTTCGCTGACCGCCCGGCCGGTGCTCCGCGGATCGACGGCGCCAACCCATCCCTTTTCGGTCTTTTGCGCGCCCGCCAGTTTCGACGGGAGACCGGCGGTGACAATGATGTGCCCGAAGCTCGACAGCTCGGTTCGCAAGGCTTCCAGATCGCTGCCCTGTTCGATCAGCACGCCCGATCCGCCATAATATATATTGGGCAGCGCCATCGCGGCTTCGAGCGAGAGGCCGTAATCGAGCACCCCGATCAGGGTTTTGGTGACGTGCATGATGATCCGTTTGCCGCCAGCGGAGCCGAGCGCCAGGATCGGCTGGCCGCTGGCGTCATAGACGATGGTGGGCGACATCGAGGAGAGCGGGCGCTTGCCGGGCTCGACCCGGTTGGCGACCAGGGCGCCATTCTGTTCCGGGGCGAAGGTAAAATCGGTCAGTTCGTTGTTGAGCGCCATTCCGCGGGCAAACAGCTGGCTGCCGAAAGGGCCTTCGACGGTCGAGGTCATATTTGCGATATTGCCCTCGCCATCGACGGCGGTGAAATGGGTCGTTCCGGCGACTTCGGAGGAGATCGCCGCGGTGCGGGCGAGAGCTCCCGGCGGGTTGCCGGCAGGATAGGTTGCTTCGCCGGGCATGTCCGGACGGGCCCGCTGCAAAGCGATCATCTGCGAGCGGCTGGCGAGATAGTCCTTGTCGATCAGGCCATCGACCGGGACCGCCACAAAATCGCGGTCGCCAAGATATTTCTCGCGGTCGGCATAAGCCAGCCGCATCGCTTCGGCGACAACGTGCCAGGCCCGCGCAGGCTCTTCTGCATATAATTTGCCCATATCGAACCGCTCGAGCGCGCCCAATATGCCGAGCACGGTGGTCGCGCCGGACGAGGGCGGTCCCATGCCGCAGATCTTGTAGACCCGATAGCTGGTGCAGACCGGCGCGCGGAGGATGGCGCGATAATTGGCAAAATCTTCCGGCGTGATTTCCGCAGCATTTTGCGGTGCATTGGCCACGGCCTTGGAAATGGCGGTCACGGTTTCGCCGGTGTAAAAGGCATCCGCGCCGCCCGCCTGCAATTCGCGCAGCAATGCACCGAGCTCAGGGTTTTTGATGACCGAGCCAGCCTTGGCCGGTGCACCGTCTTTCCAGTAGATCGCCTGCGCGTCCGGAAAATCGGCCCAGAGCGGAGCGAGCCGCTGGAGCCAGCTGGCTTGTGATCCGCTGACGACATAGCCGGCTTCGGCCAGCCGGATAGCCGGTTCGAAAATCTTCGTCCACGGCAGCTTGCCCCATTTCTTATGCGCCATTTCCATCAGCCGCATATTGCCGGGCACGCCGACCGACTTGCCGCCGGGCATCGCCTTTATGAAGGATAGCGGCTGGCCGTCCTCGCCAAGAAAGCGCGTTGAATCCGCCGCAGCAGGCGCCATTTCGCGACCGTCGATGGTCTGCATCCAGCCTTGTTTTGCATCATGGTGCAGGAAAAACCCGCCGCCGCCGATGCCGCTGGACTGGGGTTCGACCACGGTCAGCGCGAGCATCATCGCCATCGCCGCATCGGTTGCCGAGCCGCCGGCCTGCAACATCTCGAAGCCCGCCTTGGTGGCTTCGGGATGGGCCGAGGCGGCGGTGCCGATATTTTTGGTCTGGTGATGTTCGGCCTGGGCCGGAACCGCCAGCGAAA
>NZ_JBATHY010000326.1:0-2379 GCF_049667325.1 Parasphingorhabdus sp. | reverse complement strand
GCCCCACACCAGCAGCGGCAGAACCAGATCATATTCCGCCAGATCGCCGGGATCGGTCCAGTGGCGGAAGCTGATATCGTCGCCCAGCAGCCGTTGATAGGTACGGCGCGCGGGGCCGAGATCCTCGAAATAATCGGGTGCGGCGGTCAATATACATATTTTTGGCAAGTTGCTGGCTTAGCCGACAGCGTCGCGCACGACAGCGGTGCCGGCTTCGCGCTGCATCTTCAACTCCGCCTTCAGCTTCGCCGGATCGCGGGCAAAGACAAAGCCGAAACTCACCCCGCCTTCCTTGCCCAAGGTCGCGTGGTGCAGCTTGTGGGCCTGCACCAGCCGTTTGGCATAGCCGCCTCTCGGAACATATTTGAAGTAGCGCTGATGGACCAGTCCGTCGTGGATCAGGGTGTAGATGATGCCGTAGAACATTATGCCGAGTCCGATCCATGTCCCCGGCTCCCACGCGCCCGAACCCATGATCAGGGGGCTACCGACGGCGAACATTGAAATGCTCATCGCCGCGCCGACAATCCCGAAAAGATCGTTCTTCTCCAGTCGCTTGTCATGCGGTTCGTGATGGTCGCGGTGCCAGCCCCAGCCGAAGCCGTGCATGATATATTTATGGGCGCCCCAGGCGACAAATTCCATCGCGATGACGGCGGCGAGGACAGTGGCTATGATGGCGAACAGGCTCATGTTGCCAAGATAGGCGCTCTTCAATGGGTTTTGAAGGCAATTCTATCTTGCACCAGCGATTGATCTGACTAAACGAAACCCCATATTGATTGTCAGGAACTTATGACCAACCCTCGAACCCTGTACCAGAAAATCTGGGATGCACATGTTGTCGACCAACGGGACGATGGTACGGCGCTGATCTATATCGACCGGCATCTGGTCCACGAAGTGACCAGTCCGCAGGCCTTTGAGGGGCTGCGCAAGGCGGGCCGCAAGGTTCGGCGGCCGGATCTGACGCTGGCGGTTCCCGATCACAATCTGCCGACCACGGCGCGTCTCGATGCCCAGGGTCAGAAAATTCCGATTGCCGACCCGCAAAGCGCGGCCCAGCTGGAAGCACTGGAAGCCAATGCGCCGGCATTCGGGATCAAATATATTGGTGCCAGCGATATCAATCAGGGGATCGTCCACGTTATCGGACCGGAGCAGGGCTTTACCCTTCCGGGCACGACATTGGTCTGCGGCGACAGTCATACTGCGGCCCACGGGGCTTTGGGCGCGCTGGCGTTCGGGATCGGGACCAGCGAAGTCGAGCATGTTCTGGCGACGCAGACGCTGCAACTGACCCGCTCCAAAGCGATGGAAATTCGCGTCGAGGGCTTGCTTGGCCCCGGTATCAGCCCGAAAGACCTGATCCTCCATATCATCGGGGTGATCGGAACGGCCGGCGGCACCGGCCATGTCATCGAATATCGCGGCGAAGTATTCGAACAAATGTCGATCGAAGGGCGCCTGACGGTTTCCAACATGTCGATCGAAGCGGGCGCGCGCGCTGGTCTGATCGCGCCGGACGACAAGACATTTGCCTATCTCAAAGGCCGTCCGATGGCCCCCAAGGGAGCGGACTGGGACGAGGCAGTGGCTTATTGGAAGACGCTGCCGACCGACGAAGGCGCGAAATTTGACAAGAGTGTGAAAATCAACGCCGCCGATGTCGTTCCGACCGTGACCTGGGGCACCAGTCCCGAGGATGTCGTCCCGGTAAATGGGGTGGTGCCGGCACCGGACAGCTTTGCCGACCCGTCCAAGCGGGATGCGGCACGCAAGTCTCTCGATTATATGGGGCTCGAACCGGGGCAGGCATTGCGCGATGTGGCGGTCGAGAATATCTTCATCGGCAGCTGCACCAACAGCCGGATCGAGGATCTGCGGGCTGCTGCTGCCGTTCTGACCGGCCGCAGTAAAGCAGACAATGTCAAATGGGCGATTGTTGTGCCGGGTTCGGGTCTGGTCAAGGCCCAGGCCGAAGCCGAAGGGCTCGACCGGATATTCACCGACGCCGGATTCGAATGGCGCGAGCCGGGCTGTTCCGCCTGTCTCGGCATGAATCCGGACAAGGTCCCCGCAGGTGAACGTTGTGCATCCACTTCCAATCGCAATTTCGTTGGACGGCAGGGACCGGGTGCTAGGACACATTTGATGTCACCCGCCATGGCCGCAGCGGCGGCGGTAACAGGTAAGCTCACTGACGTGCGTGAGTTGACAAGATAAGAGGTTGAAATGAGCGAAGATAACACGAATGACAAACGGCCTGACGAGCAGCCGGTGAAGAAAGAGACGCCCCGGGACGGTGAAACGGGAAAATGGTCAAACCGCGCCAAAGTCGGCGCGGCCATCGGCTCGGCAGCGGTTGCGGCGGCTCTC
>NZ_JBATHY010000325.1:0-6941 GCF_049667325.1 Parasphingorhabdus sp. | reverse complement strand
CTGCTGTTTGCCGAACGCGCACGCGTGACGACCAACGTCGCAAAAGGCACATTGGATCTTCAAATGCGTCCCTCGACCGGAGATTTCGCGGTCAATATTGATGCTATAGCTCCCGGTTTTGCGGTGCAGAGTGTCGGGGTGGCCGACATTGTAGCCAGCATCAATCTGGGTCCAGCGCCTTCCGGGCTCTCGGTCGATGGCCAGGTCAATGCCAAGCTCCGGCGCTTCGATATCGGTTTCCTGCGCGAACTGGCCGGAGGTTTGCCCGAACTGCAAACCGGGCTGGCATTGGGACCAGACGGGTTTTTGCGGTTTACCGATCTCACCGTCAGGGCTCCCCAGCTCTCGTTCAGGGGTTCCGGCACTCAAACCGGAGCAGCGACTTTCGCGTTTCGCGGGTCGGGCAGGCAGGATACTTATGGCAGCTTCGACATTAAACTCGACGGAGCACTCGACCGGCCCAAGGTCGCCTTGTTGCTCGACAGTCCGCTGCCTGCGCTTGGTCTGTCGGCGGTCAGCCTGCAACTCACTCCCGTGGCGGCCGGCTTTGCCTATATCGCGTCGGGTGGATCGACTCTGGGGCCGTTCAACAGCGACGGCGCCATCCTGACCACAGGCGGCCAGGACGGTGCTGTCCGGGTAGATCGCCTGCTGGTGTCCGACACGCTGGCGACCGGCACTATCAGGCCCACAGCCCAGGGTCTTGCCGGAACGCTGGCGATCAGCGGCGGCGGCGTGAACGGCGATATTCTGTTCCGGCCCGGCAATGGTCGGCAATTGATCCGCGCCAATCTTAAGGTCGAAAATGCCCGCTTCGATGGCAATCCTCCGATTTTTATTCGCACCGGCGTGCTTGATGCCGATATCGTCCTGATCGATGGCCGGTCGAATATCGACGCGACCCTGCGTGCGCAGGGGATTAGTCGCGGCGAGCTGATTGTCGGTCGGATCGCCGCCAATGCAAAGCTGACCAACGGCAGCGGGACTGCAACCTTTACCGTGGCAGGAACGCGCGGCAGCACGTTTGAATTTCAGGCAAAAGCGGGCATCACTCCCGATCGCTATCAGATCACCGGCAATGGCCAGTTCGAAGGTCGCACCCTCCGTCTGACGCGCACGCTCGATCTCAGGCGGTCTGGCGATGGCTGGACGATGTCCCCGACCACGGTCAGCTACGGCAGCGGTAGCGCCCGCATGTCCGGGCGATGGGCGACGGGCAATTCAAACCTGGTCATGGCATTGTCCAAAATGCCCTTGTCTCTGGTCGATATAGCTTATCCCGATCTCGGGCTGGGCGGCACAGTTAACGGCACTGTAAAGCTTACCCAGTCACGTTCGCAGGTTCCGGTAGGCGAAGCAAAGCTCACGGTGAAGGGCCTGACCCGGTCCGGGCTGATATTGACCTCCGCGCCGGTTGATCTGGGTCTGAATATTGCCATTTCCCAGCGCAACGCGGCGGCACGGGGGATCATCAAGTCGCCTGCAGGAAAAACCATTGGTCGGTTCCAGGGGAGGGTCACCGGACTCGGCGGCGGGCGCTGGCAGGATGAGCTTATGCGCAAGCCCTTATTCGCGCAGGCGCGTTTCAGCGGCGGGGCGGAAAGCCTGTGGCGGCTGACCGGCGTGGAAACTTTTGATTTGACCGGACCGGTGTCGGCCAGCGCGGATATCGGCGGCAGCCTTGCCAATCCACAGATCGAAGGCCTGGTCCGCACCAGCAACGCCCGTCTGGAAAGCCCGCTGACCGGCACAGTTGTCTCCAATATCAAAACGGTCGGCCGGTTTGACGGCTCGCGTCTGGTGCTGCCCGAAGTAACCGGTGTCACCGCCGGAGGCGGAACCGTCAGTGGTAGCGGCAGCTTCAATTTTGCCGTCGCGCCCGGCGAAGGCATTGGCATTGTGATGGACGTCGATGCCCGGCAAGCAGCGTTGATCGCGCGGGACGATTTCGCCGCGACGGTGACCGGCCCAATCAAGATACGCAGCTCGCCGGAAGGAGGCCTGATCTCTGGAGATGTGACCCTCAACCGCAGCTTCTTCCGCTTTGGCCAGGCGAGCGCGACCGCCAGCCTGCCTGACATCAAGGTCCGTGAGATCAACCGCCGGGCCGATGAACGTCCGGTGCAGATCCGCAGCCGGCCATGGCGCTTTGCCTTGTCCGCGGATGCGCCCAACCGGTTGCAGGTAGAAGGACTGGGCCTGGACAGCGAGTGGCGCGCGAATCTCAAAATTTCCGGCCCGGTCGATGATTTCACCATGGTCGGCGACGCCAATCTGATCCGCGGCAATTATACATTCGCCGGTCGTCGGTTCCGGCTCGAGCGGGGACGCATCCGTTTTGTCGGCAACCAGCCGGTCAATCCGATTCTGGATATCGAGGCCGAGGCCAATCTGACCGGCCTCAATGCCACCATCAATGTCACCGGCACCGGCAACCAGCCCGAAATAGCCTTCACCAGCATCCCGGCGCTGCCCGAGGACGAATTGCTCTCGCGGGTATTATTCGGCGCGTCGATCGCCAATCTGTCCGCTCCCGAGGCGGTCCAGCTGGCGGCCGCGGTGGCCTCGCTCAATAGCGGCGGCGGGCTCGATCCGATCAACCAGTTGCGCAAGGCGGTCGGACTCGACCGTTTACGGATATTACCGTCAGACACCGACACCGGTTCGGGGACCTCGATCGCGGCCGGCAAATATATAACGCGCCGCGTCTATGTCGAGCTGATCACCGACGGCAAGGGCTATAGCGCGACCCAGCTGGAATTCCAGATCACCCGCTGGCTGTCGATCCTGTCGACCATTTCGACTCTCGGCCGTCAGAGCGCCAACGTTCGGATCAGTAAAGATTATTAGAGGATCACTCGGTCGATGCACTTTTCCAAGGTGAGTTAGCTAATCCACCCGACCGCGACTATGATCACTACGCTGTAGATCAGCACGCCGGCCAGAATTCGAGGCAAGCTCAAGCTGTCGCCAAACGTCGCCTTTGCCAGAGTTTTCATCTGCACCAACAGTTCCGGCCATGTATAGGAGACAAAGTCGCCCTGGGTCATGATTGCCACAAGCTTGTTGTCATCGTCGATGATCGGCAATCGGCGAAATCGTTCGTTGGACATGATCCGCAACCAGTCGACCAGTTCATCATTTTCCTTCGCGGTGCGGACATTTTTGGTCATGATGTCGCCGACCATGGTTTTGGCCGGATCACGTTTTTGCGCGACCAGTCGCTTCATGACGTCCCGTTCTGTCAACATGCCCAATATGTGACTGTCCTTGTCGACCGCGATGATCGATCCGTAGTTCTTGTCAGCCATTCGCAAGACGACGTCGATGACCTTGTCATTGATATCACAAGTCATGGGTTCGGGTTTGGTCGCATATTCTACGCGTTCGCTGATTTTCATTCGAGCATATCCTCATATAGATAGGAGTAACGGCGGTGCGCGGACGAATCCCGTGTCAAAGCGAGATTGCCACGCCGTGTGAAGAAGCCGCGCGGGGCGTTTTCCATTGCCTCGCGTTTGCGCTTCATTAGCCATTGCATGTAGTTTTCGGTTATATTCATGCCGTGAAAAATAACGAAATTACGGGACAGCGCCATATGTCCGTTCGGGCATTCGCCACAAGGCGACGCCGCTGGAATTTCCGAACATCAGCTGGCGTCCGATCCTGTTGCGTATTTCGACGCTAGTAAAGAGGAGTGTCAATCTGCGGACACGCTAGATTTGGTGAGTAGCTGTGGAACCGGAGGAGTGCCGTGCGACCATCACATCGCCATCAGGAAATCGGATCCTCCGGCGTTCCAGTTGATCTCGGTCTCCGGATCGACCGCATCCATTTTGTCTTCGGCATAGACCGCGTGCAGCGCGCGGGCGATGCGATAGTCCTCGATATAGTCGATATCGACGCCCGCCAGCTTGGACAGCGATTGCAGGACCGGATTGTCGCCGACGAAATATTCGCGCGCCAGTATCTGCTGGCGCGGGGCCATGTAGAGGCTGTTGGTAACCTTGAACCAGTCGGGCAGGTTCTGGGAAATCGTATGGTTGCGGGTGGCTTCGTAATTGAGCGCGCCCTCGCGCGACCAGTAATAATCCTTGCACGGATTGACCCCGAGCAGCGAATCATGGTCACCGCAGATAACCTCGTCATGATAAGTGCGAAACGCATCGCAATATTCCTGCGGCGCCATCAGCGGACAGACCACGGTCGACCAGGCGATATGGGTATGGGGAATGTCCCGCACGATGCCGGTGATCACATCGCGAAACGGTGCGATATGGTCAATGGCAAGATGACGCGGGCGATGGTGGACGGACACGCCGAACCGGTCGCCGAGCGCCAGAAATGCCTCGTCTTCGCTCGAAATATAGATACGCCTAGGTTCGATCACTTTGGTCAGCTGGGCCAGCTTCCACTCGATCAATGTTTCCTGGTCGCCGAACGGCAGCAGGCATTTTTCCGAAATGCGCGAACTGCCGCGACGGACCGGGATTATAACAGCCAGATCATACATAGAGAATTTCCTTCCTTGGGGGATTTGTCATCAGGCGGCCTGTCCGATCACTTGCGTCTGATATTGGGTCTGGTAGCGCGCCATAGCCTGCTCCCAGCGCTCCGGCTGAACGGGATCGGACATCCGGGAAACAAGATCATCGGCGGTAAGCGCCGGATCGGCCGGGTCGAAAACGCTATTGGCGAGATGAAAGGCGAACCAGCGCTGCGCCACCACGGTGTCGGCAGATGTCGCGCAGCCGTCGCCGATGGCGGCCAGAAATGCAGGAAGTTCATCATAAGCCCGCACCCAGTCGCCGGTATCAAAATCCGATAACCGCATCATCGGCGTGCCGTAGGCTGCACAGGCCGACCAGCTTTTGGAATTGCCGACGATCATCCCGTCGCTTTGTTTCGTCAAAGCCAGTGTTGCCTGCCCGGCAATCTTCGTGCCGTTGATCAGCATGGCCTTGCCATCTAGCGATGCCAGCGCAGCTTCGAGGGCTTTCTTGTCGCCATAAAGTTCGTTCAGCGGATGGTTGGTCACCGCGAGAACCATATCGTCGCTCAGCATCGGCGTGATCGCCTCTATCATCTCCGCATTGTTGGCATAGCGATGGTGCTGGCCAAAGAAATTCTCTGCCTGCTCATATTCCAGCGGCAGACCGATGATGATCTTGTCTTCCGGCAGTCCGGTCATCGTCAGAAATTCTGCCCGGTCCGGCAAAACCGGTTCCTGCAACATTTGTTCCCATATCGGTGCAGCAAGTCCGTCCAGTTCAGCGCATTGCTCCAGAGACAAATCCGGCATCAGCCCATGGTCGAACAAGGAAGGAGACAGGGTGACCCAATTGGCTCCGGTTCGCACCGGCGGGGCAGCGCCCTCCATGATATAGCGGACGATACCGGGAAAGCGCGCCGGCGTGACAATATCGGCGCTACGGCACAGGACGAAGTCTGGATTGATATCGCGGACCAGCGCGATCAGATCTTCTTCACTGCTCGCGTCGACCCGCAGCCGGGGATGATCGGGGCCGTCCAGCATATACCAGATCACATGATCAAGATCAGCGACCAGATCGATCTGTTCTTCGCCCATGCCGGTGTTGTTCCACAAGGGCGGCACCAGCACATGAACCTCATGCTCCCGCGCCAGGACGCGGATCAGATGGACGACAATATTGGCAAACCACCAGGGCGTCACAACAGGCAGGTAAAAGATAATTCGCTTCCGTTGCTGCGCCATTACATGCTCTTAAAATCATTGCCGGGGACGACAATTATAAACGAACATGGTTAATAAATGACTAAGCTGGTGGGGTTTTAGCGGATTGGCGTCCCAGCCGGAACTATGAATCTTGAACCGCTCTGGTCGCAAACATGGAGGTTTGGCTTGGACCGGGTACAGTCAGCTCTCGCCCCATTAGCTGTTGTTAACGTTACATCGCTCCCAAGTCTGCTTTGGGCGCAAAAGCGGACGCCAGAAATCTACTGATACCTGTGTTGGTCTTTCATATTCGCGGTGCCAGCGTCTCAATTATTTTGCATTGAGCTACTGTTCCATGCTGACAAGCACCAACCACGCGACCTAACTCAGAACGCAGCGTTGTCAGGTCGTCAATTTTCTGATCAATCTCGGCAAGGTGCCTGCTCGCAATATCATCAACTGCTTCACAGGATTGATCTTGATTGTCCGATAGTTCCAGCAATTCGCGCAGTGCCTTCAGGGTAAAGCCGAGATTTCGGGCACGGCGAATGAACGAAAGCCTGGAAAGATGGTCGCTTCCGTAATCCCGGTAGTTTGAAGTCGTTCGTGCGGGAGGCGGTAACAGGCCGATATTCTCATAATAGCGGACGGTTTCCACCTTCGTATCGGTCGCTTTTGCCAGTGCTCCAATTTTCATCGCTTGACCCTATAGTTACTACAGGGTGCATAACTATCGGCGAATCGAAAATTGTCTAGGAAAAATCATGTCCGATAATTGTTGCGCCGACGCCTGTGGAACGGGAGACGCGCTGAATGACAAGCGCTGGCGGCGTATCTTGTGGATTGCGCTTATCCTCAATGGCGCGATGTTTTTCATTGAGATGGGCGCTGGTGTTCAGGCGGATTCACGTGCGCTTCAGGCCGATGCGCTCGACTTTTTTGGCGATGCTTTCAATTATGCGATCAGCCTTGGTGTGGCTGGAATGGCGCTGGCATGGCGTTCGCGAGCGGCGTTGTTCAAGGGGGCAACCATATTGCTATTCGGTCTATGGGTGCTGGGGTCTGCCATATGGGCGTTTTTCAACGGCACGACGCCGGTTGCCGAGACAATGGGTATCGTTGGAACTCTGGCATTGCTTGTGAATGTTGGCGTTGCCCTGATGCTGTATCGCTACCGGTCGGGCGACGCGAACATGCGGTCGGTCTGGATATGTTCGCGCAATGACGCGATCAGCAATGTTGC
>NZ_JBATHY010000324.1:0-2583 GCF_049667325.1 Parasphingorhabdus sp. | reverse complement strand
TTTTTCTCTCGGTCTCGAGCCTGATCCTTTTGATGGTTGCCGCATGGGGTGGTGACAAATCGGCTCGCCTGGTAACGATATTGTCAGCAACCGCGTTGTTTGGCGCGTCGATCCTGTTGATGGTGCTCGCGCATTTGCCTGAATTCAAGGACGGCGCCTCGGCCTTCAGCGATCAATATCGCATGGATGCCTTTGGCAGTTCTGCGAAATTTCTGATCTATATCGCGGCGATAATTTCGCTGATGATTGCGCCGCGCTTCTTCCAGGGCGGCGGCAAATATCGCGCGGAATATCCGATCCTGATCCTGTTTGCCTGCATCGGCATGGGGATGATGGTCTCGGCAACCGACATGATGACGCTTTATATCGGTCTGGAACTGAACAGCCTGTCCGCCTATGTTCTGGCCAGCTTCATCCGCACGGACATACGCTCTTCGGAAGCCGGCTTGAAATATTTCGTCCTCGGAGCGCTGGCCAGCGGCATGCTGCTGTTTGGTATCTCTCTGGTTTACGGTTTCGCGGGTTCGACCAGTTTCGCGGTGATTGCTGAAGCGCTGACCGGCGATCTTTCTACCGGTCCGCTGATCGGTCTGGTCCTCGTCCTGTCAGGTCTGGCATTCAAGATCAGCGCCGTGCCTTTCCATATGTGGACGCCGGATGTTTACGAAGGCGCGCCGACTCCGGTCAGTGCATTTTTCGCCAGCGCCCCGAAAGTGGCGGCCATCGCCCTGACGACGCGGGTAATCATCGACGCCTTCGGCGGTCAGACATCGGCCTGGCAACAGATTATCGTGTTTGTCGCGCTGGCCTCGATCATTCTCGGTGCGGTTGCCGCGATCGGACAGCAGAATATCAAGCGACTGCTTGCCTATAGCTCGATCAACAATGTCGGCTTCCTGCTCATCGGTCTCGCCACCGGCACCGCGCAGGGCATCTCGGCGATGATGTTCTATCTCACCGTCTATGTCGCAATGACATTGGGCAGCTTTATCTGCGTGCTCGAGATGCGGGACAAGGACGGCAAGCCTCTCGAAAGCCTGTCCAGCCTCGCTGGCCTGTCGCAAACCCGTCCGGGTCTTGCTGCGGCTTTTGCGGTCTTCATGTTCTCGCTCGCCGGTATCCCGCCTTTGTTCGGTTTCTGGGGCAAGTTTCTGGTATTTGATGCCGCCGTCGCTGCGGGCATGTTGCCCCTCGCGGTAATTGGTATTGCCGCTTCGGTGATTGGTGCTTTCTATTATATCAAGATCGTCAAGATCATCTATTTTGATGATCCTTCCGGCGAGATTGTCGCGACCGGTCACAAGACCGAAAACGGGCTGATCGCGGTTCTGGCATTGTTCGTATCGCCGTTGGGCTATCTGGCGATACCGTTCATGGCGCCGATCACAACGGCTGCCGCGGCGTCGCTTTTCTGACTATCCGCATAGAGACCGTCAAGCAAACCGCATCGACCAATGCGGACCTGAAGGCGCTGGCCGGGCAGGGCAGTGCCGCCGAAGGTTATTGGTTGCGGGCAGAGACTCAATCTGGCGGTATCGGACGTCTGGGCCGCAAATGGGAGAGCCCCAAGGGTAATCTCTATTGCAGTACAGTCGTGGATATCCGCCCCGGTGACCCGGCGCCGTCGTCCTTGTCTTTTGTCGCAGGGCTGGCGGTCTATGCGGTGATCCGCTCCTATCTCCCCGGCACCGAGATGATACTCAAATGGCCCAATGATATTTTGGTCTCTCAGGCCAAGATCTGCGGCATTTTGCTCGAGCGGGTGAAAAATCAGGTGGTGGTCGGCATCGGCGTGAATATCGCTGTCACGCCGGAAGTCGAAGGCAGATTATTGACCAGTCTGGCAGCCGAGGGGGCGAAAATAGACGCCGCCGGTTTTCTGGATCGCCTAACCGTTACTTTTTCCGATCTTGTTAGGATCTGGCGTGATCAGGGTTCTCCGCATATTCTGAAGGAATGGCAGAAACTGGCCCATCCGGTCGGTAGTATCATCACGACCAGCGATGAACGTGACGAGAGAACCACCGGCGAATATGCCGGACTCACAGCGGATGGCGCGCTGCGCTTGAGAAAAGCCGACGGAACGCTTATCGAAATACGCGCCGGTGATATTTCCATCGGATAGAAAGAAGAGTCGTTCATGCTATTGGCCATAGACGCCGGAAATACCAATGTTGTGTTCGCCCTCTTTGACGGTGACGACATTCGCGCGCGCTGGCGGATCGCAACCGATGCTCGCCGCACCGCAGATGAATATGTCGTCTGGCTCCGGCAGTTGCTCGAGCTGGAAGGCCTGGAGCTTGGCGCTGTCGACGCGGTGATTATCGGAACCGTGGTACCGCGCGCGCTTCACAATCTGACGGTCCTCTCCGAGAAATATTTCGGTGTGACTCCGCTGGTTGCCGGCCGTGGTGCAGCGGAATGGGGCGTCGCTTTGGATGTAGAGCAGCCCGATACCGTCGGCGCCGACCGCGTGCTCAATGTCATCGCGGCGCATCAGAAATATAAGCAGGATATCGTAATCATCGACTTCGGTACCGCCACCACATTCGACGTCGCCGACTATGAAGGCGCCTATAAGGG
>NZ_JBATHY010000323.1:0-5635 GCF_049667325.1 Parasphingorhabdus sp. | reverse complement strand
ATCCTGCACCAAGCCTATCGCATTTACGAAAAACTGGGGGAAAAGCGGAGTCAGGCTATTATCCTGCACAATATCGGTTCCATTTATTATGAAGCCGGTGACTATCCCCGCGTACTGAAATATTACGCACAGGCCGAATCGGTCTATGGCAATGACCCTGCACTTAACCTTTCTTCCCATAATAATCGCGGCAATGCGTTGCGCGATATGGGTAAATTTGGTGAAGCGGAACGGGAATTTGAATCCGCTCTGGTCATTGCCCGCGAGATGAACAGCCCATTATTGCAAACCAGAATTCTGAACAACGTGGCATTCGCGCAATTTGCTCAAAACCAATATACGAAGGCTGACCGGACTGCCGACAAGGGACTACGAATGGCGAGAGGCGCTGCAGCAGATTGGGTGCCCTTTCTATGGGGCACCAAGGCACAGGTAGCCTTTGCTCAAAACAAACTTGGCCCGGCCGAGAATTATATCCGCCGAACGTTTGCGAACGCGGATGTCTCCACCACAACCATGGATTATCGGGACTATCACGAAACCGCTTTCGAACTTTTCAAAAAAGTTGGAAAAGCCAAAGAAGCGCTATCACATCTTGAGGCATTCAAACGTCTCAACGACAATAGCCGCGACCTTGCAGCTTCAACCAATGCTTCCCTTCTCGCTGCCCAGTTTGATGACGCAAATCGGGAGCTGAGAATATCAAAACTGGAAGCCAAGCAGACCCAACGCGAAATGGAATTGTCCAAATCGGAGACGAAGCTGCGGTATATAAGCATATTGCTGTTTTTTGCCCTGATTTTGATGGGCATGATGTTCTTTTCCACCGTTTTCTTTCGCCGCCGTCGGCGGGAAGTCAGCGAAGCCAATGCCAAATTGTCCTATGCGGCCAAACATGATCTGCTGACCGGGCTGGCAAATCGCGGACATTATCAAGTGCTGTTATCAGACGCGCTGGAAAATGCCGGAAGTGCGGGAAAGCGCTGTGCCGTGATGCTGATTGACCTGGACCGTTTCAAAGCAGTTAATGACACATATGGCCATGAGATTGGCGATCAGCTGTTGTGTCAGGTCGCCGAACAATTGGGAAAATCTGGAGACGGAGATGCAACCGCAGTCCGTCTCGGCGGTGATGAATTTGCTTTGGTGATACCCGATATCGGAAGTGACACAGATCTCGCCCGGTTCGCAGATATGCTTATCGAAAAACTCAGTGAAACCTATACCATCAACGGTACGTCTGTAAATATCGGTGCAACCGTCGGCGTTGCCGTTGGCCTGGAAGATGGTAAAACTGTCCCCGAGTTAACGCGTTGTGCTGACCTGGCCTTGTATCACGGCAAAGAAGCCGGCCGCGGTTGCCATGTACGGTATAAACAGTTCATGCAGCTCGACGCCGACGAAAGGCATATTCTCGAGGCAGATTTGCGCACGGCCCTGATCAATGGCGAGCTTTCCATCGCTTATCAGTCAATCGTCAATGCCAAGAGCGAAGAGGTAGTAGCCTATGAGGCGCTGCTGCGCTGGGATCATCCGACCCGGGGCAAGATTTCTCCGGAAATTTTCATTCCTATTGCCGAGGAAGCCCGCCTGATCACCCAGATCGGCTCCTGGGTGTTGAGATCGGCTTGTGCAGAAGCAAAAACATGGCCTGAAAATGTACGACTCTCCGTCAACGTCTCTGCGCTGCAGGTTGAAGGCGGGCAGCTTTCCAGCAACGTTATCGGTGCACTTGCGGCCAGCGGGTTGGATCCGCAACGCCTCGAACTGGAAGTGACAGAAAGCGTCTTCCTCGACAAGCGGTCAAATACAGACGAGATACTGGAAGGACTTCGTTCGCTGGGTATCTCTCTAGTGCTTGATGATTTTGGCACGGGTTATTCTTCTCTCGGTTATCTCAAGCGTGCGAGCTTCTCGTGCATCAAAATCGATCGCGGCTTTGTGCAATCGGCTACGGCAGGATCGAAGGATAGTATGGCCATTATCCGGGCCATAGTTTCGATGGCCGATGAGCTCGGGATGATGACGACGGCCGAAGGTATCGAAACCTCGTTCCAACTGAACATGATGCGTGATCTGGGCTGTTCACAATTGCAAGGCTATCATTTCTCGCGCCCCGAGACACCGGCTTGGCACCAGGAAGACATCTATCAGGAAGACGTCTATATAGCTAAGGCCAGTTAGGCCGAAGGGCTTGTACCGTTGGCTAGAAGTTCGAAATCGTTTTCCAGCATTCACGTCATACACAACGAGCGTGTGCAGTTTTATAGCACCGATCTAACCCGATCCATTGCGCTTCATGGCAAGGTATCTACCATATATTGTTGGTAGCGGAGGAGGGACTCGAACCCCCGACACATGGATTATGATTCCACTGCTCTAACCACCTGAGCTACTCCGCCATCGGATCCCTGTGACTAATATAATCGCCACGAAAGTCTCTCTGGACGGCGGCGCTATAGTCACAGCGTCCAGTCCGGTCAACAAGTGGAAGCAAGAAATAAGCTAAAACTTGCACGGTCAATAGAATCCGCGCTAACAGCGCTTCTGAGGCCGACTATGGGGCATCAAGGGGCAAATATGAACGCATTCTACGACATTTTGATTGTTGGCGCTGGTCATGCAGGCGCACAAGCGGCCATCGCGTTGCGCCAGAAGAAGTTTGAAGGCTCCATCGGATTGATTGGAAACGAGAAATATCCGCCATATGAGCGGCCGCCGCTATCCAAAGAATATCTCGCGGGAGAAAAACCGTTTGAGCGGATTTTATTGCGCCCCGAGAGCTTCTGGGCCGAACGCGATATTGACCTGCTCACCGGCCGCAGGGTGTCGAAACTCGACCCGGTTGCAAAAAAAGTTACCCTGACATCGGACGACGAAATCGGCTTTGACAAACTGATCTGGGCTACAGGCGGGTCTCCTCGCATGCTCGATTGTCCGGGGAGCCAGGCGCGCAATATTCATGCCGTCCGTTCCCGCGCCGATGTCGACAAGATCATCGCTGCTTTGCCATCGGTCAATAAAGTTGTCGTCGTAGGCGGCGGCTATATCGGACTGGAAGCGGCAGCAGTGCTGACCAAGTTGGGCAAACAGGTAACGATCGTCGAATCTCTCGACCGGGTTTTGTCCCGCGTTGCCGGTGAACCACTTTCCCGATTCTATGAAGCCGAACATCGCCGTCACGGGGTGACCATCGAACTGGAAGCAAGCGTCTCGGGTTTCGAAACCGGTGACGACGGGATTGCCACCGCCGTGACGCTCGCCGACGGGCGGACACTGGCGGCCGACATGTTTGTGGTCGGCATCGGCATAATTCCCGAAACCGGACCGCTGGTCGCGGCCGGCGCCGCAACCGGCAATGGTGTCGACGTCGATCAGCATTGCCGCACCAGTCTGGCAGATATCTATGCAATTGGTGATTGCGCCGCGCATAGCAACGCCTTTGCCGACGGCGCGATGATCCGGCTGGAGTCGGTCCAGAATGCCAATGACCAGGCAAAGGTCGCCGCCCTCGACATACTGGGGGAAGAGGTCGAATATGACGCAGTGCCCTGGTTCTGGTCGAATCAATATGATCTGAAGTTGCAAACTGTCGGCCTGTCGACCGGCCATGATAGTCATGTCGTCCGCGGCGATCCGGAATCCCGTAAATTTTCGGTGATATATTATCGCGACGGCAAGGTCGTAGCGCTTGACTGTGTCAACGCCACCAAAGACTACGTGCAGGGTCGCAAGGCCGTCGTCGAGGGGCTGAATCTGGACAAGGACCAGCTCGCCAATACCGACATTCCGATCAAAGAGGTCGGGGTCTACTAACGCCCTCGAAAGGGCCATGTGCCAATGTTCTGCCAGGCGCCATCGACGTAATAATGCAAAGCGATTCCGCGGATCGCGAACGAACGCGGCTCGAATTCGGCCGAAAGCCGCTCGAAGAGTTTCTGCGCTTCGCGTGAATTCACCTTGTTCTGGATTGTGATATGTAGCCTTGGGGTCTGCTGATCCTGAGCTACCAGCAATCCGGCGAACCGGTCCGCCATTTCCATCCGCAAGTCGAGCAATTGCGGCGCGTGCAGCCGATAAGCCACGCCGCTTCCAAGATTAATCAAGCCGGAAAGCTTTGCCTCCGGATTCGGCAGGCTGCTGGTCAGCTCGATAACCCGAGCCTTGATTTCATCCAGCGCCTGCGGCGGTAGATGGTGGAACAAGGTGATATGCGCGCCCACCATGTTCCGTTCGGGTGGATAATGACTTTTACGCAAACTGTTCGCCCAGGCAAATTCCGCCTTGCCCATTTGCGCCGTCATGATGATGGGTCTGTTGAGACGCTCCATGGGCTGACGCTATCGCACAAAGTAAAACCGCGAGCAATTTCTCGCTCGCGGTCTCGCTTGTGTTAGCCGGGTTCGCTTAGGCAGCTTTGCTTGCCGCATCGTTGAGATCAATCCAGTTAAGCAGATTTTCCGGCGTCGATTCGACATAGGGATCATTGTCGACACCTTCGTCGTTGATACCCGGCTCTTCGAACCAGGCGCTGATCACACCATCGTCGACAATCATCGAATAGCGCCAGCTGCGCTTGCCAAAACCAAGATTATCTTTCTTGATCAGCATCCCCATGCGACGGGTGAAGTCACCCGATCCGTCGGGCAGCAGCTTTACTTTTTCCAGTCCGAGCGACTTGCCCCATTGGTACATCACGAACGCATCATTGACCGAAATACAATAGACCTCGTCGATACCGCGCACCATGAACTGGTCGTAAAAGCCTTCAAAGGCCGGGCATTGCTCGTTCGAACAAGTCGGGGTGAAGGCTCCGGGCAAGGAAAACACAGCGATACGTTTACCAGCGAACAGTTCTTTGGTGTCCACATCCTGCCAGCGAAACGGATTCTCTCCGTCGACAGATTCGTCGCGAACGCGGGTTTTCAGGGTAACTTGGGGAATATTTCTACCGATCATCTTTAACTCCTTTTGATGTGATTGACGCCGCGTAACGACAAAAGTTTCATCGGTTAAATTGATTTATTCTGCTTCACTTATTGACATAACCACTCATTAACCGGTTTCGCTTGATACTTCATCGGCAAAATACCACAATGTCCGTCGGTTTCTGGGGTTGGGGACATAATATGACTCAAAAGACAAAGGCGCCTATCTGGTTCTGGGTCGCAAGCGCAGTGGCTCTGGTCTGGAACGCACTGGGCGTATTTGCCTATATTCAACAGGTTCTGATGAGCGCTGAGCAATTTGCTTCATTGCCACAACAGCAACAGGACCTTCTGGCTTCACAACCAACCTGGGTTACAGCGGCCTTCGCGGTTGCCGTGTTCGCCGGATTTGTAGCCGCCATTGTCTTGCTGATGCGAAAGCGGGTAGCGGTTCGCCTGTTCCTGGTTTCGTTGTTGGCGGTAATTGTCCAATTCAGCAGCTATTTTATCATCGACGGTTATAGCGAATATGTCGCAGATCAGGGGTGGACGATGCCGGCTCTGATTGTCGTTTTTGCGTTAGCTTTCTTGTTGATCGCGCGACACGCCGAAAAAAAAGCGCTTCTCAGCTAGATCAGGTCGACGTGCTGAACGGGGTGAAATTGGTATCTTCATCGTAAATGTCGATCCCTTCGCGCCGTTTGAGC
>NZ_JBATHY010000322.1:0-12815 GCF_049667325.1 Parasphingorhabdus sp. | reverse complement strand
CCATATAGGCCTTCAGCCCGTCCGGCCCGTCCTCCGATCCGTGGCCGCTTTCCTTGACTCCGCCAAAGGGCGCGTCGCCGGGGCTGACGGTCAGATTGTTGATCGCCACCATCCCGGCCTCGACCCTGTCGCCAACCAGATTGGCGGTGCGCAACCTTTCGGTAAAGGCATAGGCAGCGAGGCCCAGCGGCAGGCGGTTGGCCTGTTCGATCGCGTCGTCGAGCGTGTCGAAGGGCCGCATAACGGCCACCGGACCGAACGGCTCGTCGTTCATGATATCGGCGTCGAGCGGGACGTGGGACAGCACGGTCGGATCAAAGAAAAACCCCTTGTCGCCGCGCCGTTCGCCGCCGAGCCGGACATCGGCACCCTTGGTCCGCGCGTCTTCGATCATCGCGCCCACCGCACTCGGTCGGCGCGGATTGGCAAGGGGACCCATTTCGACTTCTTCAAACCCGTCGCCGACGCTGATCTTTTTTGCGCGTTCGGTGAAGGCTTTTTCAAAGCGGTCATAAATGCCGGACTGGACATAGAAGCGGGTCGGCGAGACACAAACCTGACCGGCGTTGCGGAATTTGCCGGTGACCACCAGATCGAGCGTCTTTTCCAGATCGCAATCGTCAAACACCAGCACCGGCGCGTGGCCGCCCAGTTCCATGGTGGTGCGCTTCATACCTTCTGCGGCGAGCTTCATCAGATGCTTGCCGACCGGCACCGATCCGGTGAAGCTGATCTTGCGGATGACCGGCGAGGCAATCAGATGGCTGGAGACTTCAGCCGGATCACCAAAGACGATTTGGACGACGCCAGAGGGCAGGCCTGCATCGACAAGGCAGCGAATCATCTCGATCGGGCTGGCCGGGGTTTCTTCGGCTGGCTTGAGAATGATCGAACAGCCGGCGGCAATCGCAGGGGCGAGCTTGCGGACAGGCGTGAATACCGGGAAGTTCCAGGGGCTGAATGCTGCAACCGGTCCGACCGGCTGATATTTCACGAAACTGTTCTGGCCTGCGGGCCGCACCAATACGCGACCGTAACAACGCTTGGCTTCTTCGGCCATGATGTCGAAATGGCTCGCGGAAGCGGTGACTTCGCCGACCGCCTGGGCCAGCGGCTTGCCTTGCTCTGCGGTCATCAGGCGGCCAATTTCCGGAGCCCGTTCGCGCATCAGGTCGGCGGCCTTGTGCAAAATGGCGGCGCGCGCGGCGACCGGCGTATCGCGCCAGACCGGGAATGCGCGGTCTGCGGCGTCAAGTGCCCGGTCAAGGTCGGCCTTGGTCGCCTTGGGCAGATCCGAAATCGCCTGTCCGGTCGCGGGATTGACGACCTGATGGACTTCGCGATCCTCGCCATCAATCCACTGGCCATCGATATGGAGTTGCAATTTTCGGGGATACGAGTTGGACATAGTTGCTCCTGAAACTGTCTGCCTTGCTACTAGACTTGTCGCCATATTCCCGCAATGACTGTGACAAAGTTTGAGAGGATATATTGATGGAGACAGTCACCGAAGGACTACGCTTTCCCGAAGGACCAATTGCGATGCCCGACGGCAGCGTGATATTGGTCGAAATAGCGGCCCAGCAGCTGACCCGCGTCTTGCCCGATGGCACCAAGAAGGTGATCGCGAAAACCGGTGGCGGCCCCAATGGCGCAGCCATGGGACCCGATGGAAAAATCTACATCTGCAACAATGGCGGTTTTGAATATCAGGACGAAAATGGTTTCCTGACCCCCGCCGGCATCGCCAAGGATTATACCGGCGGTAGCATCCAGCGGGTTGATGTCGATACCGGCGAAGTCGAAACGCTATACAATGACGGTGATTTCGGCTGCATTTTACGCGGCCCCAATGATATCCAGTTCGATGCGCATGGCGGTTTCTGGTTCACCGATCATGGCAAGACCGACTATGAAAAGCGCAGCCATGACATCGTCGGGATATTCTATGCCAGGGCCGACGGCAGCCATCTGGAAGAAGTGATTTTTCCTTCGAACAATCCCAATGGTGTCGGCATTTCACCAGATGGCAAAACGCTTTACGCAGCGGAAACCTTCACTTGCCGCCTGATGAAATTCAATATCACTGCCCCCGGCAAGGTCGCGGCTGATGCGGGACCGGGCGGTCCCGGCATTCCGCTCTACCGCCCCTCCGGCTATAAATTTTTCGACAGTCTGGCGATGGAAGAATGCGGCAATATCTGCGTTGCGACCATCGGTGAATGCGGGATCAGCGTGATCTCTCCCGAAGGCGAACTGGTCGAATTTGTCCCGACACCGGATATTTTTACCACCAATATCTGCTTTGGCGGTGACGACATGATGGATGCCTGGATATGTCTGTCGGCGACTGGCAAGCTGGTTAAGACCCGCTGGAAACGGCCGGGAATGAAGCTGGAATATCTCAACAAATAGGATCGGCAATTGTCAAGATTACATAACGAACCACACCGGCTTGACCGAGCAGGCTGGCTCCGTGCCGGCGTTCTCGGAGCCAATGACGGTATCGTCTCGACCGCAAGCCTGGTTGTCGGGGTCGCGGCCGCCGCAACCTCCCAGCAGACGATATTGCTCACCGCTTTCGCCGGACTGGTGGCCGGTGCCATGTCGATGGCCGCGGGCGAATATGTCTCGGTCAGTTCCCAGGCCGATAGCGAAAAGGCGGAGCGGGTAAAGGAAGCCTGGGAGCTGGAAAACCAGCCCAAGGCTGAGCGGATAGAACTGATATCGATATACAAGAACCGGGGATTGACGAGCGATCTTGCGGAACAGGTTGCCGACCAGCTGACCGCGCATGACGCTCTGGGCACGCATTTGCGGGACGAGCTCGGCTTGACCAAGCATTTTTCTGCCAAGCCATTGCAGGCAGCCGCTGCTTCTGCTCTGGCATTTGCCGCCGGGGCCATATTGCCGGTGATCCTTGCGGCGCTGTTCAGCGGCCAGATGCTGATCTGGATTGTGTCTGGCGCAGCATTATTGTTGCTTGTAGCTTTGGGGGCGACCGGAGCCATACTGGGCGGGGCGCCGATTTTGCGGCCTGTCGTCCGCGTAACATTCTGGGGTGCCGCAGCCATGGCCGCCACCGCCGCCATCGGATCAATTTTTGGAGCTGCTGTTGCATGACATATAAGACCGTAATTTTTGACTTTGGCGGGGTGATCACATCGTCCCCTTTCGAAGCCTTCAACCGGCTGGAAGCCGAAAAAGGGGTGCCGCAGGACAGCGTCCGGCGGATCAACAGCGCCAATCCGGATAGCAACGCCTGGGCGCGGTTTGAGCGGGCCGAACTCGATGGTGCGGGCTTTGACGAGGCCTTTGCCGAAGAAGCGCGCGCGATCGGGATTGAATTGCGCGGGGCTGATGTGCTGGCGCGGCTGGCTGGCGACGTGCGCCCCAATATGGTGGCCACGCTCGACCGGTTGAAAAGCGAAGGCTTTACGATTGCCTGCATCACCAACAACGTGCCTGCCGGAAAAGGTGCGGGCATGGCGATGAGCGATGAAAAAGCCGCAGCGGTGAAAGAGATCATGTTGCGTTTTGACCATATTATCGAGAGCAGCAAGGCAGGTATCCGTAAACCCGACCCAAGAATTTACCAGATGATGTGCGAGGCGCTGAACGTCGAACCGGCGCAATGCATCTATCTCGATGATCTGGGAATCAACTGCAAACCGGCGGCCGCTTTGGGCATGGCGGCGATCAAGGTTTCGGCAGAACAGCAGGCGCTTGATGATCTTGGCGCTCTGCTGGATATGCAATTGCCCTGATTTCGCGGGACCGATTGAACTGGCAATATTTTTGTCATCAATGAGTCGTCGTAAGCGGCTGAAATCGCTATAGTGCCAAGGGGTTGCAAGGTTGTGGGGATTCGTGGGTAACAGCTTTTCGGACAGATTTGGCGTCATCGCCCGCTGGCATCGTCAGCAGGGCCTCTATCCTGTTCTGTTCTTTCTTTTGGCGGTTTTGTTGCTGATTCAGGCCATAAGACTGGTCTGGGTGATCCTGACGCCCCTGGGTCCCGTGGGCGATTATCGCGCCGCCGAGGTCCAGATCCTGTCACCGCAATCGCGGCTGATATTGTTCGGCAGCTTCGATCCGTTTTTCCGCAGCGGTGCGGCGCAGAGCGCCAATGTGGTGACGTCGCTGCAACTGACGCTCTTCGGTATCCGGATGAACGAGGCATCGGGACTGGGTTCTGCGATATTGTCCGGCCCCGACGGGGTGCAGGAAAGCTATGCGGTGGGCGCAGAGATTTTGCCCGGTGTTACGCTGAACAGTGTCGCCTTTGACCATGTTATCATCAATCGCGGCGGAGTTCTGGAGAGTCTGTATCTCGATCAGTCGATCCCCGCGGAAACTGTAGGAACAGACGTTCCAATCGCTTCTTTTCCCTCGACGGCAGGCGGGAATGAAATTCCCGGCGTTGCGTCACTGGCACCACGCAACGACCAGGGCCGGATCACCGGCATATTGGTTTCTCCTTTGGGCGACGGCGCGCTGTTCAACAGCACGGGTTTTCGCAATGGTGACATCATTGTATCGATCAACGGCCGTCCGGTCGGTTCGGCGGGCGATATCGAAGCGTTGAAGAGCCAGATCAGGCCAGGCACGCGCCTGTTGGTAGAAGTCGAGCGCGGGGCCAACACGGTTCCGCTCACTGTCAATCTTGGAGTCCAGTAATGCGTAGTTTTTTCGCCCGGATAATAGCCGTAGTGACGCTTTGTATTGGCTTGGCAGTGGGACCCGTGTCGGCGCAGCACACGCTGAACGTTCGTGATGCCGACATCCGCGCCTTCGTCCAGGATGCAGCGCGCGTCACCGGTCGCACCTTCGTCATCGACAGCCGGGTGCAGGGCAAGGTTTCGGTGGTCACCGACCGTCCGCTCAGCCGCTCGGAATATTTCGAGATATTCCTGTCGACCCTGCGTGCCAACAATCTGGTCGCGATTCCGACAACCCGCGGCGCCTATCGCATCCAGCCCGCCGACGGTGCAGCATCGCAGCCGAGCCGAATCGGGACCCGCGGCGCCGAGGGGAATCAGCTGGTGACCGAGGTAGTGCGGCTCAAGTCGATTGTCGCGAGCGAAGCGCTGGAAACCCTGCGCCCGCTGGTCAGCAAACAGGGTTCGATCACCTCCAACCGCAACGCCAATAGTCTGGTGATTGTTGACTATGCGGACAATATCCGCCGGATCCGCATTCTGGTAAGAGAAATAGACCGCGACAGCGCCGCCAGCACGATCATCAATCTGAAAAATGCCGGGGCCCGGGAAATCGCGACATCGCTTCAGGCGCTGGCCGCACAGGGCGGCGGCGAGGGATTGCGCGCTCCGGTGACCGTCGTACCGATCGACAGCAGCAACAGCATCGCCCTGCGCGGTGACCCCGGCGCGGTTTCGCGCTTTGCGCAAATGGCGCGGGAACTGGATCAACGCGCGGAATCGGGGACCGAGATCCGCGTTCACCGGCTCGACTATGCCAATGCCGAGCATCTTTTGCCGGTAATCGAGAACCTGCTGGGTAACGGCGGCGCAAAAACTGCGACGGTTGTGCCTGCCGGAACAGGGGAGGGCACGGCAGCACCCGCTGCCAGCGGCGGAAATGGCATTGCCAGCCGTGGTCCGGCCATCGTGACCCGTCTGGAAGGTACCAACGCGATTATCGTTGCGGCCAATCCCGATGTCCAGCGGATGATCGGCGAACTGATCCGCCAGCTCGACACCCGCCAGGAACAGGTGGTTGTCGAAGCGATCATCGTGGAAATATCCGAATCTCTCGCCCGTGAACTGGGTGTGCAATGGCTGGTGGGCGGGAAAGACGTACCCTTTGCGGTGACCAATTTCTCCAACGCCTCTCCGAATATCGTCGATGTTGCTGGCGGTTTGCTGGCCGACCAGTTTGATACGACCACCACGACCACCACGACAACCGCGACCACAACGACAACCAATAGCTCGGTTGGCGATGCGCTGCGTCAGAATGCAGCGGATGCAGTGCTTGGTGCACGCGGCGGTTTTGGCGGTTTTGCGACCAGCCTCGGGGGCAGTGCGGTGCTCGGCGCGATCATCAACGCGGTGCAGTCGGATACCGACAGCAATGTGCTCTCGACGCCTTCGCTGACCGTGAACAATAATCTCAAGGGCAGCATATTGTTCGGTCAGGAAATTCCGGTGTCGACCGGCGAGGCGCTGTCGAGCAATTTCGACAATGCCTTCCGCACGATCCAGCGGCAGAATGTCGGGATCGAGCTCGAGGTAACTCCACAAATCAACGCCGGCAACGAAGTGCGGATGGAATTGCGCCAGCAGGTGAGCTCGATCGCCGGACCGGTTTCCGATGATTTCAACGAGCTGATCATCAACAAGCGGGAAATCAACACCACGGTGACAGTTGGCGATGGCGAGATTATCGCGCTGGGCGGCCTGCTCGACGACAACGAGCGGCGAACGATCCAGAAAGTTCCGTTTCTGGGCGATATCCCGATTCTAGGCGAATTGTTCAAGTCACGGGGAAAATCGCGGGTCAAAACCAATCTGATGGTCTTCATCCGTCCGACGATTCTGAAAGATCCCAATGATGCGCGGCGTTTTTCAAGTTCGCGCTACGGCTATATACGCGACCGGCAATTGCATCAGAATCCGGACCAGGAGCCGTCGCTCGATGCCTTGGTGCGCGATTATCTCGGGACCGTGCCGCCGTCTGTCTCGTCACGTCCGGATGACCAGATCATCTATGCTCCGGGCGATATGCCTGCAGCCAGGGACAGCGGCATGATCGAGCAGGCACCGCTGCCGGCGAGCGAGACCAGCGGGAATCGCTGATGGAGATCGCGCGGGGAACAGAGACGGTTGGTTCAGAGGCGGATGACGGCCCCGTCGCGTCTCAGTCTGCCAAAGACTTGCCTTATGCTTATGCCCGCGACCATGGCCTGTTGCTGCAGAATCGCACCGGCGACCGGCTATCCCTCGCCATGCGCGCGGGTTCTGACCCATCGGCCTTGCTCGAGGTCCGCCGCTATCTGGCGCTGCCATTTGAAGTCGAACTGGTTGATGGTCCGGCCTATGAGAAGCTGCTTAGCGCGCATTATGCAATGGACGGCTCGGCAGCGGCGATGGCCGGTGATATGGCGCTCGCGGGTGAAGGGCTGGACGATATCGCTGGCGATATTCCCAGCGCGGAGGACCTGCTGGACAGCGCCGATGATGCGCCCACAATCCGCTTGATAAACGGGATTATCGCCGAAGCGGCGCGGCAGGGTGCCTCTGACATCCATATCGAGCCCTATGAGACCGGGCTGGTGGTCCGGATGCGGGTTGACGGCGTGCTGACGGAGAAGCTGAGAATGCCTCCGCATGTCGCAGGCGTCATCGTCAACCGGATCAAGGTGATGGCGCGGCTGGATATCGCCGAGCGCCGCATCCCGCAGGATGGCCGGATCAGCCTGACGCTGGGCGGAAAGCTGCTCGATGTGCGTGTGTCTACGCTGCCCAACCGGGCGCAGGAACGGGTGGTGATGCGGATATTGGACAAGGAAAGCGCCGGCATCTCGCTCGACCTTCTCGGCATGTCGGCAAGCACCCACGCGATCCTGACCGATGCCTTGTCCGAACCCAATGGCATAATCCTGGTTACCGGACCAACCGGTTCGGGCAAGACCACAACGCTTTATGCAGGACTCAAACAGCTTAATGACGGCAGCCGCAATATCCTGACCGTCGAGGATCCGGTGGAATATGCGATCGAGGGGATTGGCCAGACCCAGGTGAATGCCAAAGTTGGATTAACCTTTGCTGCAGGTCTACGCGCCATTCTCAGACAGGACCCGGATGTGGTGATGGTCGGCGAGATCAGGGACCGGGAGACGGCAGAAATTGCGGTGCAGGCTAGTCTCACCGGCCATCTGGTGCTCTCCACAGTGCACACCAATGATGCGGTGGGTGCGATCACAAGAATGCGCGATATGAAGGTCGAGCCGTTTCTGCTGGCCTCGACCTTGCGCGCGGTTGTGGCCCAGCGTCTGGTCCGGAGGCTATGCGAACATTGCCGCACTCCGGTGGAAGTCGACGGCTCGCTGGCCGCGCTGCTTGGCTTCGACCATGGCACTAGCATCTTTCGCGAGACCGGCTGCGATGCCTGCAACCAGACCGGCTTTCAGGGTCGCATCGGGGTGTTCGAGGCGATCCGCATCGACGACACGCTGCGCAAGCTGATCAACGATGGTGGCGAAGAAGCCGCGATCACCGCTCATGCTTTCCGGCGGCAGCCCGATCTTGGTGCCGCCGCCAGAGGCCTCGTCCGTGACGGGCTCACCACTGCCGAAGAAGCGATACGAATCTCCCGGCGGCAAAGCGAAGCGGCCGATGCCTGAATTTGCCTATACCGCGATCGATCCCAAGGGCCGGGAAAAAACCGGACGGCTGACCGCGGCCAGCGACGATGCGGCACGGGCGAAGCTTACCGAGCGAAATTTCTATGTCGTCAGCATGGAAGCGGCGCAGGACAAGCAAGGCAGGGCTTCCACCGGATTGTTTGGCCCGAAAAAACTGACATCAAAAGAACTGACGTTATTCACCCGGCAATTGTCTTCGCTCGCGCAAGTCAGCCCGCTCGAGGAAGCACTGCGCTTGATCGGCAACCAGAATGAAAAACCCCATGTCCGGCAGAGGATCGCGACGGTCCACGGCGGGGTGATCGAGGGGCAGCGCTTGTCGGAGGCGATGCGCCGCGAACCGAAAAGCTTTCCACCGCTCTACCGGGCGATGATCGCCGCCGGGGAAAGTTCCGGTACGCTGCCCGATATCACCGAACGGCTCGCCGATCTGCTCGAGCGACAGGCCGAATTGCGCGGCAAGTTGATCGGCACGCTGGCCTATCCGATTGTGCTGGCTCTGGTCTCGGTCATTGTCGTCGCGCTGCTGATGATTGCGGTCGTGCCCAAGGTGGTCGATCAATTCGACAATGTGAACCAGCAACTCCCGATGATCACCCGCATCGTCATCGGCATCTCCGGCTTTCTCGCGAACTGGTGGTGGGCGATCGCAATCCTGATCGGCGTGGCGCTGTTGATCGGCTGGCGTGCACTTCAGGAACCCACTATCAAATTGCACTTTGACGGCTTTCTGTTGCGGTTGCCGTTTTTCGGACGGCTGCTGAGGGATTTGCACGCGGCGCGGCTGGCACGGACCTTGTCTACGATGGTCGCCAGTCGCTTGCCAATAATCGAGGGATTGCGGCTGACAACCGAGACGATCAATAACAGCGTGCTGCGCAAGGCATCGGAAGACATGGTGGAGGCCATAAGAGGCGGCGGGAGTCTGTCCAGCGCGCTGAGAAATACTGCGGTTTTTCCTCCGATGCTGGTCTATATGACATCCAGCGGCGAGGCATCGGGACAGCTTGATGATATGCTGGCGCGGGCGGCGGGCTATCTGGAGCGCGAATTCGACAATTTCAGCTCCACCGCCTTGTCCTTGCTTGAACCGTTAATCATCGTCGCGCTTGGCGGGCTGGTCGCGGTGGTGATATTGGCGATATTATTACCGATCTTGCAGCTTCAGAATCTCGCCGGACTATAGGGCCGGGACAAAGGAATGATCATGACGACAGATATTGAAAGTCCTGACAGGGCTCTGGCCCGGGAAACAAAGCCGCAGCGTAAGCGCAACGGCTTCACCTTGGTCGAGCTGATGGTGGTGATCTTCATTCTCGGCCTGCTGACCACGATTGTGGTGATCAATGTGTTGCCCAGTCAGGATAAAGCGATGGTCCAGAAGGCGCGGGCGGATATTGCGATCCTGGGGCAGGCGCTCGAAATGTACCGGCTCGATAATTTGAGCTATCCCGGATCGTCCGACGGCTTGCAGGCGCTGGTTGCGGCGCCCCCGTCTTTGGCTACGACCGCACGCTATCGGCAAGGGGGCTATATCAAGAAATTGCCCGATGATCCGTGGGGACGGCCCTATCAATATGACAATCCCGGTCGTCAGGGCCCGGGCTTTGATCTCTATTCGCTGGGCGCAGACGGAGCGCCGGGCGGTGAAGATGATAATGCCGATATCTACGGCGAATAAGAACAGAAGCGCGTGAATCAGAATCTTCTCCTGATTGCCTTTCCGGCCGCTGATGACGAAGCGCTCTATTGGTGGCGCGTCGGCGATGGCGCGGTGCAGGCATCGGGATGCGATCCGGAACCCCTGACCGCTTCGCAACCTAAGGAGCTAGACGAAGAAAAAGACGATCTTCCCGTGATCGCGCTGGTCGCTTCGCACCTGACCACGATCATAGGCCACGAAGCAATCAGCGACGTGACCGAAGACCAGGCCCTGGCTGCTGCGATTCTGGCTGCAAAAGCCGATAGTCTCGAACGGGAAAACAGTCACACTGTCGCCACTATGGAGAACGGCGGGGTGGTCACGGCGTCGATAGGGCGCGATATATTGTCTGCAGGGCTTGTCCGTTTGCAGGCGCTGAACCTCGATCCCGATGCGATCCTTCCTTCGGGCTGGTTGCTGCCGGCAACCAGCGACGGAGCGGTTTCGGCGGATTTCGGATTTGACCAGGTCATCCGCGCGGACAATATCATAGCGACCGATGACCCCGCGTTCCGGGAATTTCTATTTGATGATCAGACCATTTCGCCAATTGTCGGTGACGCTTTTGACGCGATGCTGGCCAGCGTCAGTGAAAGGACCGATCTGGATTTTCGCAGCGGACCCTTTGCCAAGAAAGCGCAGCGGACGATGGGCGCACCGCAAAAGCGCCTGCTCGGCTGGATGGCGGCAGTGCTTATCATATTATCGCTCGCCATTCCGTTGGTGCAATTGGCGCAATATCATCGGGCGGCCGAAGCAGCGGATGAGGCCGCTCTGGCTAGCGCCGCTCCGGTCGTTGGGGAGATGGACGGTCCGGATAATGCCGAGCGCGCGCTGGACCAACGGCTGATTGCCGAAAATCGCGGCAATATCATGTTCCCGGTTCCGGCTTCTGCTCTGTACTCTGCGCTGCAACCGTCTCAAAATGTAGTGATTACGCGAATGGCTTATGGCGAAAACGGGATCGTTCTGGCGACTTTATCCGCTATCCGCAACGAGGATATAAATCCGGTGCTGCTGGCGATGCAGGAAGCGGGATTCATCATCACCGCGACCCCGCGCACCGACGCCACGGGGTCGGCGCAAGCGGATATCACGGTGCGCGCGCCATGATCGAAAATGCGAGAAACTGGTTCGTCGGGCTTAGCCAACGAGAAAAGATTCTGGTCGGTATTGCTGGTCTGCTGCTCGCGGGACTCGTCGGCTATTATGGCATCGCGCGGCCGATGTTCGATGCGATGACTGCTGCCGAAGAGCGTTATCTCGATGCGGTCGAGCGGCAGGCCCGGATCGACGCCAAGGTTGCGGCTCTCCAGCTGCCGGCAGACGGGGCGGCGTCAAAGTTCGGCCGCGGGATCGATGTTTTTGTCAGTCAGAGCGCGGGTGAAACCGGCATCGCCGTCGGCTCCATCAACCCCCAGTCGGATAACCGGGTCAATATGGTGGTGGAATCGGCAAAGCCGACAGCACTGTTCGGCTGGCTGGCCCGGATCGAACGGGAAGGAATTGCGGTCGAGTCTCTCAGCGTAAATCCGGCGGGCAATGGAACCGTTTCCGCTACCCTGACCTTGCGATCACATTAGTCGAACGGTTCGCCGACCGTTATTCGGCAGGCTCGATATGATGCTGCTTGTCTTTGGCGGGAAACATTACGCCGCCATCGTCCGCCGACATGACGTCCGGTTCGACGAGGCCGGCAATCGCGGCCCTTGCTTTTTTCTGGACCCATTCGCCGTCTTTGTTCCGAATATAGGCAGGTGCCCGCTGGACGTTCCACACCAGACCCATTTTCTCCCACAGATAGATGATCTGGCCGTTGAGATCGAATTCCCACCAGGCAATTTTCGAAGACGCTGCGCGCGGGTGCTGGTGATGGTTATTGTGCCATCCGTCACCAAAGGTCATCCATGCCATGAACCAGTTGTTGCGCGATCCGTCCTTGGTCTTGAACCGCTGGGATCCGAAGACGTGGCCAATGCTGTTCACGCCCATGACAAAATTCAGGAAGAAGAAATTGCGGAAAAAGCCGCCGATCAGGATGGTTCCGATGATATATTCCGGCCCGCCAAATGCCAGCGCCCACAGAGCAGGCAGGATGATGCTCGAGAAAATAGCGATCGACCAGCGATGCTTGTGGCACCATAATACTTGCGGATCGTCGATCAGACCCTTGCCATACACATTCATGTCGGACGTCGTATTATCGAACAGCCAGCCGAAATGGGCGATGCCGAGGCCTTTCCAGATCGGCATTTTTTTGCCGTGGCCGTCGACATAGGGGCTATGCACGTCACCAACATCATCGGAAAAAGCGTGGTGGCGGCGATGGTCGGCGGCCCATTTCAGCACCGATGCCTGGCAGGCCATTTGGGCCATGATTCCCATGGCGAGGCGCATTTTGGGACCGGTTTCGAAGGCGCGGTGGGTGAAATAGCGGTGATAGCCGATACCGACACCCATGTTGATCAGGGCGAAACCGAACAGAAAGGCAGACCATTCCACCCAGCCGGTCGAATGCGCGAGCGTCCAGTATAAGGCGCCGAGCGAACCGACCACCATTGTGGAAAGCAATATGCCATATTCGAAGCGCTTTGCCCGCGCCGCCGGTCCGCCAATGATGACGCCATGCTGCGGATGCTTTTCCGACGGGGTGTATTCGTCGGGTTGAATGTCGCTAAATGCGCTTGCCATCGACCAAAATCCTCGAAACTTAACTCGTGATCC
>NZ_JBATHY010000321.1:0-1857 GCF_049667325.1 Parasphingorhabdus sp. | reverse complement strand
ATCTATGGTCCTCCGGGAACGAAGGAACTGGTTGATGGCCTGCTTGCCTCCATGGTACCGGGCGCAACCGCCAATTACGGCGTGCCGGGTGCTCCGGTTAAGGATCATCGGGCGGGCATTAAGGTGGTCGAGCTTCGCGATGGTGCCACTCTCGATGTTGACGGTATTAATGTGTCGGTACGCAGCAACACCCATTACAGTTTTGTTCAGGGCAGCGATTTGGAACAACGTTTCCAGTCTCTATCCTATCGCTTTGATTTGCCGGGACGCTCTATCGTCTACACTGGCGATACCGGGCCCAGCACAGCAGTTGAGGAACTGGCCAAGAATGTGGATCTTCTGGTTGCTGAAATGATGGACGTTCCCCTTATCGTTGGGTTGGTCAGGCGCAACAATCCCAATATGCCGGAGCCAGCAGCAAAGGCGATGGAAATTCATCTCAGCAAACATCACCTGCTTCCCAAAGATGTTGGGGAAATGGCCTCGCGCGCAGGCGTTAAGGCTGTCGTGGTGACGCACTTTGCTGGCGCGGAACCGAGCCATCCGAAATATTTCGAGTATATCCAGGCAATCGCTGAAAATTATGATGGCCCGGTGGTTATCGCAAACGACATGGATGTATATTGACCGATGGATGATCTGAATATCCTAGTGATTGGTGGTGGTATCGGCGGGTTGACCGCGGCGATTGCCCTGCGGCAGAAAGGCCATAGCGTCACGGTCATCGAAAGGGATCCTGACTGGTCGGTCTACGGTGTCGGCATCATTCAGCAGTCGAACGTCATCCGCGCGATGTCTGCATTGGGATTGCTCGACGATTATCTGAGCGCAGGTGTGCCGTTCGACAATATCGCGATTCACACGCCGGATGGCACCAAGGTTGCCGAGATTCCTGCACCGCGCTTGACAGAGAAATATCCTGCTAATGTCGGAATTGGCAGGCCCGCCTTGCACAAGGTTCTGGGTGACCGGACAAAGGCATCGGGCGCCGATGTTCGCCTGGGCGTCATCGCCAACGAGATTGATGATTTGGGCAATCGGGTTCGAGTCAGTTTCTCAGATGGAAAGACCGAGGAGTTTGACATCGTGATCGGCGCAGACGGAGTTTATTCGGACACGCGCCAGAAGATCATGCCGGATGCGGAGAAACCGGAATTTACCGGCCAGTCGGTATGGCGCTATAATTTCAAGCGTCCGGACGATCTCAATGCGCTGCATGTGTATAACGGTCCGACCGGCATCGGCCTGGTGCCGATCAGCAAAGAGCTGATGTACATGTATGTGACAACGCCGGAACCGGACAAGCCGGTCTATGAGACAGCGGGCATGGCCCAGACCATGCGCGAAAAATTGTCCGCCGCGCCGCCACAAATTCAGAAGCTGGCGGCTGAAATTACCGACGACGAAGGCGTTGTTTACCGCCCGCTTGAGCAGATGATGCTCTATGGTGACTGGCACAGTGGCAGGGTCGTGCTGCTCGGCGATGCGGTCCACGCGACAACGCCGCATCTGGGCCAGGGCGCTGGCATGGCGATCGAGGACAGTCTTGTTCTGGCCGATGAACTTTCCAATCACGATACGCCGGAAGCTGCCTTCAAGGCGTTCCGCAACCGCCGCTTCGACCGCTGCAAATATATCGTCGAGAAGTCACTGGCGATCTGTCACGGCCAGCTCGGAAAGGGACCGCCGGTCGATAACGCCGAAGCCACCCATGAGATGTTCGCGATCGTCTCCCAACCCATTTGATTCATCAAGATTGAGGACTGAGTAATGAGCCGAGTTACCGAAATTCGCTATGTCGGATACGGCGTCGAAGACTTCGACGCGGAGCGCAAATTCTATGCAGACGATTGGGGC
>NZ_JBATHY010000320.1:0-8186 GCF_049667325.1 Parasphingorhabdus sp. | reverse complement strand
GAATTTGCCGAGGCAATGCTATGAACCGCTGGTTGCTCTGGTTGCCGCTCGCGCTGTTCGGCCTGTTCTTCGCCGCGGTTGCTGCCGGCCTCCTGATGCCGAAAGACAATATCATAGAAAGCAAGATGGTGGGCAAGCCGATGCCCGCATTTGCCTTGCCCGGTGCGATCGAACAGCGGCCTGCGTTGCGCAGCGCCGATCTCGCGCAAGGCAAGCCGACTTTACTCAATATCTTCGCCAGCTGGTGCGTGCCCTGTATTGCCGAGGCGCCGCAATTGTTGGCCCTGCAGCGGGCTGGTGTTGAGATAAATGCAGTTGCCAGCCGTGATACACCCGAAGATATTGCCAATTTCCTCAACCGCTGGGGCAATCCCTATGCGCGGATCGGAACCGACACCACGAGCAAGGTGCAGCTGGAACTCGGGTCGTCCGGCGTGCCGGAAACCTTCGTGATCGATGGCAATGGTATCATCGTCCATCAGCATATCGGCGATATCCGCGAAGAAGATGTCCCCAAACTACTGGCCTTGCTGGAAGAAGCGAAATGAAGCGGTTTCTTGTTCTGGTGAGCCTGTGTCTCGCGGTCCCGATCGCGGCCCAGACCGGCTTGCCACCTGCGCCTTATGCCGACCGGCAGCTGGATGACCCGCAACAGGAAGCCGCCGCGCGCGAGCTGATGGAAGAATTGCGCTGTCTGAAATGCCAGAGCCAGTCGATTGCCGACAGTAATGCGCCGATGGCGGGGGATATGCGCAGTCAGGTGCGGGAAAAAATCGCCGCAGGTGAAACACCCGAAGCGGTTCGAGGCTGGCTGATTGAACGCTATGGCAATTGGGTATCCTATGATCCGCCGATCGCTTCAGCCGTTACATGGCCGCTCTGGATCGCGCCGATCATCCTGTTGCTTGCCGCCTTGTGGTTGGCGCGAGGACGTTTCCGCAAACCCAAGGATGGTGAATGATGGGCTGGATCATAGTTTTCCTCTTGGTGCTGATCTGTGTCGCTGCTTTGATCTGGCTCGGCAAATTGTCCCGCAGCACCTATGAAATAACCGCTGCTGCGCTGTTGCTCGGTGTTGCCGGTTACGCATGGCAGGGGAATCCGGGCATGGCGGGCGTCTCGGTCGAACCGATGGAAGATGCCAACAGCTTCAATGAGGACACGATCGACGCGCGCAACGAGTTGGGGGAGCGTTTCGGCACGGCTCAGGAATGGCTGATCTTTTCCGATTCTCTCAATCGTTCAGGCAAACACGGGGCGGCAGCCAATTATCTGCGCAACGGGGTCAAGGAACATCCCGACGATCCCGATCTCTGGGTTGGACTGGGCAATGCGTTGGTCGTCCATGCCAATGGCGTGATCACCCCGGCGGCCCAATTCGCTTTCCAGAAAGCGGCTGACCTGTCGCCCGAACACCCGGGGCCACCGTTTTTCCTTGGCCTGGCTTACGCCCAGTCGGGCAAGATCGATCAGGCCCGGGCGATCTGGACCGAATTACTGGCGAGAAGCAGCGATGACGCCCCGTGGCGCGAAGATCTCGAGTCGCGCCTGGCGACCATGGAACAGATACAACCGACGCTTCCCATGGAACCGAAAACACCGTCCGAGCAGTAAAAGCCGAGTATTATGAATGAGTTGATATTCGCAGTCAGTCGTTTTATTGCACCTGCTAAAGGCCCGTGCTAAGCGCGCGCGCTTGCTGACACAAATGCCAGTAAACAGCATATTGTGTCCAAATTGATCGGGGTATCGCCTTAACGGCAATCAATGTCCGCAGAACCAACCGAAAGTGCAGAAACGCAAGGCAACACCGTGCAAACACACGGATCGCCGCAGCGCAACACCGCCGTAGCCAAACTTGCCGCAGGCGCGATCGGGATCGTGTTCGGCGACATCGGTACAAGTCCGCTCTACGCCTTTCGTGAGACATTTATCGGCGCGCATCCGCTGGAGCTCGACCGGATACATGTTCTCGGTGTGGTCAGCCTGATCTTCTGGTCAATGACTCTGGTGGTGACCGTACAATATGTCAGCATCACCATGCGGGCTGACAACAAGGGGCAGGGCGGCAGTCTGGCTCTTGTTGCATTGCTTTCCGGGGTGATGCGACGATCCAAATTTGGCTGGCTGGCAGTGTTGCTGGGAGTTTTCGCGACCGCGCTCTTTTATGGCGACAGCATGATCACGCCGGCGATTTCGGTCTTATCGGCGGTCGAAGGGCTTGCTGTGGTGCAGCCCGGGCTGGGGCATCTTGTCATTCCTATTGCGCTGACTTTGCTGGTTTTTCTGTTCCTGATCCAGTCTCGGGGGACGGCGAAGATTGGCGCATTATTTGCGCCGGTAATGTTTGTCTATTTCACGGTTATCGGGACGCTCGGTATCATCCAGATTGTCGGACATCCATCCGTCCTTTATGCTTTCAACCCCTGGTATGCCGTGCAGTTTTTTATAACCGACGGGGTTAAGGCCTTTTTGGCGCTGGGTTCCGTGGTGTTGGCGGTTACCGGTTCCGAGGCGCTGTTTGCCGACATGGGCCATTTTGGCAAGAAACCAATGCGGGTCGCTTGGTACGGTTTTGTCATGCCGGCATTGTTGTGCAATTATTTCGGGCAAGGCGCGATGATCCTGTCTCTGGACGCCGCGGGTGCAGCAGCGGCGATCGAAAGTCCGTTCTTCATCATGGCACCGGAAGTGCTTCGTCTGCCGCTCGTCATTTTGGCGACGATGGCAACCTTCATCGCCAGTCAGGCCGTCATCTCGGGATCCTTTTCGGTGACCCATCAGGCGATCCAGCTCGGTTTCATTCCCCGCCTGACGATCAAGCACACCAGTGCTTCTGAAGCGGGGCAAATCTATATTCCCTTCATCAACTGGGCAATCATGATTTCGGTCATCCTGCTGGTGCTGACGTTCCAGAGCTCTAGCAATCTTGCCTCGGCTTACGGGATCGCGGTTACCGGCGCGATGTTCATCGACACCTGTTTGCTGGCCATTGTGATGGTGGTCTTGTGGAAATGGAAGCTCTGGTATGCCGTGCCGCTGTTGGCAGTGTTTTTTATCGTCGACGGCGCTTATTTCGCGGCCAATCTGACCAAGGTTCCGGATGGCGGCTGGTTCCCGTTGGCGGTTGGCGGGGTTGCTTTCGTCATCCTGACCACATGGGCGAAAGGGCGTCAGATCATGCGGAAAAACATGGCTGAATCAGCGATGCCGATTGAAATATTTACCAAATCGGCGGCCAACAGTGCCACAAGGGTTCCCGGTACCGCGATTTTCATGGCATCTTCTTCAGCCGGCGTGCCATCGGCGTTGCTGCACAATATCAAGCATAACAAGGTCATCCATGATCGCGTGGTCATCCTCACCGTCAATATCAACGATGTGCCGACGATCGATCCGGACAAGCGCTGCGAGGTGAAGGATCTTGGCAATGGCTTCTACCGGCTCATTCTCCATTTTGGTTTCATGCAGGAAACCAATGTTCCCGAGGCTCTTAAACAGGTCAAAGGCTGCGGGATGGAATTCGACATGATGACCACCAGCTTCTTCCTTTCGCGACAGACGTTGCTGCCGTCGAAAAAACCCGAGATGATGGTTTGGCGGGAGAAGCTCTTTGCCTGGTTGCTGCGCAACGCGGCCACGGCGATGGAGTTTTTCAAGCTCCCCACCAACCGCGTGGTGGAACTGGGTAGCCAGATGGAAATTTGACGGCAAAAGATTGGTATTTTGTAGCCGATTCATGACCTTGTCTGGCACCGTTAATAGCGTATATATTCTTCAACCGGAAACAGACCCCGGCTTTCGCCGGGGTTGACGCTTCGTCACGCTTTGCATGACGCGGCGCGTCAACTATTTGGTGGCCTATCGCGCCGCTCTCCACTAAATAGCGGGCATCCGATTCTCGACACAGGAACTGCCCATGCGCATCGCTATTGCTTCCGATCATGCCGCTTTAGACATGAAAGCCGCTTTGGTGGACTGGCTGAATGCGGCAGGGCATGAAGTTGCGGATCTCGGTCCGATGACTGCCGATAGCGTAGACTATCCGGATTTTGGCTATAAGCTAGCCGCTGAAGTGGCGTCGGGACGCGCCGAACGCGGTGTCGCGCTCTGCGGTTCGGGCATCGGTATCTCGATGGCGGTCAATCGCAATCCCGCCTGTCGCTGCGCTCTGGTCTCGGAAGGCTTGTCGGCGAAACTGTCCCGCGAACATAATGACGCAAATGTCATCGCGATGGGCGCACGGCTGGTCGGCATCGAAATCGCGAAAGACTGTCTCGACGTCTTTTTGAAAACACCATTTGGCGGCGACCGGCACCAGCGCCGGGTCGACAAATTGACCGCACCGAATTTTGAAGGAGTACAAGCGTGAGCAATGTCGCAGATATGCAGGACATCCGCCAAACCGGATTTTTCGACTTTTCTGTCGACGAGAGTGATCCTGCCGTTGCCGGAGCGATCAATTCCGAACTGGCACGGCAGCAGAACCAGATCGAACTGATCGCGTCGGAAAATATCGTTTCCAAGGCCGTGCTGCAGGCGCAGGGCTCTGTATTCACCAATAAATATGCCGAAGGCTATGCCGGGCGCCGCTATTATCAGGGTTGCGCGCCGTCGGATGCGGTCGAAACACTGGCGATCGAGCGCGCCAAGCAACTGTTTGATTGCGGCTTTGCCAATGTCCAGCCGCATTCGGGAGCACAGGCCAATGGCGCGGTGATGCTGGCGCTGGTCAAGCCGGGCGATACAATCCTGGGCATGTCGCTCGATGCCGGCGGACATCTCACCCATGGTGCCAAACCGGCCCAGTCGGGCAAATGGTTCAACGCGATCCAATATGGCGTCAATGATGACGATCATTTGATCAACTATGACGAAGTCGAGGCGCTCGCCAAGGAACATCAACCGAAACTGATCATCGCCGGCGGTTCCGCCTATCCGCGCCAGATTGATTTTGCCAAGTTCCGGGCCATTGCCGACGCCGTCGGTGCCTTGTTCATGGTCGATATGGCCCATTTTGCGGGACTGGTAGCCGCCGGATTGCACCCCAGCCCGCTTGGTTATGCCGATGTCGTGACCACCACAACGCATAAGACGCTGCGCGGACCTCGTGGCGGGATGATATTGACCAACGACGAAGCCATCGCCAAGAAGATCAACTCTGCGGTTTTCCCCGGTCTGCAAGGCGGGCCGTTGATGCACGTGATTGCCGCCAAGGCCGTGGCCTTTGGCGAGGCGTTGCGTCCGGAATTCAAAAGCTATTCTGCTGCTGTGATTGAAAATGCCAAGATTCTCGCGGCTACGCTCAAGGAGCGTGGTGCAGACGTGGTTGCCGGCGGTACCGACACCCATCTCGCACTGATCGATCTGTCGCCGCTCGGAATCACCGGGCGCGACGCGGATGAGGCGCTCGAACGGGCCGGCATTACCTGCAACAAGAACAGCATTCCCAATGATCCGCAGCCACCGATGAAGACCAGCGGAATCCGGGTTGGATCTCCCGCCGGAACGACCCGCGGCTTTGGTCCCGCAGAGTTCAAGATGATCGGAGACATGGTCGCGGATGTGCTCGACGGGTTGCGCGACAAGGGCGAGGCAGGCGATCCTGCGATCGAAGCGGACGTGCGCCAGCGGGTACAAGCGCTTTGCGACCGTTTCCCGATTTACCAGGATTGATCGGAAAGTCAGAACATGCGTTGCCCCTTTTGTGCCCATGACGACAGTCAGGTCAAAGACAGCCGTCCCACCGAGGACAATACGACGATCAGGCGGCGGCGCCAGTGCGAGAGCTGTGGCGCTCGTTTCACGACTTTTGAACGGGTTCAACTGCGCGAAATCACCGTGGTGAAAAGTGAAGACCGCAAGGAACCGTTTGATCGTTCAAAAATAGACCTGTCGGTGGCGCTTGCGTGCCGGAAACGCGGTCTGGCGCAGGAGCAGATGGATCAGCTCGTCTCAGGCATCCAGCGCCAGCTGGAAACCAGCGGTGAAACAGAAATTCCGTCCCAGAAAATCGGCGAGATGGTGATGGACGGTCTGAAGGGGCTCGATAGTGTCGCCTACATACGCTTTGCATCGGTCTACAAGGATTTTACGGAGGCCAAGGATTTCAAGGAATTTGCAGGCAGTGTGAAAGATGTCGGCGGGGCGTGAGCAATCAGCCTGCAATCATATTGGTAAACCCGCAACTCGGGCAAAATATCGGCAAGGCTGCGCGGGCGATGCTGAACTTCGGACTTACCGAAATGCGCATCGTCAATCCGCGCGACGGCTGGCCCAATCCGGATGCCGGTCCATCGGCATCGGGGGCAGACCAGATTCTCGAACATGCTCAAGTCTTTGAAACTACAGCGGAAGCAGTCGCTGACTGTGCTCATGTCTATGCCACCACCGTTCGCAAACGGGGCATGACCAAGCCGGTGCTGACGCCCTGGGAGGCGGCCGAAGACATGGCGCAAGCGAGCGGGAAATGCGCGATCCTGTTCGGGCCGGAGCGGTCCGGCCTGGAAATTGTCGATGTCGAACTGGCGCGCAAGATCATTACCGTACCGATCAACCCCGAATTCGGGTCGCTCAATCTGGCGCAGGCCGTCATTCTCGTGGCTTATGAAATTTCCAAGATGGATAGTGTCGCCAATGTCCAGCCGACACTGGAAAAGAAGTCAGCCGAGCCAGCTCCGCAGAAAGAGCTGGATATGTTTTACGGGCATCTCGAGCGGGCGCTGGACAAGAACGGCTATTTCTATCCGCCTGACCGGGCTGCGGCGACGAAAGTAACGCTTCGCAATATGCTGACCAAACCGGCATGGACGAACGAGGAGGTCAAGACATGGCGGGGTGTCATATCTTCGCTGGAGCGGCCGCCCCGCAAGGATAAGGCCGAAAAACAGCCGTAGCTGTAGCTATTTGCGCAGCTGATCCCATTTCTGCAATTCGTAGCTGATCGATGTTTCGACCAGCATTTCCCAGATCGCCGCCATCGTCGGCACGGGAATGCGGGCGTCTTGTGCCAATCGTTTGACATTCTCCAGGACGGCCGCCTTGCGGGTTTCATCGCGTACGACATTGCGATCCTGCTTGATCCGCGCGGCGGCATCCATGCAGGCAAAGCGCTGGGCCATCAAGGCGATGAGCTCTCCATCGATGCGGTCCACTTGTTCGCGGACATCGGTCATGGTTTCCATGGGTGGCAATGGCTTGAAATCATTCATGCCAGCCCATTAATCGCCCGCCATCAGAGAGTCGATAGCTGGTGGCCATATTCGCAAGATTTTCGCGGGCGAACGATGTTGACAATCGCAGCTTTGCTCGCCATAGGCCCGCTCTTGCAATTGGCCCCGCACCCCGGTGAAGCGGTGGCCGCATCAAGACCCAGAGATTACGGGGTTTTGATGGTGCGTCCCGGGAAGACTTAGAAACAGCAAATGAGGAGTCATTGATATGACCAAACGTACCAGTTCCAAATATAAGCTCGATCGCCGTATGGGCGAGAATATCTGGGGCCGTCCCAAATCTCCCGTCAATCGCCGCGACTATGGCCCGGGCCAGCACGGTCAACGCCGCAAGGGCAAGCTGTCCGACTTCGGTATCCAGCTGCGCGCCAAGCAGAAGCTCAAAGGCTATTATGGCGATGTGACGGAAAAGCAGTTCCGCCGCGCCTATAAGGAAGCCGCAGCGATGAAAGGCGATACCAGCCAGAACCTGATCGGCCTGCTCGAGCAGCGTCTCGACATGGTTGTTTATCGCGCCAAGTTCACCCCGACCATTTTTGCTGCCCGTCAACTCGTCAGCCATGGTCATATCCGGGTAAACGGCGTCAAATGTAATGTTGCATCGCGCAAGGTTGTACCGGGCGACGTGATTTCCCTGAGCGACAAGGCACAGGAAATGCTTCTGGTTATCGAAGCGCAGAGCCTGCCGGAACGCGATATTCCTGAATATGTGACGCCAGATGGCACGGACAAAGTGACCTATGTTCGCATCCCGACACTGGACGAAGTACCTTATCCGGTGACGATGGAACCCAATCTGGTCGTCGAATTCTATTCGCGCTGATTGTTTCTGGCGATATTCACAAAAAAGGGCGGCCCGTTGGAGCCGCCCTTTTTTTTGTCGCTGTTGAAGACAATCTATTTTGGTAGGAACGCCGCCGATTTGGTCAACATGTCGATCCGGGCGGCTGAATT
>NZ_JBATHY010000319.1:0-1812 GCF_049667325.1 Parasphingorhabdus sp. | reverse complement strand
TCACCCGCGAAGTTCTGAACACCGTGCGTCGGACGTTTCTGACGCCTTTTGATCGCAGCGCCATTTCCAGCCTTATCGCTTCGATGGATGATGCGATTGACGAAATGCAGAAAACAGCCGGTGCGGTCGAACTATATGACGTCCAGAGCTTCGATCAGGAAATGATCGATATGGCGGCGATCATTGTCGATGCGGCGCGGCTGACCGCAGAAGCGATGCCGCTGCTTCGCGATGTGGCGGGCAATGGCGAGCGCCTCCACGAACTGACCGAGCGGCTGGTCCGGATGGAAGGCCATGCGGACGAAATCCACGCCGTCGGACTGAAAAAACTGTTTCAGGACCATGGCGCCACCGATACGCTGCATTTTATCATCTGGCGCGAACTTTACCAGCATATGGAGCGCGTGGTGGACCGGTTTGAGGATGTCGCAAACGAGATCGACGGTCTCGTGATAGATCACGCCTGAAGCGGCGCGGAACCATGGATCACAGCATCGCCTTTCCGATTCTCTTTGCGCTTATCGCGCTCGCGCTCGCGTTTGATTTTCTCAATGGCCTGCACGACGCGGCAAATTCCATCGCGACGGTGGTCTCGACCCGTCTGTTGTCGCCGGTTGCGGCCGTTGTCTTTGCTGCGTGCGGAAATTTCGCCGCATATTGGCTGGTCGGGCTGCACGTTGCCGAAACGGTTGGCAAAGGCATCATCAACAAGGACGTGGTGACGCCTGCGGTGGTGTTTGGAGCATTGGTCGGGGCGATGTTCTGGAATGTGCTGACCTGGCTCAAGGGTATTCCCTCTTCATCAAGCCATGCGCTGATCGGCGGACTGCTGGGCGCGGGCATAGCCCATGCCGGGTTTGGCGCGGTGGAATCTTCCGGTACGACCAAGACGCTGGTCGCCATTTTCCTGTCCCCGATGATCGGTTTCATGATTGCGATGACGCTGATGCTCGTGACATCATGGCTGTTCAAGCCGGTACAGCCGCGCAAGGCAGAGGGGGTGTTCAAGGTCTTTCACCTGATGTCCTCGGCCGCCTATTCGATTAGCCACGGCGCCAATGACGCGCAAAAAACCATGGGGATTATCGCGGTCCTGCTCTATTCGACCGGCTATCTGGGCGGCGAATTTTCGGTTCCCAACTGGGTGGTTATCAGTTGCTATGCGGCGATATCCCTGGGCACGCTCTCCGGCGGCTGGCGGATCATCAAAACCATGGGCACCAAGCTCACCAAGCTCAATCACCACAACGGATTTTGTGCGTCGACAGCCGGCTCTGCCGTTGTATTCGGTGCTTCAGCCATGGGGATCCCGGTTTCCACGACCCACGCCATCACCGGCAGCGTGGTCGGTGTCGGTGCGGCCCGGCGGGCCTCGGCCGTTCGGTGGAGCGTCGCCAGCCGGGTTGTTATGGCGTGGTTCATCACCATCCCGGCCAGCGCGGCGGTGGGCGCATTATTCTATTGGCTGACGCGGCTATTTTAACTTGCCCGCCGCTCGCGCGTGGACTTTTCCGGGGCGATGTGAAAAGACTGTCGGCTGAAAAGCAAGCAGGAGAACGAGCGTGACGATGAAGACCTTATTTGATGTCAGCGGTAAAGTAGCAGTGGTTTCCGGCGGCTCGAGCGGCATCGGTGCGATGATGGCGCGCGGACTGCTCGAAAATGGCGCAAAGGTTTACATCACTGCCCGCAAGGAAGAGCGACTGATGGCGAAAGCCGCGGAACTTTCCGAACTGGGCGAGTGCATTGGCATCCCGTCCGATCTGTCAAACGTTGAAGGCATTGAAGCGCTGGTCGCGGCGATCAGCGAAC
>NZ_JBATHY010000318.1:0-4944 GCF_049667325.1 Parasphingorhabdus sp. | reverse complement strand
GAGGGACATATGCGGACAATCAAATATGGTCTATTGCTCGGGATATGCGGACTCGCCGCTTGCGCGCCGGTCGCGCAGAACGACAGTCCGGTACCCTCCGAACCCGTGACGACGAGCAACCCGGTTGCCGACAGCGCAGCGGCGCCGGATATCGATTTTAAGAAACTTTATCAGACATGGTTTGAAAATATCGCACCGTTCCGCCTGATCGGAGACGATAAGCAGGGGATTTATTTCGTTGGCACGCGCGGGCTGGGGATGTTCTTCATCCCGACCGCCGAAGGCCATATTGTGATCGATGGCGGGATGCCCGGTCAGGGCAAGCAGGTCTGGGAGAATGTCAAAAAACTCGGCTATGATCCGGCCGATGTCAAAATCCTGCTCAACAGCCACGCCCATATGGATCATAGCGGCGGCCTGGCCGAACTGAAGCAACTGACCGGCGCAAAGCTGCTGGCGAGTGAAGCCGATCGTTCGGCGCTCGAGGGCGGTTTCTATCTCGGTTCGGAAGATGATATCAGTTTGAACGCACCGCCTGTAATAGTCGACCGGATCATAGCCGACGGAGAGACGGTCGGCCTTGGTCATGTGACGCTCAAGGCGCATCTCACCCCCGGCCACACAAGCGGCTGCACCTCATGGACGATGGATGTGGCGCAGGGCGGCAAATCCTATCAGGCCTTGTTCTTCTGTTCCGCTTCGGTTGCCGCCAACCGGCTGGTCGGACCCCCGCAATATCCGGGTATCGTGGAAGATTATCGCTATACGTTCGCGACCACCCGCGACTGGAAACCGGATATTTTCCTGTCCAACCATCCCGAATTTTTCGGCATGGCGGCGAAGCAGGAAAAACTGTTGGCTGGCGATCCTCTAGCCTTTGTCGATGATAGCGGCTTTCCGGTGTTTATCCGGACGATGGAGCGTTGGTTCGAAGCGGCGCTCGAAAAGCAGACGCTCAAATATAATGCGATCATGAGCGACTGAGGGCAGGGTCGGGCTCGGTCTTTCGCGACCGGTCAGACTTCCGCTATCCACTCGCTTTTCAGCGGTTTGGCGGCCAGTGCCATCAGGGCAGCGGCGATGACGTAGAATGTCAGCGAGTATAGCATCGAATAGCGCAGACCGTCCTCGCCGTAGATCGGTGTAAGGCTGTCGGACAGCGCCCCGAGAAAGAATATTCCGCCACCGATACCGATCAGATTGTTGATCAGCAGAAACAGCGCCGAAGCAGTCGCCCGGGAATCGGCCGGCACCAGATGCTGGACCGCCGACAGGACCGGGCCCAGCCAGAAATAGGCCAAAGCCTGCGGGATCAGGAACAGAACGAAGGCGAGGGTGGCGGAACCGCTCATGATACCGGCTGCGAAAAGCGGTACGGCGAGTAGAAAGGCCGCCGCTGGCACCAGACCATAAGCCGCTTTGTTGTTTTTGCCGAGCCGGTCGCCGATCATGCCGCCGCCGAGCACCCCGGCAACCCCGCCGATCAGCAATATCGCGCCATAGAATAAAGAGGTATCGATCAGGCTCAGGCCAAAACTGCGCTGCAACAGGCTGGGCAGCCAGAAGGCAATGCCATAGCCGAGCATCGAACTGGAGGCAGCGCCGAAGGCGAGAAACCAGAAGGCCCGTTTTTTTGCCAGAATCCGCACTGTTCCCATGAAACTGTAGGGCGCTGCGGTCTGTTCGGCCGGTGCCTGCGGCTTGATCTTGTCGCGCACGAAATATTTGAACAGGGGCGCGATCAAAATGCCGGACAGTCCGACAACGAAAAAGGCCAGGCGCCAGTCAACGGTGGCGGCAATATAACCGCCGGCGATCACTCCGGTGGCTGATCCCAGGGGAATACCGAGCGAATAGATCGCCAAAGCTTGGGCGCGTTTGTCGCTCGGAAAATGGTCGGATATCAGGGCGTAGGATGGCGCGACCCCGCCCGCTTCGCCGACCCCGACGCCCAGCCGCATCAGAAAAATCGACCAGAAGCCCTGCGCCAGTCCGGTCAAAGCGGTGAAGCCGCTCCACACGGTCAGCGAAATGGTGATTACCCAGCTGCGACTGGTCTTGTCCGCAACCCAGGCCAGCGGCACCGCCAAAGTAGAATAGAGCAATGCGAAAGCCACACCGCCGAGCAACCCCATCTGGGTATCGGTCAGTCCGAGATCGGCCTGGATCGGCCCCGCCAGAATCGCCAGTATCTGGCGGTCGACAAAGTTGAAAATATAGACCAGCAGCAACATGCCAAGCGCGACATTGGGCGAAGTGGTTCGGCTTGTGATGCTCTGCTGATCGGCCATCTATTTTCCTATATTTGCAAGAAACCCGTCGATAGCAGCCAGTGCATCGGGTTCGTCCAGCATCGGGGCATGACCACGGCCTGCGATTTCCACGGCGCTGAAATGGTCGGGATGACGACGTTTCATTTCGGCTACCGTAGCGGGAGAGAGGATGTCTGACAACGCACCGCGAATGATCAGCGTGGGCAGCGCCGACAGCCTGTCCCAAATCGTCCAGAGATCGGGCGGAACAGCAGAACCCGCTTCACCGGACAGGCCATCCGCGATCGCCGGATCATAAGCGAAACATATTTTGCCATCGGGCCTTTCGGTGCAGGTCCGCTGTGCGAAGATCAGCCAGTCCCGTGCCTCAAATCCCGCCATGGCGTCGCCATGGACATCCCGACATTGATCTGCCGCCTGTTGCCAGCTGTCAAACGGTGCACGCGGGCCGACATAGCTTTGTATCCGGTTGAGGCCACTCGCTTCCACCGCCGGCCCGATATCGTTCAATATCACACAGGAGAACCGCTGGGGAGAAATTGCCGCCATCATCATCGCCATCAGTCCGCCCAGCGACGTACCGATCAGGCCGAGCTTTTCGAGCTTCAAACCGTCGATCAGCGCAAACATGTCCTGGACATAGATGGCAGGCGTATAGTTGTTCGGATCTGGATCATAGCCAGATTGTCCCCGACCGCGCTGGTCGGGGACAATCAGTTGATATGTCCCCGCCAGATGCCCGGCCAGCGCCTCGAAATCGGCGCTGTTCCGGGTCAGCCCGTGCATCAGCAACAGCGGCGGGCCGTCGGTGCCATAGACCCGGGCATAAAGGTCCAGCCGGCCGTCCGCGCTGCGATAGACATGATCGGCATATTTCATCAATTTTGCCTAAATGCCGGTCAGAATTTAACCCCGGCGGTGACAAAGACCTGACGCGGGTTGCCGAAGAATGCCGTCAGCGTTCCTTCGGGGCCGAGCGTACCGACCGGCAGACCGTTGGCTCCCGGTATGATCGCTCCCGTCGTAGGATTGGCAGCAACAAAGGTATAACCCGATGTCTTGTAACGCTTGTTGGTCAGGTTCTTGCCGTGCAGGCCAATGCTCCAGCGTTTGTCAGGTGCATTGTAGACAAGATTGGCATCCCAAAGGGCAAAACCCTTTTGATCGATGAACGGGTTGGCAATCTCGAACTGGTTGGTCTTGCTGCGATAAGACAGGGTTGTTCCCAGATAGAGATCCCCTTCTCCAACCGGGGTAGAATAGGAAAATGTACCGCTGGCGGTCCATTCCGGCGTGTTCTGAACCGAACGGAACTCAGCAACATCCGTCGGAACGCCGCCGATGTTGGTGATATATTCGTCATATTCCGCATCAATATAGCCCAGCGAGCCGGACAGCATCACCCGGTCACCACTGGCGGCCAGGTTCTCGCCAAGCCGCGCACTGGCTTCAAGCTCGACGCCCTTTAGAGTGGCCTTGCCGGCGTTGGTAAACACACCGCAGAATGAAGGCAGGCCGCCGACGGTACAGGCTACCGAACCCGGTATCTGGACATTGGTATAGTCGGTGTAGAAGCCGGCGAGTGCGACATTGAGTGCGCCGTCTAGCAGGCTGCCCTTATAGCCGACTTCAAAGCTGTCGACCTCTTCAGGCTGGAAGCTGAGGAACGAGGCGACTTCGCTATCGCTCGGGATGCCATTGGCGTTGGTGGTGGGTGCGGTCACACCGACACCGCGCGGATCAAAACCGCCGCCCTTGAAGCCCTGCGAAAAGCTTGCATAGATATTATGATCGGGTGTGGGCTTGAAGCTCACCGAAGCACGCGGGGTGAATTTCTTGAAATTCGCAGTACCCTTGAAATTGGTGCTGGGCCCGCCGAAGGGAATGCCTGCGCCGCCAAATGTCGGCGAACCGCCGCCAAGAAAATTCTGCCGCAAGATGCTCGCTGTCCGCTCGTCCCAGGTATAGCGTCCGCCAACCGAAAGACTGAACTGTTCGGTGAAGTCATAAGTGAAATCGGCGAAAACCGCGTAGGTTTCGGTATCGACATCAGCTTCGGTAAAGGCGGTGAGGCCAGCGAAAGTGGTGAATAGCCGGACATCGAACAGCGTGTCGGCCTTGGCATCAAGATAGTAGAAACCGACCAGGCCGTTAAGCTTGTCGCCTTCATAAAGCAGCTGGAATTCCTGGCTGATCTGCTCGTTGCGATAGATACCCGGCACGTCGAGATCGACCGCTGGCAATGCGTCAAAGTCGATCGGCGTCAGGGTATCGTCCTTGCGCCAGGCGCTGATCGAACGCAGCGTGACGGTATCGCTGAGGTTTGCCGTGATATTCATCGACAGACCATAAGCCTCGATATCCTGAACCGGATCGTTGAGTCCGCCACGGGTATCAAACACGTTGGGAAGCACCGGTGCACCGGAAAGCGCGCCCGGGATCAGCCGGTGGCCGCCGCGTGGATTGCTCTCGTCCTTGGTGTAGTCGCCGGAAATACGGATCAGCACCGGTTCGCCGTAACCACCCAGTTCGACGGTTCCGCGACCGGCCCAGATATCCTTGTTGTAATTTTCGAGACCGTTTGTCAGATTGTCTCCGAAACCGCCGCGTGAAAGGCGTGCGCCCGATGCGCCGACACGGATTAGATCGGAAATCGGCATGCTGGCAGTGA
>NZ_JBATHY010000317.1:0-5718 GCF_049667325.1 Parasphingorhabdus sp. | reverse complement strand
GTTGATTGTGGTCTTCCTGGCGTCGCTCTGGCGGGGGTATTCCGTAGCCCGTTCGACCGGCGATAGTGCATGGGCATTCGGCGCGGCCAAGGGTAGGCAGCGTTTGGCCGGGCTTGTATTTGCGATCAGTATCGCCGTTCTGGGAATCGCAAGCGGGTTAGCTGCAATACAGCCGGTGACCGGATTTGCATGGGTTGGTGCACTGCTGGCGGTTGCAGGCACTGTTGTCGTGATTGTCTCGCAAGTCCAGATGGGCCGGGCGTGGCGCGTTGGCGTTCGCGACGGAGACGCGCCACTGTTCGTTCGGCATGGGCTATTCCGGTGCAGCCGCAATCCCATATTCGTAGGGATGATATTGCTCGGCCTCGGCATTGCATTGAGCGCCAGCATTTGGTGGGGCTGGGTTGCATTGCTCGCATTTGCGTTGGCCTGCCATGCGCAGGTCCGGATTGAGGAAGCGCATTTGAGCAAAAGTTTTGGCGCGGCCTATGACCGGTTTTGCAACGAAGTGCCTCGCTGGATCGGATTTTCGAAATGAATATGGATATGTTGCCCAAAATTCTCTTTGGAATATCCCTCAGTTCGGTTTGCATCATCTTGGCTTTATCGTTCGTTGCAGGACGAATGGACAATTTTCAATTTTGGCCGCCACCCTCCAGAACGAGTTGGCAGCATAGAAGCTTCATGATTTTTTTTAGATGTTTTGTATATCCATTGATCCTTCTTTCAGTGCTGGAATTTGACATCAGCAGTATGGCAACGCGGTCTGTCGCAATCGCGGTGGGAACGCTCTTATTGTTCATGGGATTTGGATTTGCCATCCGCATCACCCTTCGCATGGGATGGCGCAATGCATTTGGAGAAAAACGCGGGCTTGTAACAGACGGCTATTTCTCGAAAAGCCGCAATCCGGTTTATGTCGCGACTTGGATCGGACTTGTCGGTTGGGCGTTCATTGCCAATTCAATGTTGGTTTCGATTTTGTTGGCATTTTGGGCCGTGCTCTACCTGCTTGCTCCCATTTTCGAAGAACCATGGTTGGAACAAATGTATGGTGATGAGTTTCGAGCATACAAAGAACAAGTCCGAAGGTTCTTCTGATTTCACAGAGCGGCCCTAATGTCCGCTTACGGGATATTGCAGTCATTACTAATTGCTCGTCTCAATGTCCGCTTCCCACCCAGTTAGCGACATAAGGTCGCGACCATGGTGAAATAAACGCAGTCCGTCAGCTCTCGCCCCAGAAGCAGTCGTTCGAACTGACTAGTTGAAAAACAAAAGCGGCTGGTCGGGAAACGAGCGGCTTCGAGCGTTCAGTCCGCAAGCTCAACGACCTGAATCAGATTTCCACAAGTATCGTTGAAAGTCGCGAATTTGGCACCGCCGCCTTCCGTCGGAGGCTGGGTAAACGACACACCCACTTTTTCAAGCCTTTCAAATTCAGATTGCACGCTCTCCACGCTAAACGATGTCCAAGGGATACCGTCTTTCATAAGCGCGACCTGCAAGGCGGATGCCGCCGGATATTCGTTAGGCTCAAGAGCGAGCTCGACGCCATCGGCTTCCTCTGGTGATACCAGAGTCAACCAGCGGTGCTCACCCATTGAAATATCGTGCTTCGTCTGAAATCCGAGAATATCGGTATAGAAGGCGTGGGCCTTGGCCTGATCATCAACCATCACGCTTTTGATATACATCTTCATGATCATTCCTTGTTGCAAAACGGCACTTGGAAAAGGATTATGCGCAAATCGCATACCACATGATGCAATTTTCGTGACGCATGTCAATCCTGCCGCCGACAGCCTAAGAGAAGCCGTTCCAACAGATTACATTGAACTTCAGCTCCCCACCCAATTGTTGCCGCCTGGCAAGACGAAAACTAACGTCCACATCCCGCATGAATCCGTGACTCCACTTCAGCATCCACCAAAACCAAAAAAACCCGGAGCAATCTCTTGCCCCGGGCTTATCATTCCCAATCTGATCCAAACGATCAGCCCGAATAATACATATCAAATTCAACCGGGCTCGGGGTGGTTTCCCAATAGCTGACTTCGTCCCACTTGAGTGCGGCATAAGCATCGATCTGGTCTTTCGAGAACACATCACCCTTGAGCAGGAACTCGTGATCGGCTTCCAGTGCTTCCAGCGCTTCACGGAGCGAGCCGCAGACGGTCGGTACTTCGGCCAGCTCTGCCGGTGGCAGATCATAGAGATTCTTGTCCATCGCCTCGCCCGGGTGGATCTTGTTCTCGATCCCGTCCAGACCCGCCATCAGCAGCGCCGCCGCTGAAAGATAGGGATTGGCAAGCGGATCGGGGAAGCGGAATTCTACGCGCTTCGCCTTGTCACCGGCACCATAGGGAATCCGGCAGGATGCGGAACGGTTGCGGCTCGAATAAGCGAGCAGCACCGGTGCTTCAAAGCCGGGAACCAGCCGCTTGTAGCTGTTGGTGGTCGGGTTGGAGAAAGCATTGACCGCCTTGGCATGTTTGATCACGCCGCCGATATAATGGAGACACATTTCCGACAGACCAGCATATTCATTGCCTGCGAACAATGGCTTGCCGTCTTTCCAGATCGACATATGGGTGTGCATGCCGCTGCCATTATCGTCCTTGATCGGCTTCGGCATGAAGGTCGCGGTCTTGCCATAGGCATGGGCGACCTGCTGCACGACATATTTGTAAACCTGTACCCGGTCGGCGGTTTGGGTCAGCGTGCCGAAGGTTATGCCCAGTTCGTGCTGGCAAGCGGCCACTTCATGATGGTGCTTGTCCATCGGCAGGCCCATTTCGATCATCGTCGCGACCATCTCGCCGCGGATGTCGACGGCACTGTCTACGGGAGCAACCGGGAAATAGCCGCCCTTGACGCCCGGGCGGTGACCCATATTGCCGACGTCATAGTCGCGGCCGGAGTTGGTCGGCAGCTCGACATCGTCGATCTTGAAACCCGACCGGTCATAGCCGGTTTCGAATTTCACATCGTCGAACATGAAAAATTCGGGTTCCTTGCCGACATAGACGGTGTCGCCGATGCCGGTGGATTTGAGATAGGCCTCGGCGCGGACAGCGGTCGAGCGCGGATCGCGGCGGTAGAGAGAGCCATCACCAGGTTCGACGATATTGCAGACCAGGATCATCATCGGGGTTGCCGAAAACGGATCCATATACATGGCGTCGAGATCGGGACGCAGGATCATGTCGGATTCATTGATCACCTTCCAGCCGCCGATCGACGAGCCGTCAAACATAAAGCCTTCTTCGAGCATATCTTCATCAATGACATGGGCGCACATCGACAGATGGTGCCATTTGCCGCGTGGATCGGTGAACCGCACATCGACCCATTCGATCTCGTGTTCCTTGATCATCTTGATAATATCGGATGCTGAATTGCCCATTTTTTAGTCCTTCGGTTCTGGTGTGTCTGGATTGGTAGCGATAGAAAATCAGATGGCGTCGTTGTCGCGCTCTCCGGTGCGGATGCGCAGCGCCGATTCCACCGGAATGACAAATATCTTGCCGTCGCCGATGCGCCCGGTCTGGGCGGCCGCGGAAATCGCTTCGACCGTGCGGTCGGCAAGGCTGTCCTCGACCACCACTTCAAGTTTCACCTTGGGCAGGAAATCGACGACATATTCCGCGCCGCGATACAGCTCGGTATGGCCTTTCTGCCGGCCAAAGCCTTTCGCCTCGGTCACGGTGATCCCCGAAACGCCGACTTCGTGCAGCGCTTCTTTGACTTCATCAAGTTTGAACGGTTTGATTATCGCTTCGATCTTTTTCATTGTTATACGTCCCCGTGTACCGCTTCCTCGGCGCTTCCCCTTGCACAGGAGTAAGGCGCCTCGGCCGGGCACTATTGCCCGATGCTATTCAATTACCATGCCAGAATCGATTCGCGAACAGAATCGCTGATAGGCTCGGTTCCATAGCTAAAGGCTTATCGGACGACTGACAATGCCGCCCATAAAACAGGCATTTGTGCTGGCAAGTGCCTGTTTTATGGGCAGTCAGATGGCGCCGGACAAGGGGCCGGCGTCAGCGCGGCGTCGGAGCCGTCATCTCGGGCAGATTGGCCTTCGTCCAGATCGACCGGTTCACGACATAGTGACGGATATTTTCTACCTGAGCTGCGTTCAGCTGCGATCCGAAACCGACCATGCCGGCGTGTTTGAGCGCCCCGCCGGTAACCACCGACGCCCAGGCATCCTTGTCCGGCAGCACGCCGCTGACCCTGAGGTCGGGGGTGAAGCCGTTACCGATCGCGCTGTCGCCGTGGCAGACCAGACAATTGCGGCCGTATAGATTTTTGCCAGCGGCAATCTGCTCGGGGGTGCCGGTCTGCACCGGCGGATCCCAGACCACTTCGCCCTTGTCCGGCAATGCCGGCAATTTCGTCTTGCCGCCCAATTTCATCACCACCAGCCGGGGGATGTTCGGCAGCTGGCGCGTCACTCCGCCGGCGACACCGGCAACCAGCGGAAAGGCGCCGCCCTTGCTGGTCAGGAAGGCGATATATTGCTCCCCGTCGATCATATAGGTGGAGGGTGCGCTGACGATGCCCGACTGCATTTCCATGCTCAGCAATTCCTTGCCCTTGTCGGCGGAATAGGCCTTGAACAGGCCGGTGCTGGTGCCCTGGAACACCAGATTGCCGGCGGTGGTCATCGTCCCGCCATTCCAGGCCGCCGGATAATCTGCGCTCCACGCGACCTTGCCGGTTTTCGGGTTGAATGCGACCAGCTTGCCGGTGGTCGCGGCGATGGCTGCCTTGTAGACTTCCTTGTCGTCGGGCAGCTGGCCGATTGACCAGCCGATCCCGACATTGAAGCCCAGCCGTTCGCGTTTCTTGTCGATATCGGTCTGTGGCACTTCATAGCCCTGCGGGATTTGCTGGGCCGGAATATAGACCAGTCCGGTCTTCGGATTATAGCTCATCGGGTGCCAGTTATGCGCGCCCAGCGCGCCCGGAATGGCGATGAACGGTTTCTCCGTTTTGTAGAATCGCGCGTCGGGATTCTCGATCGGGCGACCGGTTTCCAGATCATAGCCTTCGGCCCAGTTGATCCCGTCGACATAGGGTTCGGCGCTGATCAAAGTGCCGTCGATCCGGTCGATGACAAAGAAAAACCCGTTTTTCGGCGCATGGTAGAGCACCTTGCGCATCTTGCCGTCCATCTCGAGTTCGGCCTGGATGATATGCTGGGTCGCGGTATAGTCCCAGGTCTCGGCCGGCGTCTCCTGATAATGCCACAGATATTTGCCGGTATCGGGATTGACCGCGACGATCGAGGACAGGAACAGATTGTCGCCCTCGCCGCCGGAGCGCAGGCCGTGGTTCCACGGATTGCCGTTGCCGACGCCAAAGTAGAGCTGGTCGAGATCCTCGTCATAGACGATGCTGTCCCATACGGTGCCGCCGCCGCCGGAGACTTTCCATTCGCCGTCGCCCCAGGTCTTCGCCGCCGCCTTGGCGAAAATCTCGTCGCTCGCCGCGCCGTCCGGTTCCCCCTTGGGATTGGGCACGGTGTAGAAGCGCCATTTCATCGTCCCGTCGCGGACATCATAGGCCGAGAGATAGCCGCGCACGCCGAATTCCGCGCCGCCGTTGCCGATGATCACCATATTCTTGACCACCCGCGGAGCACCGGTGATGGTATAGGGTTTGCTGTTGTCGGTGGTCTGGGTTTCCCACAGTCGCGCACCG
>NZ_JBATHY010000316.1:0-29449 GCF_049667325.1 Parasphingorhabdus sp. | reverse complement strand
GGTTTATTGCCTGTAAAGATTCGCCGGACATCCAAAAAGATAGCCAGCGCGACAAAACCTAACGGATTAACAATCACAAATGTGAACCAAACTAGTTTATGATAGGAATGCTTCGGTTCTCGGCTTTTCGAGAGTCTTTACAATTATCGCTAGCGGTCGTTTGAACCAAACCCCCGATGCTAAATTGAAGCATGACTTCGGCACATTCGATTGAATGCTGCTCTGCCGATGATGTCAAAGTTGTCGAACCTCGATCGGGCTGATCCGCAGTCGCTGAAAAAGCCACTGCGGCTAATGAAAACTGTAAAATATACGAGATCGCCATCTAACACCTTCTCCATTGATGCTTCCGGTAACGGTCAATTTTTGAAAACATTCAGCCCAAGCGAACTAAAATACGCCGGTCCGCCAAAATATGCTGTGGAATATCATTGAAATTTGGAGTTGCAGAACCAAAGCTTGGTCCAATATCAAAAACACCGTAATGGAAAGGACCAACCAACCCTTACGGTGCTTCTGATTTCCTAGTCTGGTCTCCAGTAAAGCTAATGACGGTAGCGTTCGTCCAGAATTAAGTCCCACCGGAATCAAATCTAAGACTCTCAGCCCACAGATCCTAGAGACGCAGAGTTCGACAACCCTGGCAAAACGGCTCGAGCGGCGCTTGTACTAACGTCGCCGATTTATGTCTTAACTGGATGGAATATCTGCCGTTTAAAGCGGCAGAGATTCGGCTTTTTTTTGGGAGGGGATTACGATCATCGCAAACGTAAAGCCCTCTTGTCCGTTCGCCAAAGCGAGGATCCTTCTTGCTTCCTTGCTCTGCCTCACTCTCTTTTGGGCCATGGATCACGGCATTGCAGAAGCGCAAAGCATTCGCAGCGGAGTGACATTTCAATGGTCTGACACCCAACCCAACCCGGCGAGTTCCGCAACACTTGCCGGTGTCACTGTCAACGGTGTCGTTTATGATGCGCTGACCTTGCCATCAAGCTATCAGATGCTGCAAGTCGGCCCCGGCGGCCACACCACAAACCGTATTAGACGAAATGGCGTGCAGATTGAGAGCAGTAGCGCCAGCGCATCCTGGAATAGCAACGCAACTGCAGCCTTTGCCAGTCGCAATCTCAATTTCAAATTTGAAGCCGATGCTTCCAATAACAATGCTAATATCTGCAATAACCCTGGTGCAATCGCGACTACATCCAACCAGATCCAGCGTTTGTCTTACGGCTTTGGATTGCCAGCGACAACAGGCTCGATACTTGCGGTTACGGAACGCAATGCAAACAACTGCTACTATATCCGAATCCGTGGCATTCCCGTTGGTGGAGATTCAGAGCAAATCCTCGGCGGGACTTTCGTCCGCGGCGGGGCCACATTGTGGGGTCCAACATTTGGCGCGCCTCCGAACGGCGTAGATTATTGGAGTTCGGGACGGGTCAACTCGAACGACGGCACAATTGGTATTGCACTATTCGTGCTCGACCCGCTTGTTCCGGCCGGCTCAATTATCACAAAAGTTGACTTCATCGCCGCCGACAACGACCATGGCGACGGCAAGGTTTTTATCATGCAGTCTAGCGCGCCAATCATTGCGAATGACGACAATGTCAGTGCAGTCGATGGCGGGGTCGCTTCGGCAAATGTCTTGAATGTGTTGAACAATGATTCTTTGCGCGGGTCTCCACCGACCGCATCCAGCGCAACTATCTCTATTGTTACACCCGCGTCTCATCCCGGCGTCACATTGAATACCGCCAATGGATTTGTGAGTGTCTCGGCAGCGGTTCCGCGAGGCACATACCAAATAACATACAGGGTCTGTGAGACGTCGGTTCCAAGAAATTGTGACACTGCAATAGTGACGGTTCCGGTCTTGGGATTAGAGGTTCTCAAGAATAGTAAAGTGATTTCTGACCCGATCAGTGGGACCTCGAACCCGAAAGCCGTTCCAGGCGCAATCGTAAGATATTGTATTCAAATCGAGAATGAAGCGAACAGCACTGCCGCGGAATCCATAGCGGTGGTCGATGATTTATCGCCATTTCCGGTTACCTTTGTGCCGGGGAGCATTAGAGTTCGAGCGAGTGTTATTGCTGATGATTGTGATTACACCACCGGTGTCAATGGGGGCAGCTACGATGGCACATCAGTATCGTGGGAATTTGCCGGGCTGCGTGGTCGAACTTCCACCGCATTGTATTTCGATGTGACAGTTGATTAGATTTTCCGTGAAAAAATGGAATGAACTGACGTCCTATCCTCGACTTATTCTGCTCTCATGCGTCCATATCATGAAACGATTGAGCTGAACGTTTGAACGTAGATCAACAGCGGCTCCTTGAACAAATTGGCAGAATTTTCTGGATTTTTGTTAATATCGGTTTTCTTGTTGCTCCAGTCATAGCGCTAAGGTCTATGACAAGAGCACGCAGTGGCTGGCCCGAACTTCCGCTTGAACAGGTTCAAGATATCAAAGCGGCCCGTCCGTAAACCACCCAATTCTTGCCGGTCATGCTGGCCAAAATCAACGTCTGCCTTCGGTATATATCAGGCGCTGTAAAATCACCTTCCCGACCAGCGCGCAGCTCTGACTCTAGTCGAGCAGATTCACCGTCACAAACAGATAGATCACCCATAGCGCCATGGCGGTGATCGACAGCGCGGTCCCGATCACGCCAACTTGCCGCAAGCGCACATTGCCGGTGCCGTGATGCTGATACATGCCGTAGATATGGAGCACCCGCGCGATCAGGAACAAGGCCGCCAGTCCGGTCAGCGTCCAGTGATGGGCGCTGGTCATTTCGAGCAGCGCCAGCAGCAGGATCGCCATCGGGGCGTTTTCGACAAGGTTGGAGTGGCAACCGCGGACCATCTGCAGTTTCTCATCGGTGCCGGCACCGAAACTTGTTTCGGTGGCGACGCGCTGACCGATTACCTTGAACATCAGAAATATCATCATCAGCGCGCAAATGGCTGCGGCAAGCGCGGTTACTGGCAATGTCATCATCATCCTCCCTGTTTTTTCCGATATCTTAGGCGATTTTCGGCAAAGCGCAAATCGGAGCGCAGGCGATCAAGCGGGCACCGGTCAAGTTGGCGACGGTTAAGGTGACACCGTGCCACAGCTTTTGCACCGCGGGTCCTTGGGCAGGTTGATGCTGCGCATCGCCGGCGCAAGTCCGTCGAACAACTGGAGTTTTCCGGCCGGGTCCTGGCCAAAGCCGGTGATCACGCGGATTGCTTCCATCGCCGCAAAACTGCCCATCAGCCCGACCATCGCGCCGAGCACGCCAACTTCGCTGCAATTGTCGCAATCATCGGGGTCGAGCGCGTCGCCGACGAAACAGCGATAGCAGGGTTTGTCATCCTCCCATCCGCGGAACGTGCCGAGCTGTCCCTGGAACTGCCCGATCGCCGCGGAAACCAGCGGGACGCGGTGTTTGACCGAGAGATCGGAGACCAGCAGCCGGGTCTGGTAATTGTCCGAGCCGTCGACAATCGCGTCAAAAGGCGCAAAAAATGCTGCGCTGTCCTCGGAAAAATGCTGCGCGGTAAGTCGTTGATTTATAGGTATTATGTCAACATCCGGATTGATCCGCTGCGCGGCAACTTTGGCAATTTCAACTTTCGGCTTTCCGATATCATTTTCGGAAAACAAAACCTGTCGTTGCAGATTCGAAAGCGACACCACATCATCGTCGAAAATCGTCAGCGCTCCGATTCCGGCCGCCGCGAGATACTGGATTGCCGGACAGCCAATACCGCCGGCACCGATGATCAAAATATGCGCGTCAAGGATCTTCTTCTGTCCAGCGCCACCAATATCCCTGAGCACGATATGCCGGGCATAGCGGTCGAGCTGTGCGTCGGTGAGTGGACTCATTCAGGCCAGCGGAAGGTGATCGACTGACGATACCATTTCTGGTCGCCGCTGCGCTTGACCGCACCGTCATGACCGGCATATTTCGTCATGTGCGCGATGACATATGTTTCCAGTGGCCGGCAGCCCGTTTCGACGGGAACGACCTTTGTTACCCGGCCCTCAGGAGAGACTTCGAGCGCAAAATCGACCCGCGCGTGGACCCAGCCAATATCGGTGGTCAGATTGCAATCGGCTTTTTTGGAAATGCGTTCTGCCTCCCGTTCGTGCCGTTCCAGAATGGGTAGTTTTTTCTCGAACTGGGCGAGTTCCAGATTGTAGAAATCCGCAGACAAGGACTTGATTTCTATGTCGTCGGCGGAAGCAAATGCTCCTGAAAGTGCAATGGCCGCTAGGATATTCATCATTTCATTACCTCTTCACAAAACAATATCATGGGTTAATCATACGCCGGTTGACCCGAAACCGCCAGACCCTCGCTGAGTATCGTCCAAATCCGTTACTTCGACCAGATTTCCGCGCTGCACCGGCGCGACAATGATTTGTGCGATACGGTCGCCGCGCCGGATGACAAATTCCTCTTCGCCATGGTTGATCAGGATGACCTTCAGTTCGCCGCGATAGTCGCTGTCGATCGTGCCTGGTGTATTGGGTATGCTGATCCCCTTTTTCAGCGCCAGGCCGGAACGCGGACGAACCTGAATCTCGTAGCCGGTTGGGATGGCGAATGCAAAACCGGTTCCGGCCAGCCCGCGTCCGCCCGGCGCGATGGCCAGCGGTTCTGCGGCGCGAACATCCATACCGGCCGAGCCGCTGGTTTCGTAGCACGGCAGGGGAAGGTCGCCAGCGTGATCCAGACGTTTGACGGCGATCTCAATGGGTTCAAACATCAGGCAATCTCCTCGCTGATTTTTGCAACAAGACGACGCGCGACCTCCGGTTTGGGTAGTCGCTCCCAGATTTCACTGCCGGTTTTGGTGACGATATGGACGCTGTTGTCCGCGCCGCCCATCACGCCTTGTCCGATCGGCCCTGAAACATCATTGGCGACAATCCAGTCGCAGGATTTTTTTGCCAGCTTCGCCTTGGCGTGTTCGGCAATTTTCTCGGTCTCGGCGGCAAAGCCGATGAGCAGGCCGGGGCGCAGCTTGTGGTTCGCAAGGCCGGCCAATATATCTGGATTCTCGGTCAGCTTGAGCGGCGCGGGCGCAGCCCCTTTCTTCTTGATCTTCTGTCCAGACTGGCTGTCGGCGCGCCAGTCGGCAACGGCCGCCACCATGATCGCGATATCGGCGGGCAGCGCGTCGTGCACCGCCTTTTCCATTTCGAGTGCGGTTTCGACGTCGACCCGCATGACGCCGGCCGGTGTGGCGAGATGGACGGGGCCAGCGACCAATGTCACCTTTGCACCGGCCTCTGCGGCGGCAGCGGCAATTGCAAAGCCCTGTCGCCCTGAAGACCGGTTGGCGATGTAGCGCACCGGATCGATTGGTTCGTGGGTCGGGCCTGCGGTGACGAGGACATGTTTGCCGCGCAGCGGTCGATGCTGGTCTGGTGCAAAGGCGGGTTGGCCGTCTAGGGGATTGGGGCGGTCGCCCAATTCGGACTTCGCCGCACCGGGAGACGTCGACATCTGCGAGCCTGTCCGCGCGCTGATCTCCGCCATAATTGCTTCCGGCTCGGGCAAACGACCCGGACCGAATTCACCGCATGCCATATCGCCCTCATCGGGCTGCATGACGATGATGCCATCCGCCCTGAGCTGCGCTATATTGCGCTGCGTCGCGACGTGTTGCCACATCCGCACATTCATCGCCGGGACTGCCATCACCGGGGTGTCGGTCGCCAGCAATAATGTGGTCGCCAGATCATCGGCAATCCCGCCGGCCATCTTGGCGAGCAGGTTGGCGGTAGCCGGACAGACCACCAGCAGATCGGCCTCCCGGCTGAGCTGGATATGCCCCATTTCGGCTTCGTCTTTCAGGCTCCACAGGGTTGTGTGCACTTCATTTTCAGACAATGCGGCCAGCGTCATCGGGGTCACGAATTGCGCGCCCGATTCGGTGAGAACACAGCGAACCGTCATGCCCGCCTTTTTGATCAGGCGGATAAGTTCACTGGATTTATAAGCGGCAATGCCGCCGCCGATAATAAGGAGAATATGTTTGGGTTTTGCCATGGTTAGGAAGATTTCCGTACGAAGCTGGCCTTGTTAAACTGTCGCCATCCGTCGTTGGTCAATAACCAGTCCGTAACCGAGATCCGGCCTTCGTCTGTTAGATGATATTCCGTTCGTCCCAGTTTCCCACCTGCGACACCCCAGATCGAAATGATCGAATCTTTTCCAATTTTGACGCTGAGCGGGTGCAGGTCGCCGCTATTGTCAGCCCAATAGCCGACAGTGTTGCTCGTTTCTGTAGCCTGGTAGTGGCCGATGCCGGTGAATGTCTTGTCACCCGCCGGATTCATATTGATGCGATAGTCAATTCTGTAGAATTGACCGTCCAATGTTTTTGTCCAGATCATCTCCGACTTTACATCCGGACCGAAGCTGTTGCCCGAAGCGACCCATGATCCGGTGACCTGATCGAATATGTTCTCTTGATCGCTCGCGTGAGCTGCGGATGGAGAAATGGCTGCGGACGCGATTGCAAAGGCGAAAGCCCAAAACAAGAAGGAAAGCTTCATCGGTTCATCCCCAAATGAACATAGCGCCTGCGCCAATTGCGCCAGCCACAATGGCCGTTAGCATATAACGCCAAAACCCGCTACGTTCGCGCCTATTCCGCGTCTCCCACATCAATTCCACATCTGCGACCGGGAGGGCAGGCGGTGCGCCGCCCTGGCGAGGGAGCTGCTGGTCGAGCCGCCGGACGATGTCGGGGAGCAGCAAGAGCGTGTCGAGGTCGGAATTGATCCGGTCGGCAATCGCCGCTTCCGGCCCCAGTTCGCCGCGGATCCACTGCTTCACATATGGACCGCTGGTATCCCACATGTTGATTTGCGGGTTGAGGTCGGTGGCAATCCCCTCGACCATCACCATCGTCTTTTGCAGCAACAACAGATGCGGCTGGGTTTCCATGTCGAAATCGCGGGTGATCGCGAATAGTCCGTCGAGCATATCGCCGACCGACAATTCGCTCACCGGTTTGCCGCGCATCGGTTCGCCGACCGCGCGTAAAGCCGTGGCGAAATCCTCCATGCTGTGATGATCCGGAACATATTGCGCTTCAAAATGGATTTCCGCGACGCGTTTGTAATTGCCGGTGGTCAGGCCGTAGAGGATTTCCGCCAGCCAGACGCGCGCTTTTTTGTTGATTCGCCCCATGATGCCGAAATCGATGGCAACAATCGTGCCGTCGGCCTTCACGAACAGATTGCCCTGGTGCATGTCGGCGTGGAAATAGCCGGCCTCGATCGCCTGTTTGAGGAAGGTGTGAACGAGCCGGTTGGCAATCGAGTCAAGATCATGGCCCGCCGCGACCAGTTCATCGCGGTTCGAGATTTTGACACCGTCGACCCAGTCGAGCGTCAGCACCCGGCCCGATGTCCGGTCCCAGTCGATGGCCGGAATCTCATATTGATCGACCTGAACCATATGTTCGGCCAGTTCCGAAGCGCTGGCTGCCTCGCGGCGCAGATCCAATTCGCGCATTGTCCAGCGACGAAAATTGGCGATTACCAGTTGCGGGCGAAGGCGTTTTGCCTCGCCGCCCAAGGCCTCGAGATGCGCCGCAGCCCATTCGTAGGTTTCGATATCCTGGGTGAATTTCTTGATGATCCCGGGACGCAGTACTTTTACCGCAACGTCCTTGCCTTCTAGCGTTGTTGCGCGGTGGACCTGCGCGATCGAGGCGGCGCCGACCGGTTCAGGGTCGATATAGCTGTATAGCTGGTCCATGGACTTGCCGAGGCTGAGTTCTATCTCATCGCGAATCTGGTCAAACGGTACGGGCGGCAGGCTGTCCTGCAATTGCAGCAGATCACGCGCGGCCGCTTCGCCAATGACATCGGGCCGGGTCGCCAGCGTCTGGCCAAGCTTTATCGCCGCCGGACCAATGGCCTGCAGCGCGGCTGAATAATTCGGTTCCTTCGGCTGGAATGTGCCGAGCCGGGCAATGCGGAACAGGCGGCGGACCTGCGGCGGTGTCGCCTTGTGCCTCTCCAGATCGCGCAACGCGCCATGTTTGGCCAGCGTGCGGCCCCATTTGAGCAGGCGGAATATGTGAGTGCGGGCTTTGGTCATCGGGTGCGCGCGCTCAGACTTTCCAGCCGCTGTGGATCGCGACCAGCCCGCCCATCATCGGTTCCACCTTGGTCTGGCTGAATCCGGCAGCTGCGATCATCGTGCGGAATTCTTCCATCGGCGGAAATTTTGCGATTGATTCGGCAAGGTAGCGATAGCTGGCCTCGTCATTCGCCACCGCCTTGCCAACTTTGGGCAGGATATGGTGGGAATAGGTTTCGTACACCTTGTCAAAACCAGGCCATTTGGTTTGGGAAAATTCCATGCAGTAGAACCGACCGCCGTATTTGAGCACGCGGTGCGCTTCGGCCAGAGCCTTGCCGATGTGGGTGACATTGCGGATGCCAAAGACGATCGTATAGGCATCAAAATGGGCATCGGGAAAATTCAGCGTCTCGGCATTTTGCTGGCTCCAGACCAGCCGCGTTTCATCCTTATCAAGAGCCCGTTCAACGCCCGCGGCCAGCATCTCGGCATTGATGTCGGCCACCGTGATATCAGCGCCGCTGTCGACCATGCGAAAGGCAATATCGCCGGTGCCACCGGCCATGTCGAGAATAGTCTCCCCTGAGCGCGGTTTGACGCGGCGCACGAAGCGGTCTTTCCACAAGCGATGGGTGCCGGCGCTCATCGCGTCGTTCATCACATCATATTTTGATGCAACGCTGGAGAAAACCGCGCCAACCTTGCCGGTTTTTTCGCTCTCTTTGACTTCTTCATAGCCGAAGGAGACGGTTTTGCTTTCGATAGCCATTTTTTGCCTGTGCCGATTTTTCTTTGAAATCCCGAGTAGACGAGCCTTGGCAGCACTGCAATCACTCTATAGCTGCCCTTTGGACCGTAACGGATAAGGAACGCCATGCCCGAACTGCCCGAAGTGGAAACAACCGTCGCCGGTTTGAGACCGGTGCTCGAAGGGCAGCGTCTCACTCTGGTGGAACCGCGCCGCGCCGATCTGCGCCGGCCGTTTCCGGTTGATTTGCGGCAACGGATGACGGGCGCGGTTGTTATCTCGCTCGGCAGGCGCGCAAAATACGGCCTGATCGAAACCGATCGCGGCGACATGATGATCTTCCATCTCGGGATGTCGGGGCGCTGGCGGATTGACCCGGAGGAAATCGAGAAACACGATCATCTGCTGATCGAGACCGATTCCGGTCACCGGCTGGTGCTCAACGACCCGCGTCGATTCGGTTCGCTGGATATCGTGCGCACATCCGACCTGGGAAGCTACCCGCCTTTTGTGACGATGGGACCGGAACCGCTGGGCGAGGATTTCACCGCGGCATATTTGAAGGCTGCGACCAAAAGCCGAAAGTCATCGATCAAACAGCTTCTGCTCGATCAGCGCACGGTCGCCGGACTCGGCAATATCTATGTCTGCGAAGCGCTGCATATGGCGGGCATATCACCGAGCGTGAAGGGCGGTGCAATCTCCAAGCCGCGCTATGCGCGGCTTGTGGTGGCGATCAAGCAGGTCCTGGCAGCGGCGATTGCGGCTGGTGGTTCTTCCCTGCGCGACTTCGCCCGACCGGACGGGGAACTGGGCTATTTTGCCAAGGACTGGCTGGTATATGGCCGCGAAGGGGAGGCCTGTCATTGCGGTGCTATGGTACTGAGGCGAGTCGATAGCGGACGGTCGACCTTTTACTGTTCGCAATGCCAGAAATAAGCGGTTCACTAAGCTATTGACGGGAATCGGCTGTCACGCTATTGGCCGCCGTCTTGAGCCGGAAGCTATACGAAAAGTCCCGGCCTTTAATTTCAGATTTTGAGGGTTTTTCATGGCTAATACGCCGCAAGCAAAAAAACGTATCCGTCGCAACACGCGCCGCACCGCGATCAACAAGAATCGCCTGAGCCAGATCCGGACCAAGATCAAGGCCGTGGACGCAGCCGTCGAGGCTGGCGACAAGGCAATAGCTGCCGCAGCTCTCAAGGCCGTACAGCCTGAACTGGCGCGCGGTGTGACCAAAGGCCTGTATCACAAGAATACAGCTTCGCGGAAATTCAGCCGCCTGACAAAGCGGGTCGCCGCGCTGTAATCAGCCCGCCGCTTCTGCACAGAAAAACCCGCCCGATTGTGGCGGGTTTTCTTTTGGGCGATTGCTTTCTGATTCGCGGGTCGTGCGGCCTATTTGGCCGCTGGGGAATCGAAATCCTGTTCCGCCGATCGGCTGACCGACCCGTTTTTGCTTGTGCAGCGCATGCCAAATGGGTCAAGTCGCCAGCGGGCGTCGATCTGTCGTCGTTCAAAGCCGGTTCAGCCTGAACACGCTATCAAGCCGGTCATGATGATGGGCAATCTGAAGGAATTAACATGACTATTCTTGCCAAGTTCGGTTTCAATCGGAAAGGGCTTTCGCTGTTCGCGCCGCTGGCCCTGCTAACCCTTGGCGCTTGCGCAACACCATTCCGCGCCGACGTCCAGCGTTTCGCCGCGCTACCCGACACCACCGGCCAGAGTTTCGCAGTTGTTGCCGCAGATCCGGATCTGTCCGGCGGGCTCGAGTTTGGTCAATATGCAGCGCTGGTCGAACAGCGGATGCTTGACCTCGGCTACCGTCGTAGCGCCGATCCGGCGGCGGCAGAGCTGATCGTCAGCATGGATTATGACATCGACAAGGGAAGGGACAAAGTCGTCGCTGATTATGACCCGTTTTATCCCCCCAGCAGGTTTGGCGGATATTACGGACGCCACCGCTATCTCTACGGATATAATGATCCATTCCTGTACGGAGGCTACGGTTTTTCGGGCTATAACGGCGTCCGCAGCTTTACCGTATATACCTCAGAGCTGGAAATGAAGATTGACCGTGCGGTCGATGGCCAACGCCTGTTCGAAGGCAAAGCCGAAGCGCTGTCGCGGTCGAAAAACCTGACCTATCTCGTTCCCAATCTGGTGGAAGCCATGTTCACCGACTTTCCGGGAAACAGCGGCGAACGGGTCCGGATTTCGGTCGCTCCCGAGAAAGAATAGATCTGAACATTAGACCGGGTGTCGCTCAGCTTTCCAGTTGGCGCAGCAGCATCCGGACGTCATTGTCCATTTCGCTGTCTTCTCCGCGCAGATGCTCGACCAGTTTGACCGCGTGGATAACCGTGCTGTGGTCGCGGCCACCAAATTTCCGGCCGATTTCCGGATAGCTACGCGGCGTCATCACCTTTGCCAGATACATCGCAACCTGACGCGGGCGGGCAACAGCGCGCGCGCGACGTTTCGATGACATCTCGTTGCGGTCGAGCCGGTAATATTCGCAGACCGTGCGCTGGATTTCGTCGATCGTGATCCGGCGGCGACAGGCGCTCAAGATGTCGGACAATTGTTCCTCGGCCAGTTCGCGGCTGATTTCGCGACCGGTGAGCTGGGCATAAGCGAGCAACTTGTTGAGGCCGCCTTCCAGCTCGCGCAAATTGCGGCTGATCGTGCGGGCGAGAAATTCGACCACTTCTTCCGACACGTGCTGGTGCGGCATAGTGGCAAGGCGATGCTTTAGAATGTCCCGGCGAAGTTCGAGGCCTGCCGACTGGATGTCGGCGACCAGTCCCATCGACAGACGGGATAGCAGCCGCTGGTCGACACCGTCGAGCGCTTGCGGCGGACGGTCCGCGGCCACGACAACGCGTTTGCCCTGGCTGATCAGCGAATCGACGGTGTGGAGAAATTCTTCCTGGGTAGAATTTTTGCCGACGATGAACTGTATATCATCGATCATCAGCAAGTCAGCTTCACGCAGGGAGGCCTTGAATTCCATCCCCTCGTTGCGACGCATCGCCGATACGAACTCGATCATGAACCGTTCGGCGGACATATAGATGATCGTCGAGGACGGAAATTCTGCGCGAAACGCATGACCGATGGCGTGCATCAAATGGGTTTTGCCCTGACCGGTCGAGGACTGGAGATAAAGCGGGCTGAACAGCGGCTTTTCTTTTGCAGCTGTGCGCTCTGCAGCATTGAGTGCCAGAACGTTCGAATGGCCGGCAATGAATTGGTCGAAGGTCATCCGCGGATCCAGGTCCAGACGAAATTTGCTTTCCGGGACGACATTAGACTGGCTATTTGCCGCCGCGCCATGAGCGCTACCCGAATTCGAGATATGGGCGATTTTCGCAGACCCGGACTGGGCTTCAAAAGCAAGGCCGCTGACCGCCGGATGATGTGCTTTCCATGCCAGCAGCAAACGCTCGGAATAGCGATCGCGAACCCAGTTGGCAGCAAATTCCGACGGAAGCATCATCAGCATTGTGCCCGTATCAGAATCAAATACGGATAGTTTGATCGGCTTTATCCACTGGCCGAAAATCTGTGCCCCCATATCGCGGCGCAAGCCTGCGCAAATTTTTTGCCAGATAGTTTCCAGATCAGCTGCAACAACATTCCCGGTTTCCACAGACTCACTTTCAGGCAGGCTGTTAACCCGCTCAGTTACGATTTCTTTCACGAACATCCCCCGACATTATCCCTCTGGCCCGCACGATAGCAGCACCAATATTCAACTCCGGATTCCAGACGCCTACCCCCAGCCATAGGAATCACTCAGACGCACAGAATCCATGCTGAAATCATAGTTTCAGCCATCATTTTCATTTTCATTTGAGGCCTGGAAATTACATCCGGAGCCACCAGCCAAGATTTGTTACTAAGCCCCTCCGTCCGAGTCGATCAAGAGCGGCATAGTAAAAAAAGTGAAATATATCGGTTGACAGCGGCAGGCCGTGGGTTTTGCCAAAAAACAAAGTAAGTAGCTGAATAACAATGATTATATACTGTGGATAACGTGGCATAACAGGCGAATCGCGGAGTCAGCTTAGGTTCTGGCAAACCGGCAATTGATTGCAACAGTCTGGCGGCCAAAATCTGGCAAAGGCAATCTTGTCAGCGAACCGGCGCAAATAGGCTTGCCAAAGGCGCTATGATTTGGCAGTGGCGCTCGCCTGACCTCATCGATGCCAAAATGCATCTTGTCATGGGGGCGATTAGCTCAGTTGGTAGAGCGCTTCGTTTACACCGAAGATGTCGGCGGTTCGAGCCCGTCATCGCCCACCATATCCTCCCGATGTATAATCTGCCTCGATTCGTTTCAGCCGAAACTTGCTAACGCCACGATGCAAACCACCGACAGGCTCGCGGCGGCTATGAACCGAACCAGCCGCAGCCGATTGTCCGGCAGTTTTCCAGCGTCAAAGTCAGTGCGGGACCGACGGCCGGTTACCATCGCTCCAGCGAGTTTCTCCTTCAGGACAAATTGATATGCGGCGATTGCCGCAATATGGAGGCCGATGAGGCCCGCCAGAAGGTTGAAGTTGAACTCGTGGATATCGGCCAACCATCGGCCAGTCTCAAACGATACCAATACTGCCAATGGCCCTGATTCGAGACCATCGACATCGACAGAGAATAGTCCTGTTGCAACCTGTGTAGTCAGCGCGCCCAAGAGGGCGAACACGCTGAGCACGGCCAAGGGACTATGGCCAAAGGTAGCTCCCTGTTCTCGTTTTCGCAATTTTCGGACATATAAGGTCAGCGTTCCGATCCGTCGCACCATTGGGACGAAGCGTGCCGTCCAAGTCCCGATCAATCCCCATGTCAGCCGGAAGAGGACCAAGCCGAGCATCGTCAGGCCGAAACCCCTGTGCCAGTCCATATAACCCTCTTCTGCGGTCCACCAAAGCAGCGGAACAAGCACCACCATCAGCCAATGGACCAGCCTGACGGACCAGTCCCAGACCAAGATGCGCGAGGAATCGGCCGTCATTTCAGACTAGTCATCCAAACGATATTTGTCATGACATGCCTTGCATGCGCCGCCGGTGGTCTTGAACGCGGCGCCAATGGCAGCGACATCGCCGCCCTGCGCAATCGTGTCTAGCTTTGCAGCCGCATCCTGCATTGCCGTAACCTTGTCATTGAAATCCGTTTTGTTATCCCAAATTATCGGCAGTGCGTCGGTTTCGATGCCGGCTTCGGGGCCCGTACCTTCCGGAAACCAATCGGCCATGCCGGCCGCTTCCTTGGGGACAATAGCGGCGGCGGACTGGATCAGCGCCAAATCAGGGCTGCTCGCCTTTAGCTGATCGCTGATTGCCTTGAACGCCTTGCCGATTTTTTTGAGTTGCCCCTGCCGCGCCTCTATCTGCTCTTTTACCGTCAAGCCGCCTGGAAGCGCGACGTTGGCGGTTTCGGTAGCCGGCTCTGCTTCGTCATTCTGTCCGCAGGCGGAAAGCAGCGTCAGTCCGGCAAGAACCGGCAAGATGATTTGTATTTTACGGGATTTCATCGCATTCTCCAATAAGCCAATGGCGCTCGAGAATAGCGGAATTCGTTACGAACACAATCGGCTCTGCTGTCGAAACGGATCGACCCAGATCAGTTTGACCTGATTTGCAGGACTCGCTGTCGTAAAAATCAACCTTCTGCCAGTGTTTCTGCCAATAAGGTGGCAGCTTTGGCGCCATCCCAGTCCATCGCGCCGATTACCCGCCAGACTTCTTTGCCCCTGGAATCATAAAGCACCGTGGTTGGCATCAGGCCCGAACCAAAGCCGAAACTCAAACCGTTTTCGGGGTCGACATAGGGCTCCAGCGACCTGAAATCATTGCGCGCGAAAAAGGGTGTGACTTTTTCCGCGCCCTGAATGTCTTGCGACACTACCAGCACTTTCAGCCTGTCTTTCTCGCGCATCGCCAGTTCATCGAGCATCGGCATTTCAACGATGCAAGGCGCGCACCATGTCGCCCAGATGTTCACCAGCACGGGTTTTCCGGTGAAATCGCTCAATCGCACCGTGCTTCCGTCCGGCGCCTGAAATGGTGTGTCGACCATGGCGGTGCCGCGTCGGGATATGTCGAGTTTGCCGACCAGACCCTGGCCGCTCTCGATGAACTCGCCCTCATCTCCGGTTGCGCTGCCAGCAAATTCTTGCTCCGCTTCGCCGGAGCCTCTATCGCAAGCAGCCAAGCCGGCAAGCATGACAAAGAACAGGACATTACGCATCACAACAGGCACGAAAAATTCCAATATCATGTGGGGCGGCAGATTTGCCGATGGCCCTTCGTCAATCATGCGCGAGATAAACGCGTCGATCCCGTTCGACAAGAAGTTATGGCGGCACGATATTCGCGCCAGTCTGGCGCATGTCGCGATGTTGGCGGATCAAGGCATTGTCGAGGCGGAAGATGCGACGCAAATCATCAACGGCCTGAATCAAATTGCCGGGGAATATGAAACCGGTGGCGTCACTGAAGATCTCGACCTCGAAGATATTCATATGCACGTGGAAGCGCGGCTAGCGGAGATCGTCGGTCCGGTAGCAGGCCGCCTGCATACTGCGCGCTCCCGCAACGATCAGGTGGCGACCGATTTCCGGCTCTGGGTGCGCGAAGCGATTGATATGGTCGACAGCGCACTGGCTGCCTTGCAAAAGGCGCTGGTCGATCGTGCCGAAGAACATGTCGATACGATCATGCCGGGCTTTACCCATCTGCAATCGGCCCAGCCGGTGAGTCTCGGCCACCATCTGATGGCTTATTACGAAATGGTCAGAAGAGACCGCTCGCGCTTCGCCGCTGCGCGGCAGCGGATGAACGAATCGCCGCTTGGTGCAGCGGCGCTGGCTGGTACGGGATTTCCGATTGATCGCGACAAAACAGCGTCGATTCTGGGTTTTGACAATCCGACGGGCAACAGCCTCGATTCGGTTTCTGACCGGGATTTTGCGCTCGACTATCTGATGGCAGCAACCCAGTGCAGCTTGCATCTTTCCCGGCTCGCGGAAGAATTCGTGATCTGGGCGAGCCAGCCCTTCGGTTTCGTCAAACTTCCCGACAGCTTTTCGACGGGTTCCTCGATCATGCCGCAGAAGCGAAATCCCGATGCCGCCGAGCTTGTGCGCGGCCATTCGGGGCGGATTGTCGGTGCGATGACGGCTCTGGTTATAACGATGAAGGGCTTGCCGCTTGCCTATTCCAAGGACATGCAGGACGACAAGCCGCCCGTGTTCGAAGCCCATGACTTGCTCGGCCTGTCGATCGCCGCGATGACCGGCATGGTTGCCGAAGTGGAATTCAGCGGCAGCCGGATGCGGGCGCTGGCCGAAGCGGGGTTCTCGACCGCGACCGATTTCGCTGACTGGCTGGTGCGGGAAGTCAAGTTGCCGTTTCGCGAGGCCCATCATGTTACCGGAACGGTGGTGTCCCTCGCCGAAGAGAATGGCTGTGGCTTGGCCGATCTCACGCTGGAACAATATCAGGCTATCGATGACCGGATTGATGCCGGTGTTTTCAGCGTCCTCAGTGTCGACGCCTCGGTCGCCAGCCGATCCAGCTATGGCGGGACGGCACCCGATCAAGTAATGGCTCAGATTGTAAAGGCCAAAAAAGCGCTGGGGCTGGAGAGTTGAAATGAACAAGTTCCAATCGATACTGTTGCTGACCGGCGCCACCGTCATACTGGCCGCCTGCGGCAATCGCGGTGCATTGCAACCTGCAAAGGGTGAAGCCTTGCCTCCTCCCATTTACGGAGAGGCGAAAGCACCCAGCGGGGAAGACCTGCTGGTCCCGTCAACTCAGGCCGTGCCGGAGCGTAGCGACGAACTGCTCCGCCGCTCGGAAAAACGGCAGGATGACGAATTCGATCTGCCGCCTCCCGGCTAGTTCCGTTTCACCCGTTTGAAAGTAAAAGATATTGGACCATTTCCAGCTCAAAAATGGAATATTGCACGCGGAAGATATTCCGCTGTCGAAGATTGCGGAAGAAGTCGGGACACCGGTCTATGTCTATTCGCGGGCGACGCTCGAGCGACACGCACGTGTATTTCGTGAAGGATTGCAAAATGCGGGCAAGATCCATCTCGCCTTTGCGGTGAAATCGAATCCCAATCTGGCGGTTCTCCGGATATTGGCCAATCAGGGTTATGGAGCGGACGTGGTCTCCGGCGGCGAGTTGCAGCGCGCGCTTGCAGCGGGGATGAAGGCCACAGACATAGTCTTTTCCGGAGTCGGCAAGAGCCGTGAGGAATTGACCCTCGGTCTCGAGGAAGGCATCGGCCAGTTCAATCTGGAATCGGAAGAAGAGGGCGCGATGCTTGCAGCAATAGCCGCTTCCCGCGGCGAACAGGCATCGGCGACCCTGCGAGTCAATCCCGATGTCGATGCGGGCACGCATGCGAAGATTTCGACCGGCAAGAAGGAAAATAAATTTGGCGTCGCGATTGATGTCGCACCGGATATTTATGAGCGGCTTTCCAAGCTCTCGGGACTGAACTTGCGCGGCGTTGCCGTGCACATCGGCAGCCAGTTGCAAAATCTCGAACCGCTCGAAAAATGCTATGCCAGAATGGGCGAGCTCGTGATGCTTTTGCGCGGTGCCGGACATGTCGTAACCCATGTTGATCTGGGCGGCGGGCTGGGTGTGCCTTACAAGCCGGAAGACAATCCGCCGAGCCCGGCTGAATACGGCGCGATGGTCGCACGGGTGACCCAGGATTGGGATGTTACCCTGATGTTCGAACCCGGACGGGTCATCGCAGGAAACAGCGGTGTCATGATTACCAAGGTGATCCGGATCAAACCCGGGGTGGATAGTGATTTCGTGATTGTCGATGCGGCGATGAATGATTTGATGCGGCCAGCGATCTATGATGCCTGGCATGATTTCGAAGCGGTTGAGCCGAGCGGCGAGACGATGGTTGCTTCGATTGTCGGACCGATCTGCGAAAGCAGCGATATTTTTGCCAAGGAACGGGTTGTCGACCGCGTCCGGACCGACGATCTGGGAGTTTTTCGTACGGCCGGAGCTTATGGCGCGACAATGGCGAACACCTATAACAGCCGGCCTTTGGTGCCGGAAGTACTGGTCGATGGCGATCGCTATGCGGTGGTAGCCGAACGGATTGAACCGGCGACAATCATGGCCGCCGAACATGTGCCGGACTGGCTGAAATAATGTGTCACGCCGGTTCGCGCCAAGGTGACCAACTCTATTGGTGGATGCGATGAACCAGTTGCCGATTTTTCTGAATATGAAGGACCGCAAAATTCTTCTTCTGGGTGATGGGGAAATGGCCGATGCAAAAAGACGGCTCTACGAGCGCGCCGGAGCGGAAATCACAGATGATGAATATGCCGGTGAACTAACACTGGCGGTTGTCGCGCTTGAGAATGATGAAGAGGCGACCGCGGCTGTCGCGCGACTGAAAGCAAAGGGTTTGCTGGTGAACGCTGTCGACCGGTCCGCGCTATGCGACTATACTACGCCTGCAATTATTGACCGCGACCCGGTGCTGATTGCTATCGGTACGGGCGGGGCTTCGGCAGGGCTGGCCAAAGCGTTGCGGCAACGGCTGGAGCAATTGCTCCCAGCCAGTCTGGGAACGCTGGCTTTGGCGTTGTTCAATGTGCGGGAAAGGATACAGCAGATATGGCCGGACGGCGCGACGCGCCGAAAGGCTATCGATGCGGCGCTTGATCCCGATGGCCCCCTTGATGTTATGGCCGATCACGCAGTGGATGACCTGGAAGCATGGCTCGACCAACCGCATCGACAGGCGCGGTCGCAAGTGATTGATCTGGAGCTGGCCAGCGCGGACCCCGATGAGCTCACCCTCCGTCAGGCGCGGTGGCTGGGGCAGGCAGACCAGATTTTTGCCAGCAGTGATGTGCCGGAACAGGTTCTGGCCCGCGTGCGCGCTGATGCCGAGCGTTACACTCTTTCGCTCTGGGACGAGCAGCCGACGACCGGATTGGCGCTACGGATCAGGATGAAAACATGAACGGATTTTCCCAAATCGCCGGTGCCGATATCGTCACCGTGCTGCAAACCGCGCTGGCTCCGGCATTTCTTCTTGTCGGTATCGGGGCCATGCTCAACCTGTTTGCAAGCCGGCTCGCGCGGATCATCGACCGGTCGCGCGATCTCCAGGAGCTGTTCAAATCCACCAAGGGTCCGGACCATGACCTTGTGGTTGCGGAACTCGGAGACTTGCAACTGCGGATAAAGATCGTCAACAGCGCCATATTTCTGAGCGTAATCAGCGCCATCATCGCTTGCGGCTTGATCGGCCTGCTGTTCATCATGGAGATGACCGGTGTCGACCTTTCTCTGGTCGTTGCGATCGCGTTCGTCGTTGCAATCAGTCTGCTTTCGGTCGCTCTGGTCCAGTTTCTGCGAGAGGTACGGGTAGGCATTCGCGATTTTATGATCCGCGAGGAATATCTCGAAAGATCAGATAGACGGAAATGAAAAGAGGTTGCCGATCCATCTGGACCGACAACCTCTGAACATGGGTCAGCGGTAGGAAGTGCCGCTGCCGGGTTGCCTGAAATCTAAATCAGATTCGCCCCCCGAACGGATTTTTCCGACCCCTGTGCTGAACCATGAGACATCGGACCACCTCCTTTCGCTTGTGAATATAATACGAACTGTTGCATTGAATCATTCTCCGCTGTTCGACGCTATAAATGTGAATCAAATCGCACTTCTGATCAAGTCTTGCATTTTATTTTTTTGCTGTCACAATTGCGCGTTCCGGCCTGATCACAAGCGGATCAGTTACGGCAATCTTCCACCACACGACTGAATTCGGGCCAGACCGGGATCGCGAGCGATTGCAGGCCATCAGTTTCGACGGCAAAACGGCCGCGACTATAGGCGATACGGTCCATCATCATATCGCGCGGCGCCACCGAAATGGCGACATAGTTCGGCGTTCCACCGCTATTGCTGGCGGGATAGGATTGCAGGCCGGCGCTCGCACGCAAAACCATAGTGGCCCTGTCCCCGACCGTGCCGGAGCGCGACAGAAACAATTGTCGACGCGATAGTTCGCAGCGGATGATGAGTATGGCGTCTCGATCGGATTGACCAAACAGGGCCAGCGAACCCCGATCATCCTTTCGATAGACCCACTCGCCGGGAGTGATCGGCCAATCAATCCACTCTCCTTGCGGCTGCGCCGGTGCCGCGGACGGTGCTGCGACCGGCTTGGTTGGTTGTGGGACGGGCGCTGGTTCCGGCGGCGCAGTCGAGCAAGCCGCGAGAACGAGCAGAGGAAGGGTCAAAGCCAAGGGGCGCGTGATGGAAATGATTTTCATAATAAAGGGATATGGCCAAAACTGCAGTGCTACGCTAGTCCTGATTTACCATGCCCCGGTCTGAACCCAAAGTCGTGAAACAACGCGTTGATCAGATACTGGCAGATCGTGGTCTCGCCGATAGCCGGGCCAAGGCGCAAGCCTATATTATGGCGGGCCTGGTCACCGTTGCGGGCAAGAAAGTGGACAAACCAGGACATAAGATCGCGCGCGACGCACCGATCGAACTCAAGGGTAAGGACCATCCGTGGGTGTCCCGCGGGGGCATAAAGCTCGATCACGCGCTGCAACATTTTGGCATCAACGTCACCGGTATGGTTGCGATGGACGTCGGCAGTAGTACCGGCGGCTTTACCGATGTGCTGCTGACCGGGGGTGCGGCAAGGGTCTATGCCGTGGATAGCGGCACCAACCAGCTTGCGTGGAAGCTGCGTCAGGATGACCGGGTCGTTGTGCACGAACAAACCAGTGCCAGGATCCTCACCGACCGGCATATTCCGGAAGAAGTCGATATCATCGTCTGCGATGCCAGTTTCATTTCATTGGTCAAAGTACTTGAGCGACCGCTTGAATTTGCCAAAGCAACCGCAAAACTGGTTGCGCTGGTAAAGCCGCAATTTGAAGCCGAGCGCAGCGACGTCGGCAAGGGAGGGGTTGTGCGAGACGACGCGGTTCGCCAAGCGGCCTGCGAAAAAGTGAGGGACTGGCTGATTGAATCCGGCTGGGATATCCTGGGAATCACCGAAAGTCCGATCACGGGACCCAAGGGCAATGTAGAATTTCTTATCGGTGCTCAAAAAACGTGAACCCGGCAACCGCAGCGGTGCGGACTTTGATCACACGGGTTGTTATTTTCGGCACTTCTCCCTAGCTGGAGCCCTATGACAAAAACATCAGAACCCGCTCTCGTTCCGACCGTCCCGGATATTGGCACGTCTATCCAGCGGATGACCCTCGACGGGTCGCGTTGGCTGACAGACCATTATGTGGAACTGACTATCGCAGCCGTTATCGGCACCGCAATCTTCTTCCTGCTCGGTGCGATCAAGCGTCTTGCCGCACGCTATGTCCGCAAGAATCAGGGCCTGACCGGATATCGTACAATCATCGGCACGGCGATTTCCCGAACCAGCAAGTTCTTCATGTTGATGGTGTCAGCCGAGCTCGTCGTGACCTTCGCCAGCGCGCCATCCAGCTTCGATCGCGTGGTGCATGTGCTGTTCACGATATCGGTGGTGGTACAAGTCGCCATTTGGCTCCGCGAGATCATTCTGGGACTTATTGTGCGCCGGACATCGCAGGATCCTGACCAGCACGAAACGCTGGAAAATGCGATGACTTTGATCCGCTTGCTGGTCACCTTCGTGCTCTTTGCAATCGCCGCGATCATGATCCTCGACAATCTGGGTGTAAATGTAACCGGTCTGATCGCAGGTCTGGGGGTCGGCGGTATCGCGATCGGTCTCGCCGCCCAGGGTATTTTTTCCGATCTGTTTGCGGCGCTTTCGATTATTTTCGACAAGCCGTTCCGCCGCGGAGAAACAATCACTTATGACACTACCATTGGCACAATCGAGAAAATCGGACTCAAAAGCACAAGATTGAGGGCGGTAACCGGTGAAGAGATTATCATTTCGAACACCAATTTGCTGGACAAGGAAATCGTCAATATGACCCGTCTGGCAAGACGGCGGACACGCTTTGGCATTGGTGTCATTTATCAGACAAAGCCGGCTGATGCGCGCCGGATTCCCGGCCTGCTCAAGAAGATCGTCGAGAAAAACGAAGCGGTATTCATCCGCTCCGGCTTTGTCGGCTTCGGCGATAGCTCGATTAATTTCGAACTCGATTTCGATATCATGAGCAGCGATTATGAAGTCGTCTATCAGGGACGCCATAAAATCGGGCTGGCGATTTTGCAGACATTCAACGAAGAAGGTCTGGAATTTGCCTATCCGACGCAAACAACCTTCACCGCCGCTCCGGATGGCGAAATGATCCTGCCCTATCCCGAGGGCGGATATGCTGTTCCGCAGAGCAATGACTAGCGTTACGTAACGGCAGCGCGATCCCGAAAAAATCCCTTGTTAATTGACCAATTAATCGGGACAATAGGAGTCAAAAGCGACTCCGATAGCAATTATAAGGAATATCATCATGCGTGACGCCGTCATCGTTTCCACAGCCCGTACACCCATAGGCCGCGCCTATAAGGGTGCTTTTAATACGACAACCGGTGCAACACTTGGCCACTATGCCGCAAAAGCGGCCGTCGAAAGAGCGGGCATCGACCCTGGTACGATCGACGATGTTGTCTGGGGCAGCGCCTTGCAGCAGGGATCGCAGGGCGGCAATCTTGCCCGCCAGGTCGCGTTGCGTTCAGGATTTCCTATCGAAGTTCCCGGTATGACAATCGACCGGCAATGTTCTTCCGGCCTGATGGCGATTGCCACCGCGTCCAAACAGGTCACGCTCGACCGGATGGACGTAGTTGTCGGCGGCGGACAGGATTCAATCTCGACCGTGCAGACTGCAGAAATGCGCGTGCAACCTGACCGTGAACTGATGAAGATGCATGCCGATATTTACATGCCGATGCTCCAGACCGCCGAAGTGGTCGGTGAACGTTATGGAATTGGCCGCGATGCCTGTGACGAATATGCCCTGCAGTCGCAAATGCGCACCGCAGCTGCTCAGGAAGCCGGTCATTTCGATGCTGAAATCGTCGAAGTCACGACCAGCATGGGCGTGCAGGACAAGGAAACCAAAGAAATTTCCCACGTCGAAGTCACCATCAGCAAGGACGAAGGAAACCGCCCTTCGACCACGCTTGAAGGTCTGCAGTCACTCAAGCCCGTACTCGGACCTGACAAGATCATCACTGCGGGTAACGCATCGCAGCTTTCCGATGGTTCGTCTGCCAGCGTCGTGATGGAAGCAAAAGCGGCAGAGAAAGCCGGACTGAACCCACTGGGCCGCTATGTAGGCATGGCTGTCGCAGGCACGAAGCCTGATGAAATGGGCATTGGTCCGGTCTTCGCGATCCCGATGTTGCTCGAGCGCTTTGGTCTGAAAATGGATGATATCGGCCTGTGGGAGCTCAATGAAGCGTTCGCCGTGCAGGTGCTCTATTGCCAACAGAAGCTCGGTATTCCTGGCGAGCTATTGAACGTCAACGGCGGCTCGATCTCGATCGGACACCCTTATGGCATGACCGGCGCTCGTTGCACCGGCCACGCCTTGATCGAAGGCAAACGGCGTGGCGCGAAATATGCGGTTGTCACGATGTGCGTTGGCGGTGGACAGGGCGCAGCCGGATTGTTCGAGATTTTCTAGCATAACGAAGAACGGGCCGGCGAGGGATCGCTGGCCCGTATCAATCAAGGAGAAGATACCATGGCATCAATAGGCGTAGTCGCAACATTGACCGTCGCAGAAGGCAAGAATGCCGATTTTGAAGCGGCTTTTTCCGAGCTTATGGCAGCGGTTAGCGCGAACGAACCGGGCAATGAATTTTATGCGGCATTTCAGTGCAAGGACAACCCCCAGCAATATAAGGTGCTTGAGCGCTATATCGATCAGGCCGCGCTGGAAGCGCATGGCAAATCGGATCATTTCCGGGCGAGTGGTCCAAAGCTCGCGCCTTGTATGGCCGCCGCACCCGTGATCGAGTATCTGGACGGAATCTAACTTGCTCTTTCCCGGGGGAATATTCTGCCGAACTCGAACTGGAAAGCATCGTCACGGTCTTTCGCGAGCAGAAGGGGTCCGTCGAGATCGACCCAGTGCGCGAGCTGCGCCAGAGCGAAAGCCGGCCGAATTCCCAGCGATGTCGAGAGCATACAGCCGACCATGATTTTCATATTCATGGCCTGGGCCGCCTGAGCCATCGCTATTGCCTCGGTTAGTCCGCCAGCCTTGTCGAGTTTGATGTTCACCGCATCATAAAAGGGTGCAATCCTTTCGATATCGGCGCTGGTGTGGCAGCTTTCATCCGCACAGAGCGGCACCGGTGACCGCACACCGCCGAGAAGATGATCCCTTCCGGCGCTGACCGGTTGCTCGATCAGTTCGACTGAATATTGCGCCAGCCGCGCAGCTTCGGCAGCAATGTCGAGATCGTTCCAGCTTTCGTTGGCATCAACGATGAGGCGGGCAGCTGGCGCACCGCGATGGACAGCAGCAACCCGTTCATGATCGTCCTGACCCGACAATTTCAGTTTCAGCAGCTTTTGCCCGTTGAACGCGGCCTGGCGAGCCTGTGCTTCCATGATTTCCGGCTGACCGAGCGATATGGTGAAGGCGGAGATCAGGGGGGCGGGTTCGGGCAGGCCTGACAATTCTGCCAGGGACTTGTTTTGTTGTCGGCATTCCAGATCCCAGAGCGCGCAATCAAGTGCGTTGCGGGCGGCGCCACGCGGCATGTTCTGCAGCAGAGTCGCATGATCAAGTTCGGGATAACTGGCGGAAAACTGCATGATGTTTTTCGCACATTCTTCGGCGCTTTCACCCTCGTAATATATCGGTGTCCCCTCTGCCGTGCCTGTATGAAAGCCGTCCGAAACTTCGCACCGCACGACATCGACGTGAGATTTGGCACCCCGGCTGATGATGAAATAGCCGGCGACAGGCCATCGTTCGACAGTGACGGAAACAGTGAGTGCCATGCCCTGCTCCTACTGCGCGCCGGCGAAGGCGTCACTCAATTTGTGAATGGTAGGCGCGATGGCGGCGATGGTTGCGGTTTTGCAGTCCCAGTCAGTTGTTTAGCGATCGGCTGCCACCGAGATTCTGCTGACCGGCGTGTCATATATGTGTCGAGACCGATCTGCAGCGCAACCAGCATGTAGACAAATGGCTGGAACGCGATGCCGACGAATAATGCCCCGACGAGAAAAATCACATGACCGTGTTGCAAGGCAATGGCGAGGGGGGCCACCCACTGCTCGCCCTGCTTTTCGGATTTCGCATATTTTCGTCGCAGCAGTTCCATACGCCAAAGCCCCCCGACATGGATGATCAGCCATAAGATCAGCCCCGGATAGCCTTGTTCGCCGAGCATTTCGAAATAGCTGCTGTGAAAGGCGCGCGATTCATCCTCGACAAGTCGTGCGTCGACATCGTCGGGATCGATGCCCCAGTCCTCATATTGCGCGACGTCCACTTCCGACAATTCGTATGTCAACTTGTTGATCCGGTAGACGTCAAAACCGCCTCCAAACGGGTGTTCGCTGACATAGCCCAGTGTCCACCGCCAGACTGCCAGCCGAGTTGATGCGGATTGGTCCGCTTCGTAATTTTCGATCGTTGCCATGCGTTCGGTGAAGCTTTGTGGCAGGAACGGAATCGACAAGAGGCCTAGCGCAATCGCGATGCCACCGTAGATTAATCGGAAACGGACGAAACGCAATTGCAGCACCGCCCAGACCCCGATGCAGACGAGGCCGGTGCGCGCCTGTGTCCCAATGGGGATGAGCAGGGCGGCAAAGATCAGGGCATAAGCAAAAATTTTCACCCGCCAGTCGGGCGGGAAAATTGTCCCGTGATTGGCCAGCCATAGGATCAGCGGGATGATACAAATGGCAACCGTCGAAATGATCGACCCCTCGTACAGGCCGGCGTTATTGTCGACCAGCAGCACAAGGACGCCATAGCCGCCCCCCGACGCCAATGTCTTGATCCCGCCGGTGATGATCAATGTCCCGGCGCACAACACCATGAACAGGGCAAGCGCTTCAAGCCGCAATTTGGTCTTTAAGGTCAGCGGCAGGAATATCGCGAAGACCAGAGCCTTCCAGACCCAGTCCCACTTTTCCAGTGCCGCGTCCGGTACCTCCGCCTGCAACGTGGTATATCCGCAATAGACGAGCAACAGGACCATCATCGCCTGGCGGATTGAAAAACGGCTGTCCTGCTTGTTGTCCGCAAACATGTAGCCAAGGAAGGCCAGGGCGAACACGACTAGCGACAAAGGCACGGAGTTGAGCATGAAATAGCTCAGCCGCTGCGGAGCCACAATATCGACATAGGCGTAGATCAGGGTGAACAGAAACGGGCGCTTGAAGGCGAGGAACAACAGCGCCAGGAGATATCCGACAAAGAAGAGGTCACGCATCGGAGCTTGATCCGTCGATGGAGGGTCGCTTCAGGAAACCGCTTGGTTCCTTGTCGCGTTCCGGGGGGTCTTCGACATCAAGGTCGTCGCGATGGATGAGACGCCAGGCTGCGATCAGCAGCAAGCCATGCGTTAAAGCGATAGAAAAATTGTCTATCATCTAACCAATCCATCCCGGCACGAGCGGCAAAAGCGCACTCTTCTATCTTCGCGCGATACAGACATTGGGTTGACGGGACGTTAATCCTTTTTTGGCAAGGCTTTGTGCCATGACGCGTATTCTGCACATTCTCGATCACAGCCTGCCCCTGCACAGCGGCTATTGCTTCCGCACACGCGCGATCATGAAGGCGCAAATTGCCAGCGGACTGACGGTCGCGGGCGTCACCGGCGTTCGCCAGAATCAGCATGGTTATGTCGCGAAACAGCCGCTGGAAGTGGCCGATGACCTCCAGTTCTTCCGCACATTGGCTCAGGTTCAGGGGCCTTCTCCGGTTCGTGAATGGCGGGAAGTTTCAGTGTTGGCAGAGCGAATCGAGCGAGTCATCCACGAGTGGCAGCCGGATATATTGCACGCCCATTCGCCGGCGCTCAACGGACTGGCTGCCTTGCGTGCCGCCGAAAAATCGGGATTGCCGCTTGTCTATGAAATACGGGCTTTCTGGGAAGACGCCGCCGTCGGCAATGGCACGGGCAGGGAAAATAGCCCGCGTTACTGGTTGACGCGGCAACTCGAGAATCATGTCATTAACGGCGCGGATGCAATTGCGGTGATCTGCGAAGGATTGCGGTCCGATCTGATGGGACGGGGTGTGAAGTCCGACAAAATTACCGTCTCCCCCAATGGTGTCGATCTCGACCTGTTCGGGGAACCACCGGCGCGCGATGAAGGATTCCTGGCCGAGCTGGGTTTGACAGGGAAACCGGTTCTGGGATTTATCGGCAGCTTTTACGACTATGAAGGTCTCGACGATCTGATCGCGGCCCTGCCACTGCTTCAGCGTTCCCATCCGGACGTGCATTTGCTGCTGGTCGGCGGCGGTCCAATGGAGGATGCGCTGAAGGCGCAGGCGGATCGAATGGGGGTCGGGTCAGCCATTACTTTCACCGGTCGCGTGCCACACGCGGAGGTCGAACGATATTATGGCCTGATGGATATCATGGTCTACCCGCGCAAGGCGATGCGGCTTACTGATCTCGTGACCCCGCTCAAACCGCTGGAAGCAATGGCGCAGGGACGGCTTGTGGCGGCATCCGATGTCGGTGGTCACCGGGAGTTGATTGCCGATGGCGTCACGGGCACTCTTTTCCAGGCTGGCGACCCGGGGAAAATCGCGAAAAAACTGGCCAATCTGCTCGATGATAGCGAATCATGGCCACAAACTATTGATGCAGCACGGAAATTTGTAGAGGCGGATCGTAACTGGTCGTCAAACATTTTGCGTTATGCTCCTGTTTACCAAAGGTTGATCGCGCGTAAATCCTATGATCGCGCGGCTTGAGATGGTGGAGAATGATGTGGACTTGATAGAGCAGGATATGGCTCGGTTTAAACAGCCCGCAATGGCCGTTGCGGGAGGTATTGCGGCAGCGCTTGTGATCGCTACATTGCCCCACGTCTATCTTGAAAACATCATCGGTGCGACCGGACTTTCCGAATTCATGCCTGCTGCCGCGCCGCCTTTGGGAAATACGGCGCGCGGCTTGATTGCCGTAACGGCAGGCCTGATTTCGATGTCTGCACTTTATCTGATTCTAAACCATAATATGAAATCTCTGGAAGGAGGCTCCGATATGAGCTTGGCAATTCGCAGAAACCTGACGCCGGAATCGATCGACGACGTGCAGGAAGGCAAATCACGATTTACCGTACCTAAGCTGAACCTGTCGGCAAAATCGCTGACCAGGTTTCTCAAAAAACCTAAAAAATCTGCTGGCCAGGTGACAGAGCTGGAGGATCTGCCGGATGTAAGATCTGCAGACAGTCACCCCGACGCTCCCGCGCGCCATCCGATCTTTGCATCCTCTGATCTGGGAGCGCCGCTTGCCGATAAAATCAAGCAGTTTGACCCGTCAGAGACTGACCAAGATCACGTTGAGCCTGCCGAGCAATCGGTTTCGCCGCCCGCAACGCCCGGCCCGTTCGTTGCCGACAAGATACTGCATTCTCCGGCCGAAGCAGATCCGACGCCTGTCCAGTCCGATTGGGGTTCTCAAGCTGACGAAATGGCCGCTCCCCGCGAGGATCTGGCCGCTATGTCACTGGCTGAGCTTGCCGATCGGCTGGAAGCGGGTCTTCGCCGCCTGGAAGCGCTGGAATCGCGTGGACAGGCTGCTCCGCCCCAAGAGTTCCCGGTGGCGTCTCCGGACGCCGAAGAAACGATCCCATTGGCGCAGAAGTCCGAAGAACCTGCTCCAGTTTCCATCCCGCCGCTGCGGTCCGTCGATTCCGCTGACATCAATATCCAGGATAATCGGCAAGCGGATATGGACGCTGCCCTGAAGGCCGCGCTCGGTACTTTGGAGAGAATGACTGTCCAGCGTTAATCGGTTCTATTCATGGACGGGATCGATGATCGAGAGGGCTTCGACCAGCAAGCGAGTTTTTGATTGTTCGGTGACCAATATATCGGCGACAAAATGGCCAGGAATTGAATATTCATGAGCTGGCAGTAGCTTGGCCAGATTGTCCAAATCAGCAAGATCGACTGCGCCCGTCCAATTCACAGTCAAGCTGTGCCGCGTCCCGGCAAAGGTGATGCTTGCCCAGGGCCGCTCTCGTTCTAGCATGACGCTGGCCCGATCGCCGGCCAAAATTTCAATCTGACTGGCAAGTACCGAACCAGGGTCTCGCCGACAGGTGTTTAACTGCGCTGGATCAACCGGCATGGTTTGCCCGCCATATATCCATGAAATGCTCCACCCGGTGCGATACTGCGTTTCCCGGTTGGCGCCCGTTACGCAGATCCTGGACAAAGCGTGGATCGCTCACAGACAGCCGACCGAACTTGGTCCACGGCATGTCGGTTTCGTTCAGAAATATTTCGATCTTTCGCAACAATGGCACCGTCAATCTCCTTTCGCTGCCCGTCGCCAGAAACAGCGACTC
>NZ_JBATHY010000315.1:0-5477 GCF_049667325.1 Parasphingorhabdus sp. | reverse complement strand
TGGACGTTGATGATTTCCTGCATCGTCTGGCGATCCGGGAATTTGATATAGTGGAAGAAGCAGCGGCGCAGGAAGGCGTCGGGAAGCTCCTTCTCGTTGTTGGACGTGATGATCACGATCGGCCGTTCCGCCGCCTTGATGGTTTCCTTGGTCTCGTAGACATGGAATTCCATGCGGTCGAGTTCCTGCAGTAGGTCGTTCGGAAATTCGATATCCGCTTTGTCGATCTCGTCGATCAGCAGGACGGGAAGTTCGGGAGCGGTGAATGCTTCCCACAGCTTTCCCTTGCGGATGTAGTTGGAAATATCGTGGACGCGCTCATCACCCAATTGGCCATCACGCAGACGCGCCACCGCATCATATTCATACAGGCCCTGATGCGCTTTGGTCGTGGATTTTACATTCCATTCGATCAGCGGCGTGCCCATTGCCTTGGCAATTTCATAGGCCAGAACCGTTTTACCGGTGCCAGGCTCGCCTTTGACAAGGAGAGGGCGCCGGAGGGTCATGGCGGCGTTGACAGCAACCTTCAGGTCATCGGTTGCAACATAGTCTTTGGTACCGTCAAAACGCATGATTTTCTATTCCTTGCCGTGATAGTCAAAGCAAAGGCGATAGGGAAAACCCCCATTGTAGGCAAGTTAATCATTTGGTTAAGTTTGGCGGGAACTGACGCGTAAAATTTTAGGAAAGGCGCGTTTTCCGGCGTGCTTCAAGCAGTTGCCAAAGTCCTCGATGCTGGTTGAGCAGCTGTTCCGAGCCAAAATTCAAAGCCCGTTCGAGAGCCGGTGTTTGCGACAACTGGTCTTTGAGGGCCACCGTGGTCGCAACATCCGGCAGGATCGATGAACGGGCTTCGACGCTGACCCGAAGTGCGATCGGTTCAAGGATTTTCCTAATCGAGTGCCAGTCCGAAACCAGTGCAATTGCCGCTCCGATGGCGCATCCGTTGCGATCGGATTGCGACAGCATTTCCAGTGCCTTGCGCTGGCCGTGCACCGCCGCATTGCTTTGGTCCGCAGCGCTGACTCCGGAAACCGGTCCGGCAGCCACGGTCAATTTTGTCAGAAATGCCCGTTCAGCAGCAAAACCGTCGGTCGCCTGGACCAGCCATTCGCGTGCCGCATCATCGGCGGTTTTGGTCGCGGCATTGTCGGTGACACCGGGATGCCTACCGTGCAAAATGCACAAAAAATGTGCGATGTCAGCGATATCCGCACCAGACAGAATAGAGAAATCTTCGGCGATCAGCTGGACATAGGGCGCCATATCGCTGCCATGGGTGCCGACATGTTCAGCCAAACTATGCTGTGTCGTCGATTGTGCATTTTGTCCAAGCATCGCGTTTCCGATATCCCGAGAATTATCGCGAAAATGCAATAAACATCTTCGTCCAATCCAGGCTATACAGATGATTCCTAAAGAGCTGGTTTATCGGCTGTTAGCTATTTACAAACCATGATGTTCGGTGGGGACGTGGCAAGCTATTGATCCAGGAAACTCCGCATTTTGCGGCTGCGGCTCGGGTGTTTCAGTTTTCTGAGCGCCTTTGCCTCAATCTGCCGGATCCGTTCGCGCGTGACGCTGAACTGTTGTCCTACTTCTTCCAGCGTGTGATCGGTGTTCATGCCGATACCGAATCGCATGCGCAGCACGCGTTCTTCACGCGGAGTCAGGCTGGCGAGAACGCGAGTCACAGTTTCCTTCAGATTCGCTTGAATTGCCGCGTCGACCGGGATGATTGCATTTTTGTCTTCAATAAAATCACCGAGATGCGAATCTTCTTCATCACCGATTGGGGTTTCGAGCGAAATCGGTTCCTTGGCAATTTTCATCACCTTGCGCACTTTTTCAAGCGGCATGGAGAGGCGTTCGGCCATCTCTTCCGGGGTCGGCTCCCGGCCCTGTTCATGGAGGAACTGGCGGGACGTTCTGACCAGCTTGTTGATAGTTTCGATCATATGCACCGGAATACGTATGGTACGTGCCTGATCAGCAATGGATCGGGTGATCGCCTGACGGATCCACCAGGTGGCGTAGGTGCTGAACTTGTAACCGCGGCGATATTCGAATTTGTCGACCGCTTTCATCAGGCCGATATTGCCTTCCTGAATCAGGTCGAGAAACTGCAAGCCACGGTTGGTATATTTTTTGGCGATGGAAATCACGAGGCGAAGATTGGCTTCGACCATTTCCTTTTTGGCGATCCGCGCTTCGCGCTCGCCCTTTTGCACCATATTTACAATGCGGCGAAATTCGATCAGCGATGTTCCGGTAGCATTGGCGATATCGGAAATTTCAGCCCGGATGCGGTCAACCGCTTCTGCTTCTTTTTCGACAAAGGCCGCCCATTTTTTGTCGGTCTTGGCCATGCCGGCCAGCCAGCCGTCGTCCAGCTCGTTGCCGACATAGCTCTCCAGAAACGCACGGCGCGGAACCTTGTGCCGTTCCGCCAGACGGAGCATCTGCCCGCCGAGCGTCGTCAGCCGGCGATTAAACGAGTAAAGCTGGTCGACCAGAAACTCGATCTTGTTCGCATGAAATTGCACGCTTTCGACCAACGCGGTCAATTCTTCCCGCAAATTGTGATATTTTGTCTCGGAAGCTTTCGGAAAATCCTTGCCGGCTGCCAACGAGTCCAGCCTGATCGTCTGCAATTTCGAGAATTTCTTGAACACCGATGTGATCAGCGCAAATTTATCGAGCGCGTCGGGTTTCAGGGCCTCTTCCATCTGGGCGAGCGAAAGGGTATTGTCTTCCTCTTCCTCTTCGACCACCCGCTTGGTGCGGCGTTCGGTTAGTTCTGCCTCTTCATCATCGTCACCGTCAGCCGATTCTTCATCCTCGACTTCGTCATCATCCTTGAACGAGGGGCCGGCAGTTTTCTCGCTGATTTCGCCGTCATCATCGTCTTCTTCGTCAAGATTTTCCGGGACCGGATCCTTGGAAAGCATTGCGTCGAGATCGAGAATTTCGCGCAACTGCATTTCGCCGTCGTTGAGCGCGGTTGACCATTCGATAATCGCGTTAAATGTGGTCGGGCTTTCGCAAAGGCCCCAGATCATGGTGTCGCGGCCAGCTTCGATACGCTTGGCAATGGCGATCTCGCCTTCGCGGCTGAGCAATTCGACGGCGCCCATTTCGCGCAGATACATGCGGACCGGATCGTCGGTGCGGTCGGCGGCGGCCTTTTTGGGAACGGCAGCAGCGGTTTTTTTCTCTTTGCCCTTGCCGTCGATAGATTCTACTTCATCGCCGCCCAGTTCTTCGGCGGCTTCCTCGTCATTCTCGACAATCCGGACACCCATTTCGGAGATTGCAGACATCACGTCCTCAATCTGCTCGTTCTGGTCCTGGGGCAGGGCTTCGTTCAGCTCGTCAATCGTCAGATAGCCGCGCTTTTTCCCTTTAGTGATCAATTTCTTGATCGCGCTATCGTTGAGATCGATCAACGGTTCGTCTTCGGCTTTGGAATTTTTCGCTTTACTTGCCAATGGCTGAGGCCCCTAATTTAAAACTACACTGTGTCGTCGATCTGGGTCAGGTCGACCAACCGCTCGTGAAATAACCGCTTTGCTTCCCTGAGGCGCTGCTGCTCGGCATAACTTTCTTCCGTGAGATCGTCCTGCACCCGCCGCGTCGCCTCTGCCAGAGCCGCTTCCAGTCCGGGGCGCGCCGTCACCACTTTTATCGCTTCTGCCAAATCCCGATGCGCCCTTTCGATCAAAAGCGAAGGGGCATCTTCTGGCATTCTGCGGTTGAAAGTGAAATTCAGCGCGTCGGCCCGTAACAGCCCTTTTGCGACATTATAACAATCTGTCTTCTCCAATATGGTAAGAAGGCCCTGCATATCAAGCGTTTCTTTGCTCATTGCGACATTGATCAATTCACCGAGCAACATCTGCAATTGCGAATCGGCAAGTTTGATCGCGCTGAGCTCCTCGAAATGGCTCGAAATACGGCCCGGATGGCGGATCAGACCGCCTAATATTCCTTTGGCGATTTGCAGGTCATAACCCTCGATCAAAAAGGTCTTGGTGTCGTCCAGCGGCTTGAAAGATACAAATTTCGACGGAAATTTGCGGTTTTTGCCCGGAGTAAACCGCCCTTCTGAACGATTGTCCTTCCGGGAAAAAAAAGCAGCTTGATAGCGCTCGTGGAATTCCTGCCGATAATGCTGGGCAATATCCTGGTCGGCGATTTCGCGGACATGACCGGACAGGCGTTTTTTCAGGCCAGCCTTGGTTTCCGGAGTATTGAGCGGCTCCGCGTCATATTCCACCTGCCAGATTTTCTCGTCGAGCATCTGGGGTTTGGCGATCAAAGCCGCGAAGGCCTGCGCGCCGTCGGAGCGGATCAGGTCATCGGGATCCTGGCCGGCTGGAAGGGAAATAAAGTGCAGGCTGTGCGAGGGGCGCAAGATCGGCAAAGCGCGCAAGGCCGCCCGCATCGAAGCCTTTTGGCCGGCATTGTCGCCATCAAAACAGAGGATCGGGGCTTCGACCATTTTCCAGATCCGTTCGATCTGATGCTCAGTCAGCGCGGTGCCGAGAGGAGCCACCACATCCGCGAATCCGGCCTGCGCCAGAGCGATGGCGTCCATATAGCCCTCGACCACCAATATCCGTCCGGTCTGGCGGGATGCCGGCGAGGCCTTGTCAAGATTGTAAAGCGTGCGGCCTTTGTCGAACAAGGGCGTATCGGGGCTATTGAGATATTTCGGCTCGCCATCGCCCAAGATGCGGCCACCAAAAGCAATCACCCGGCCCCGCGGATCGCGGATCGGGATCATCAACCGACCGCGGAACCGGTCATAGGGCTCCTTTTCTTCGACCTTGATCAGCAGTCCGGCCTCGACCAGCTGGTCCATGCCATGAACCGAGAGCGCTTGCCTGAGCCGTCCCCGGGAATCGGGCGCAAAACCGAAACCAAACTCGCGGATCGTGCTTTCGGATATGCCGCGGTTTTTTAGATATTCCCGAGCCGCAGCCCCCTCGACGCCGTTGAATTGTGCGACAAACCAGTCCTGCGCTGCTGCCATGACGTCGTGCAGGGTAGCGCGGGTTTCCTGGCGTTGCGCCGCGCGCGGGTCGGGGGCAGGGACATCCATCTGGGCTTCCGCTGCGAGATCCTTGACCGCGTCCATGAAGCCCAGCCCGCGTTGTTCGGTCATCCAGCTGATCGCATCACCATGAGCGCCGCAGCCGAAGCAGTGGTAAAAGCCTTTTTCGTCGTTGATCGTGAAGCTCGGCGTTTTCTCGTTATGAAACGGGCAGCACGCCTTATATTCCCGCCCCGCCTTCTGCACCTTCACAGTTCGCCCGATCAGGGTCGATAAAGTGACACGCGATCGCAGTTCTTCGAGCCATTGCGGGGACAGGGTCATAGATTTAGCTCAGCGCCGCCTTCACCAGTGCGCTGGCTTTGCTCATGTCGATTTCGGTGCCGTGGCGTTTCTTGAGTTCGCCCATCACCGG
>NZ_JBATHY010000314.1:0-30114 GCF_049667325.1 Parasphingorhabdus sp. | reverse complement strand
CATAAGTCGGGGGTCGGGTCGCTAGCCGTGGCTTGCGGCAGCAACCCGACCAACGCACGACCAGGGAGCGTTCGCTCCTTGCAGAAAGTAAAGTTTTGAGAGGATAAAATCCTATGGCGATGAATGTTGGGGGCGGTGGCAAGGAGGAGACTCCTCTATCCGACATTAATACAACCCCACTCGTGGACGTGATGCTGGTCCTGCTGATCATTTTTCTGATCGCGGTGCCGGTGGTTATCCAGTCAGTGGAACTTGAACTTCCGGTGCTTCCGTTCGAAGTGACCACGACGAAGCGTGAGAATGTGCTGCTGTCGGTTACAACGACCGATGCTGCAGGACGTGATCCGGGTGATCCAGAATATTCAGGAGCTACTCCCGGCGGTAATTGCCGCGTCTACTGGAACACCACTCCGGTCGATTCCACCGAGTTGGTGACCCGAGCAGTGAAAGCGCTGGAAGACCAGATTGATGCCTTTGGTGGGGTTGAAAACATGACTCCTGAAGATATGCCCGAAGTTCATATCCGCGGAGACATCAACACGCCCTACAAGTGCATCGGCGGCGCAATATACACTATGCAGCGTGCCGGATTTGCGAAAGTAGGCTTTCTGTCCACACCGATTGTCGTCGAATAGTTTCGGCCGGCAACTAGAATTATACAAGGTTAAGGAGACGCACGAATGGCAATGAGTGGCGGAAGAGATGATGGCGAGCCAATGATGGAGATGAACACGACGCCGCTCATCGACGTCTTGTTGGTTCTTCTCATCATGTTCATCATCACAATCCCGGTGCAGACGCACGCGGTCAAAATCGACCTCCCGGTCGCGGATGACAGTCCGCCGCCGGAAGATTTTGTCGATCCGGTCAAAAACCGTCTCGGGATTACGGCAACCAACCAGATAACCTGGAACGACAGCCCGGTAACGCTGAATCAGGTCAAACAATTTCTGGCGCAGACCAAATCTATGGTTCCCGAACCGGAACTGCAGTTCCAGCCCGATCCGCTGAGCGCTTATCTAACCACCGACCGGACGTTGGCGGTAATCAAGACCAGCGGCGTGACCAAATTTGGATTTGTCGGCAACGAATTATACGGTAGCTTTAACAAAGCGAGCCGCAATCCAAACTAGGCCAAACTAGGCTGGCAATATAGAAACAAAAAGGGGCCGCGATAATCTTATCGCGGCCCCTTTTTTATGTTCGACGCCCCAGAAATGTTAAATTGCGGCTTTTGGTCTGCTTGTCTCGGCGCTGCTGAACTGGAGATCCGCCAGCCGCGAATAGAGCCCGTTTTTGGCAATCAGGCTATCATGGTCGCCCTGTTCTACGATCCGGCCCTCATCCATCACGATGATCCGGTCAGCCGATCGTACCGTCGCCAGACGATGGGCGATGACGATGGTTGTGCGATCCTTCATCAAATGGTCCAGCGCGTCCTGCACCAGCTTTTCACTTTCCGCGTCCAGCGCGGATGTAGCTTCGTCAAGCAGCAGGATTGGCGTGTTGCGAAGCAGTGCGCGAGCGATCGAGATGCGCTGGCGCTGGCCGCCTGACAGCCGCGTACCCGCTTCGCCCATGAAACTGTCCAGGCCGTCGGGCAAGGCACGAAGAAATTTCTCGGCGTTGGCGACACGCGCGGCCTCCCATATTTCCTCGTCTGTTGCCTCCCACTTGCCATATCGTAAATTGTCACGCGCCGATGCGGCAAATAACACTGTTTCCTGCGGTACCAGTGCCATGCGTTGCCTGATCTCAGCAGGATCGGCAGAGGGCAGGGCTACGCCGTCAATACGTACCGAGCCGCCTTGCGGATCGTAAAAGCGCTGGGCCAGCTGAAACAGGGTTGATTTACCGGCACCGGATGGTCCTACCACAGCGACGGTTTCACCAGGCGAAACAGTGAGCGAAAAATTACTGAGCGCGTGGACGTCAAGGCGGGTTGGATAGGAAAATGTAACATTGTCGAACGCGATCTTGCCGCGCGAGGGCAACGGCAGGGCGATGGGATTTTCCGGTGCCGCAATGCCCGGTTCCTCGGAGAGCAATTCCGCCAGCCGGCCCGCTGCTCCGGCACCGCGCAGCAGATCGCCATAGACTTCTGTGAGAGCGCCGAAGGCACCCGCTACGAGAGCACCGGTGAGCACAAAGGCGGCAATCGTACCGCCAGATATCGATCCGTTCGAGACGCCTATCGCGCCCCGCCACATCAACATGGTGATGCCGGTGAAAATCAGACCGATAACTATGGCGGTCATCGCTGCGCGCAACCGGATTCTGCGTTTTGCGGTGTCAAAAGTGGCCTCGACAGCACCGCCGAATCGTTCATGCTCGCGCTTTTCCTGACCAAAGGCCTGTACGATCTTCATCGCGCCGAGAGTTTCGGCAACCATAGCGCCGACGTCGGCGACCCGGTCCTGGCTGAAGCGCGACACATTGGTCAGCCTACGGCCGATAAATACAATCGGCAGAATGATCACCGGAATCGCCATCAAAAGTCCGGCGGTCAATGCAGGGGCCAGGGTGAAGAGATAGATGATCCCGCCGATCCCGATGACTATGTTGCGCAGAGCCACGGACACTGTCGTCCCGACCACCTGTTCGATAACCGCGGTATCGGCGGTCATCCGGGATGCAATTTCCGATGGCCGGTTCTCTTCAAAAAAACCCGGGGCGAGCCGCAGCAGATTGCCCTGAACGGCGAGCCGGAGGTCGGCGACTACCCGCTCGCCCAGCCAGCTGACAAAGTAGAATCGGAATGCGGTGGCTATCGCAAGAATCGCGACGATGCCCAGAAGGCCTTGAAAATACGGAGCGATATCGCCGTTGCCAGCCATAAACCCCTTGTCAATAATGGTTTTAAAGCCAGCCGGTATGGCCAGTGTCGCCATCGCGGCGACGAACAGCGACAGCAAGGCAAACACAATTGCTTTGGGATAATGGATGGCGCGATCGAACACCATCCGCAGATTACCGATTTTCTGGAGCCGGGCAGGAGGGGCTTCTTTGTCGCTGGAATTGGTTTTATCGTTCATAGCAAAGCGCGTAGCAGCCCGTTCTATATGTCACAATCACTCGATTGTGCAGTTTCTATGGGAATATACCCGATCAACCAACATGGCGATCAAACGGAAAATACCAAGGGCAGCGATGATTTTGTCCGGATTTCCGGTGGTTTGAGGTTAACCGCATAGTGCTGGCCAAATGCCGAGAGATTGTTAAAAGCATTGGAGGTTCGGGAATAAGCCAACCCGGACGATTCGTGTAATTTTCGATCAAGGATGCTCCTCCCCCCATGAATCAGATTGCTTCCAAAGGTCAGCTACGGATGTCCCTGCTCCGGTGGATATTGTTCATCGTTCCGGTCACCGTGCTGCTCGGTTTTGCATTCAGTCAATTTGCGAATTCGGGTGAAGAAAATCGCTGGTTCCAGTCGTTGATCAAACCGGCGATGCAGCCGCCGGGCTGGGTATTCGGCGCCACCTGGGCGCTGCTATATACAATGATGGGAACCGCCTTCGCCATGGTGCTCCATGCCCGCGGCGCGCCATTGCGTGGCCCTGCAATCATATTGTACCTGGTTCAATATGCACTTAATCTGTTCTGGCCGATCCTGTTCTTCGGCATGCATCAGGTGGCGGCTGCCTTTTGGTTTCTCGTCATCATTTTCCTGCTTGCGCTGGGTACGACGCTGGTTTTCGGGCGAATCCGCAAGGCCGCCGCCTGGTTTATGGTACCTTATCTGGCGTGGCTGTGTTTTGCGGCAGTACTCAACAAGCAGATCGACTGGCTAAATCCGGGAGCGGAAACCCTTGTTGTTCCGGCCGCAAGATCCCAGATATAGGGCACCAGTTACCGGACAATAATTTTTTCGGGCCGCAAGGGCCAGCGACGGAGTTTAATGAAATGCAAAGCCAGAACCGTTTTTTTGACGATCTTTCCAAAGTTTTAAACGGCCTTGCCGGCACGGTCGCCGGTGTCGGACGTGAAGCCGAAGCCAGCGCGCGGGAGCGCGCCAAGGAATGGTTTGGCGGGATGGACTTTGTCTCGCGCGACGAGTTCGAGGCGGTGAAGGAAATGGCAGCCAAGGCACGGGCCGAAGCCGATACGCTGAAGAAGCGTGTTGATGCACTCGAAAAAGGTACCGCCACCTCTGCGAAAAAACCGGCCGCTAAACGTGCCACAGCCCGCAAGGCGGCAGCACCCAAACCGACAGCATCCAAAGCGCGGTCTCCCAAAACCGGTAACTGATCGCTCAGCCTGATCGGCATTCGACCACCGTTCATTATCCACAGCGTTCCCACAATCAATGTGAGGCGAGATGCTTCGTTGCCTTGCCCTGATCCGGCGAGTGGGCCACTACGCTTTCAATTGGAAGGGATCTGGAACCACAATGCTCGACGACCAATGGGAACAGCTTGATCAGGAAGAAGCGCCGCCCGTGGATATGCTTGCGGCCTTTTTCGAGGCGCGCGGCTGGTCGGTGAATCGCGTCGGCGAGGACGAGTTGTCGGTCGAGATCAAGGGCAACTGGACCAGCTATCAGATGCGCGCGATCTGGCGGAACGAGGATCATGTCCTGCAAATCCTGCTGTTGCCGGAGATTCGCGTTCCGGAAGACAAGAAAACCGCTATTTACGAAACGCTCGGTCTGATCAACGAGCAGCTTTGGCTGGGCCATTTTGATCTATGGTCGAACAACAATATATTGCTTTTCCGCCATGCAACCCTGCTTGGTGGCAGCGGTATGCTGGGTCTGGACCAGGCCCAGACGATCGTCGATCTGGCGATTGAAGAGTGGGAGCGCTTTTATCCGGTTTTCCAGTTTGTTTTGTGGAGCGACAAGAGTCCGCAGGATGCAATCGAACATGCCATGGTCGATACGGCCGGTGAAGCCTGACAATCTGACGGGATCCTATCCGGGCGATCAATTCCTCGCCTTGTCCTGGCTCAGGCGTTGTCCCCGCGCAAATCAAATACCATCTTGCAGTCGCTTGCGGGGATCAGGCCTTCCAGAACATGCCAGAAACCGGTCACCGATTCCTGTCCCGCCGAAACATAGGCGGAAGAAAGTTTTTGACGCAGCTGTCGAAACAGCTCCGCTTCCAGGCCAGCACCTTTCTCGGTCAGGCGCAGCAATTTCTGCCGTCGATCGCCAACGCCGGGCGATGTGAGGATGAAATCCCGGTCCTGCAGTTCCTTCAGAACCCGTCCAAGCGATTGTTTGGTGATTGCCAATAATTTGAGCAGTTCACCGACGGTCAGATCGGGCTGCCGGGCAATGAAATATAAGGCCCGGTGATGCGCACGCCCGAGCCCCTGTTTGGCAAGTTCCTGATCAATCGCATTGGTAAGCCTGGTATAGCCGAAATAGAGTAGCTCGATGCCGCGACGGATTTCATCCTCGCGCAGAAAAAGCGGAGAAGCTCCGGGAGAAGTGGCAGGGCGAGATACGTCAGTCATGTTGACGTATCTTGACAGGCTGATTAGAGGATTGCAAGATAATTGGATTATGCTTCCATTTCTTCCAATGGTTGGCATGGTTCACAGCGAAAGCGGCAGCATATGGCGGATAAAACAAGCCTCGAATTTAGACTGGAGCCCTGCGCTACGCCGGTGCATGCCAGCGAGCGGACCAGACTGTTGGAAAACCCCGGTTTCGGCACATTGTTCACCGATCATATGGCGATGATCCGCTATACAGAGGCCGAAGGGTGGCACGACGCCCGGATCGCCAAGCGCGAACCGATATTGATGGATCCCGCGTCCTCGGTGCTGCATTATGCCCAGGAAATATTCGAGGGCATTAAGGCCTATCGGCTGGCCGATGGCGCAACCGCGCTGTTTCGTCCCGAAGAAAATGCGAAACGGTTCCAGGCTTCTGCAAGGCGAATGGCGATGCCGGAATTGCCGCAACAGCTTTTCCTCGATTCGGTCGAGGCGCTGGTTGATATCGACCGCGAATGGTTTCCTTCGGTCGAAGGCGGCTCGCTTTATCTGCGTCCATTCATGTTCGCGAGCGAAGTGTTTCTCGGCGTCCGCCCGGCCAAGGAGTACCTCTATCTGGTGATCGCCTCCCCGGCTGGCGGCTATTTCAAAAGCGGTGCTTCGGCGATCAGCATCTGGGTATCTGAACATTATAGCCGCGCAGCACCCGGCGGCACCGGCGCGGCCAAATGCGGCGGCAACTATGCCGGCAGTCTGATCGCGCAAGCCGAAGCAATCGAGAAGAAATGTGATCAGGTCGTTTTCCTCGATGCGGCGGAACACAAGTGGGTCGAAGAACTCGGCGGAATGAATCTGTTTTTCGTCATGGACGATGGCAAGCTGATCACACCGCCATTGAGCGGAACAATCCTGCCCGGCATTACCCGCGATTCGATCATGACGCTGGCTCGTGAAGAGGGCCTGACGGTTGCAGAAGAATCCTATGCCATCGACCAGTGGGAAGCCGACGCAGCCAGTGGCAAGCTGATCGAAACCTTCGCTTGCGGTACGGCAGCTGTGGTCACGGCCGTTGGCACGGTCCGTTCGAGCGGAGGTGAATTCACTATCGGCGGTGGAGGTCCCGGCCAGTTAACGGAAAAATTGCGGCGGCGATTGGTCGATATCCAGCGTGGTATCGCGCCGGATGATCACGGCTGGGTTAAAAGGCTGTTCTAGACTTAGATATAACTGGCTCTTGCTCCTTGCAGGCAAACTGGATAATAGGCCCGTTCACAAGCACAACCGGGCAACAATCGGTCCGTCGCTATTGGGGTGTCGCCAAGTGGTAAGGCAGCGGCTTTTGATGCCGCCATGCGCAGGTTCGAATCCTGCCACCCCAACCAGTTTTCACAGCAATAGAGGGATCAGGCGGAACTTTCCTCCGGCTTCCGAATCCTTCGCGAGCAGCGCAAGACTGTCGCAGCCTCTCCTTACTGCTGTCTGAAAAGCTAATATGTAAATGGTTGTAAATACGTGCCTGTAATTCTGGTCAAGCCCCTTTAATTGGTAGTAAAACGCAAACCATAACGTCACCTGAAAAAGAGGTGTTCGCGGCATCAATGCCGGGGGACTACCGGGAGAATAGAAATGCGTATTGCGATAGCCGATGATGATCCGGAAATAATCGAGTTTCTGGGTAGAATAATCGAAGGACAGGGATACGTCTATTCGGGCTATGCGGACGGTACGGCTCTCACCAATGCCTTGCTGCGCGACACGTTTGACCTGGTAATCCTCGACTGGAATATGCCCGGCAAGACCGGTATGGAGATTTTGGAATGGATGGGCAGCGCGGTCGACGACTGCCCGCCAGTGATGATGATGACCAGCCGGACAGCCAAGCAGGACGTCAGTGACGCGCTTAACGCCGGGGCCGATGACTATATCACCAAGCCGGAAGACAAGAATGTCATTGCCGCGCGCATAAATGCGCTGCTGCGCAGAAATAGCGGTGCATCGGCAATGGAACCGACGGCTGAATATGGCGATTATTTGCTCAATCGCATCGAACAGACGGTTAGGCATGGAGAGAAGGAAGTCGCTCTGACTGCGAAAGAGTTCGAACTTGCTGATCTGATGTTCCGCAATCGCGACCGGACCCTGTCACGGCGATATATCATGGAAACAGTCTGGCGCACCAACGCCCATCTCGCCACCCGTACACTCGACATGCATGTTTCGAGAATTCGTTCCAAACTGGCACTGAAACCCGAAAACGGGTTTCGGATTTTCACGGTTTTCGGCTATGGCTACAGATTGGAGACGCTTGGCAACGGAGGGTGATGGTGTTTGGAGATTTGCGGAATTTGATTCCACCACCGGGCCTTCGCTTTTTTGCCAGCTTTCTGATTTTTGCGTTCGCCTTAGCGCCCCATGAAACCGCCGCTCAAAAAAGTCCCGAAAGCGAGCAAATCGCTTATGTTTTCAAGCGTGGAGACACACTGTTTGACCTGGCGAACAAATATCTTCGCAAGCGGTCGGACTATTTAGCGGTACAGCGACTCAATCGCATCCCCAATCCTCGCCGGATCCCGGTCGGAAAATCCCTTCTTATCCCTGTTAATCTGCTGAAATATCGTCCGAGCGAGGCCAGCCTGAGCGCTTTTCGAGGGGATATTTCGATTGCGACTGGTGGCCGGAATCTGACACCCATCCAAGGGCTTAACGTCGGCGAAGGCAGCCGTATAACGACCGCCGCGCGGAGCTTCCTAACGCTGCAACTGGAAGATGGATCGCGGGTTTCCCTGCCGTCCAACAGCCACGTCAGAATAACCCGTCTTCGCCACATTTTGCTGACCGATAGCGTCGATTATGAAATTGCCGTCGACAAAGGACGCATCCGGTCGAAAGTTGCGCCGCTGCAAAAGAAAGCTGATCGCTATCGCGTCCGGACTCCGGTTGCGGTCTCCGCCGTTCGCGGCACTGACTATCGCACCAGAGTAGATGAGATATCGGGGACAGTCTTTTCCGAAACGGTAGAGGGTGAAGTCGTCGTGGCGGCCGGGGAAAGCCTGAGTAGCGGAAATTTGATCTCTATTCCTGCTGGTACTGGCGCGGCGGCGACGGTGACCGGAGCGATTGCCAAGGCGGAATTGCTGACACCGCCGGAGCTTCTGGATCCTGCAAAAATACAGTCGGAAGCGGATTTGCGGTTTGTCATTGCACCGCGCGACACGGCGATCGCTCATCGCATAGCCATTGCATCGGATGCCGGCTTCGTAGATATTGTGGCAGAATCGCAAGTACAGGGAACGGTGATCGACCTAGAAGCGATTCCCAACGGACGATATTTTGCGAAGGTGACCGCTCTGGCGGCCGACGGTTTCGAAGGCATGCCGGCGACCTATAGCTTCAAGCGTCAGCTCAGCACGTTGGGCGGCAGCGCGGATGCTGGCGATTTCGGTTATCGATTTAAATGGTTCGGCGAAGGCGAGGGGAAGAGATTCTACCGGCTCCAGATTCTCAAAGACAGCAAAACCGCTATTCCGATCATCGACGAAACAGCGCTCTCGACCGACACTGTCACTTTGTCGGACCTCCCGGACGGGGAATATTACTGGCGGGTGGGCGTGATCCAGTTTTCCAGTGATCCGGAAGACCGGGAAGCAATCGAAAAGTGGACCGATTTCGAAAAATTGACCGTGGCCAACTAACTGCCTGGGCCCGGCTCTTGACCGATTTTCTGCGGAGGCACGATCACCGATGAGACTGCGCCGACGACTCGGCATGGAATGGCTGGCCGTGGCTTTGCTGGCATCTTGTGTGGTTGCGGCTCTGGCCTATTGGGACAGTCTCACGCGTCTCGACAATCTGGTCTATGATCAGTTGTCTGCGATTGATCGACCAGAGCCGTCACCCGAAATTCTGATTGTCAAAATAGACGAGGATAGCCTTGCAGCTTTCGGGAAATGGCCTTGGCGTCGGCTGCGCCATGCCGAACTGTTCGATCAACTGGCCAAGGGTAATCCAAAGGCGATTGGTTTCGATATTCTTCTCAGCGAACCCGGGGATCCTAAAGACGACGCGCAGTTGGCGCGGTCGATCGCTGGCAATGCAAATCTGTTTCTGCCGCTACATTTCGTTTTTCCGGGCAGCAATGGTGCCGAGTATGATGTCAAACAGCCGATTGCCGCCTTTCGCGACGCCGCCGCCGGACTTGGTCATGTGAATCTGGTATCCGATACGGATGGAGTTGTTCGCCGTGCAGCTCTGTGCTTTGGTGACAAGGTTTCGGGACAAGAATGGCCTCATCTGATCGAGCAACTCTATCGGTCAATCAAAGGCAATTCTTCCTCAGCCTATGATAGATTGCAAGATTGCGAACAGAACCTGCTGATGCCGTTTGCACAGCGCGGCGGATATACATCCATCTCCTATTCCGCGTTGGCGGGCGGTCAAGTTCCCGTCACTTTCCTGCGGGGCAAGATCATTCTGATTGGCGCGACGGCCAGCGGTTTGGGAGATCAATATCCGGTGCCGCTCGGCGATGGTGCGACGCTCGCCGGGGTTGAAATCATGGCTAATCTGTTTGGTGCGATCGCGCGGGATGATTTCATCGTCCCCCTCTCGTTCTGGCAGCAAGTGTCACTATCGCTGCTTCCGACCTGGATACTGCTGATCGGTTTCTGGCGTTGGCGACCAAGAACCACCATCATGGTCTCGTTCGGCCTGATATTGGCGATTCTGCTCGTCAGTGTGATCCTGATGCAATTCAGACTCTGGTTTGCGCCCGCTACGGCCCTTCTGGGTGTAGTTATGGTTTACCCGATCTGGGGATGGCGACGGTTGCAGGCGACGAGTGACTTCATGGACAGCGAGCTACAAAATTTTCAGCGATCAAAAATCGATATCCCGATCATGCACGGTGATTTTGGGCCAGTCGATGTCATCACCGGTCAAGCCGAGAAGCTTACCCATGCGATTTCCCACGTTCGCGATTTGCGGCGGTTCATCAATGATGCGCTTAGTAATCTCCCCGATCCGATGTTCATCACCGATCTCGATGGCAAGGTCAAATTCGTCAACCGGCTGGCGCAGGCCGGAATGGAAGACGGCGCACAGGATCTTGCACTCGATGACATGGTAAACCGATTTGTTTCGCCCGCTGATCGGCAGGGAGTGAAGGATTATCTCGATCTCAAGAATCGGCCGACAAAACATGATTATGTCGATTTCACTTCCCTGCACGGAGAAATTTTCGCGATGCGCCGCGCGCCGGTCATGTCGGATGACGGGGTGTTGAAAGGCCATATCCATTATCTCGCGGACATCACGGAAGTCGCCCATGCCGCACAGCAGCGGGAAGAGGTGCTGCAACTGCTATCCCACGACATGCGCGCGCCGCAGGCGGCGATTCTGGCTCTGTTGGACGGAAACAAGCGAGACGAAACCACAAACCGGATCGAAGGCCATGCACGGCGAACATTGGCGTTGGCGGACAATTTTGTCGGACTGGCGCGCCTTGATTCCAGTGAATTTGAAGGTGAAGACATCTTGCTCGCGGAACTGGTCGCCGAAGCCAATGACAATCTGTGGCCGCTCAGTAACGCGCGGGCGATCGTCTGCGAACTGGATGATCAGTCCGATGGTGCTTTTGTAAGCGGGGAGCCATCCAGCCTCTATCGGTCGTTCGTCAACCTGATTGACAACGCGATCAAATATAGCCCGGATGGCGGTCGGGTGGACATCTCCATAAGGGTCACCGAGCTGGATCGACAACCCCATGTGTCGGTGGCAATTGCTGATCAGGGACCAGGAATGTCTGACGAGATGCTGGACCAGCTTTTCAACCGTTTTGCCAGCGATGACCGCGAAGCGCATTCATCAATTAAGGGGGCGGGGCTGGGATTGAACTTTGTCGCCAAGGTTGTGGAACGGCACGGCGGTCAAATCAGGGGGGAAAATCATCGAACTGGCGGTGCTTGTTTTACCGTGATTTTGCCCTTGGCTCCAGAGATCGAGGATCACGCCGGATGATTCATTCAATGCCTTGACGGATACGGGTTTCGCTGCGCGGGGCTGCGCTCTCATCACTGTCCAGTCCGGACAACGCGGAATCAATCAGGAAAGGCATAGACTGCGCGATTGTGCCTTTGCAGTGATATTCTGCGGCGCTGCCAGTGTATAATTGTGTGCCGCGCGCCTGATCGAAAAGACTGATGGTCAATCGATGCTCCTGATCCTTGCACGATTGGAACCGCTTCTGAGATTTGGCAGTGGCAATCGATTGCACGGCATTTTTAACGCCAGAATCGATTGCGATATCTGCTGGCCGGGAGGACAGCGCAACGTGCACCAGTATCGATGCATCCGGAGAGGACTGATATCCCTTCCTCGTCAATGAGCGGGCGACCAGATCGCTGGCAAGCACCAGATCGCGGTTTTCCACAGCATCGTTTGCGGACAACGCAAATTGTTTCAGTTCAGCCGCCGCGGTTACCTGATGCGTCTGGACACGCGTTTCAACTGGCCCGGCGCAAGCAGATACCGTCATTGCGCCAGCCAATATCCACAGGAGTGATCGGGTCATCGCGTTCTCCAGCCGAATTCTTGCCAGCCCTTTTGATAGTCTGCCGGGTCGATAAAGTCACGATAATTGGCGTTGATCGAGGGGGACTATCGGGTCAGTGCGTAATAAATCACATAGAGCCAGGAGAAGAAACCGTGGATGACTGCCCACAAAATAGACTTGTGCGTGGTGAAGCTGATGGCGATGGCAAGAGCGCTGCCAAATCCCACACCTTTGCTGACGATTTCCTTGCGGACAATTGTGGCTCTGCTTGTCATCGGTGATTCTCCAGGCGCATAATCTTCGGGGCGCATGCGTTCGGTTCGTGCCTTCTCGACCATGATCAGGCGGCTTCCCGCGCGCGGTCGGACAGTTCCTGGTTGAGCATTTCTGCCAACAAGAAAGCGAGTTCCAGTGACTGTGCGGCGTTGAGGCGCGGGTCGCAGTGGGTGTGATAGCGATCGCCGAGAGATGCGTCGGTTACCGCCACGGCACCGCCGGTGCATTCGGTGACGTTCTGCCCGGTCATTTCGCAATGAATGCCCCCGGCAAATGTGCCTTCTGCACGGTGGACGGCGAAAAAGCCCCGCACTTCGGTAAGGATACGGTCAAATGGCCGGGTCTTGTAACCGCTGTCCGCCTTGATGACATTGCCGTGCATCGGATCGCATGACCAGACAACCGGATGGCCTTCGCGTTTGACAGCCCGGACAAGCGGCGCCAGTCCGCTTTCGACTTTATCATGACCAAAACGGGTGATCAGGGTGATCCGGCCGACCTCGCGCGCCGGATTGAGCGTATCAAGCATTTTCAAAAGGGCATCTGGTGTCAGTGACGGACCGCATTTCATGCCGATCGGATTGCCGATACCGCGCAGAAACTCGACATGCGCCGAACCCTCGAAACGGGTCCGATCGCCAATCCAGAGGAAATGCGCGCTGGTATCATACCAGTCACCGGTCAAGCTATCCTCCCGGGTGAGGCATTGTTCATAGGGCAGCAACAGCGCTTCATGACTGGTGTAAAAGGACGTGGCCTTCAATTGCGGCGCTGTGTCGGGATTGATGCCGCAGGCTTCCATGAAGGCCAGCGCTTCGCCAATCCGGTCGGCTGTTTCTTCGAATTTTTTTGCCCACGGGCTGCGCGCCATGAAATCATGGGTCCAGCCGTGAACCTGCTTGAGGTTAGCGTAGCCGCCGGTCGAAAAGGCCCGTAGCAGGTTGAGGGTTGCGGCGGCCTGATTATAGGCGCGGACCATCCGGTCGGGATCGGGGTCACGGCGGCTGCTATCAAATTCGATACCGTTTATGATATCCCCGCGATAGCTCGGCAATTCGACGCCATCCTGCACTTCAACATCGGAAGAGCGCGGTTTGGCAAACTGGCCAGCCATGCGGCCGACTTTAACGATCGGCAGCTTTGATGCATAAGTGAGCACCACTGCCATCTGGAGGATGACGCGAAATGTGTCGCGGATATTGTTCGGGTGAAATTCCGCAAAACTTTCGGCGCAATCGCCGCCCTGCAGCAGGAATGCCTTGCCAGCGGCCACTTCGGCCAGATCCTGTTTCAGGCTGCGCGCTTCGCCGGCAAAGACCAGTGGGGGGTAACTGCCTAGCAGCTCCTCTGTTTCCGCCAGTTTGGCGGCGTCAGGATAGCTGGGCATGTGCAGCCCTTCAAAATCCCGCCAGCTATTTGCCGTCCAATTCGTCGCCATCAGCGCGCTCCGTTTCGTTTCGTATAAAATCGAGAGCCTTTAGGCGGGAGTCAAGAGCGAAGGCAAGGGAAACTCGTTGTTGGTTGCGAGCGAAACTATCGGAAAACCGACCGCTCTGGCCTAGCTTCCGGGCTTGTTCTTCCAGCTGCCGCTGTTGCGGAACTCGGGCTTGATCTGGCTGACGTCGGGAAGCTTTTGTCCGGCGAAGGCACTGTCACCCCCCTTGGCTTTTGCTTCCCTGCTGTAATTGGGTGCCTGATAGGTTCGCGGAGCGTTTACATCTGCAGCCGGAGCGGGCCGATCATGGCGGCGTGCGTTGTCGGCTGCCAATGCAGCCATTTTCTCGGACTGGGCGGCTTCGGCCTCGGCTTTGCGCCGGCCCGATTCATAGGCTTGTTCCAGCGCAATCGGATCGAGAGAGGAAGCCGCGCTATTGTCGTAGGTCGCATCATGGCGGCGTGGTTTCGGCGCCGGCAACGGTTCGCCGCCGCGATATCTCTGGCTAAAGGCACTGGCCTTGCCAGCATTGCCTTTCCAGCTGTAGAATCGATGCGCGCCGACCGTCCCGAGAAACCGCAAGCTTGGAGCCCAATAGGGATAGACATAGGTTGCATGATAATGGGTAGCGGTACCGACAGTGGTAAAGCTCGTGCCTGCCAGTGCTTCAACCGCGACCTTTTTGGCGCGCTCCCAATGAAAACGTGCAGGTTTGCGGCGCAACGAACCGTCGCATGTATAGGTAAACTGGCAACCCGTTCTCCGCTCGCTGCCCTGATAAACGACGCCACACACCGTGCCCGGATAGCTCGGATGGCGGACGCGGTTCAATATGACCTGCGCAACCCCGCGCTGACCGGCGTCCGGTTCCATCCCGGCTTCGTAGTAGATCGCCTGGGTCAAACAGTGCAGCGCCCGGCTATCGTCGATCGCGGAACCACGGAAAGCGGTTGGCCGGATGTGATGCGCCGCGGACGCCCGATCACGATCATTTTGGTCCATGTCCGACATGCCGTTGATCGAACCGGTTCCCGGTTCCGCGAACGGATCGATGCCGATTCCGCGATAATTTTGCGGGATCGCGTAATCGGTATCGATGAAATAAAAGGCCGAACCGGCAAAATTATCTTCGGCCCTTTCGACCGATTGCAATCCTGGATCACCGGGGTTGAATCGCTGCGCATCGACGCTGGCTTGCGGCATGGTTGTCGGAATAAGGATCAGCCCGATCAGAATAAACGCGGTCAATATCCGTTCGCGAAGGGTCAGTCTCAGTAAGAATTGGCGATGTGCCGGACCTGATGAGGCGTTTATAAATTTCGCAGGCTCGGTCGTTTCTGTGGCGACTGACTTCTTGCCAATCGTGGTTAACGCGCCCGCAGCGCAGTTACCTTGTCCGTAATCGGGAATATGACCGCTAAGTTGCGGGACATAGGGTGGAGGAACGCGCACAGATTCTCAAATTACCTGATTAGGCCCTGTCGGGCGGATCACGCGGGATATAGTCGATTTTTATCAACTTCGCGCGGAGCAAAAACACGCTGTTCCATCGCGGGACGCGGTTTGGAGACAAATTAACTGGTTAACGCGGCTCGCCGTTCCCGCATATTCACCAGATATTGGGCAACCATATATCCAATCATGCCGAAGATTATGCCGCCGAAGGACGGACCCATCACAATCCCGTCGAGCCCGTAATATTCGCGGCCGAGCCACAGAAAAGGGACAAGCCCGAGCGTGTTGCGCAGCCAGTTCATGAGCGTCGACCAAGCTGGCCGACCGAGATTGTTGCAGGCGGCGTTACCGATGAACAGCATGCCGTTGAAGAAGAAAAGGGGAGTCAGCAAAGCGGCAAATAGCCAGAACACATGGCGTCCTTCGCCGGCAAGCTGGAATGCGTCGCTGATCGGATCGCTCAGGAGGTACAGGATCGGCCAGATGACGAGAGTGTAAGCTAACGCGAACAAGGTCGCCTGCTTGATGGTTATGCGAATTCGGTCAAATTTCAGTGCGCCGAAATTCTGGCCGATGATCGGTCCTACGGCGCCGGAAAGCGAGAACAGCAGGCAAAAGGCTACCGGCACGACCCTGCCGACGACCGCAAATCCGGCGATCACATCATCGGAATAGTCGGCGATGAACCGGTAGGAAATGAATCCGCCGATCGGAGTGGCAATATTGGTCAGGATTGCGGGGATCAGGATCCTCATGATCGGGTACATATCTTCCCGAAAATGGGGTAGGGCAAAGCGATTGAAACCGCCGTAGCGCTTGACGACCGGCAAAATTGCAAACATCGCCGAAACAACGGCTGCGCAAGCGCTGGCAACCGCCGCACCCTGCATGCCCCAGTCGAAACCGAAGATGAAAATCGGGTCGAGAATGGCATTGGTGATGCCCATGCTGAGCGTGACGTTCATTGCAAGCCGCGCCGCACCGTGGGCGCGCAGGAAGCCGGAGCAGACCATGGCAACGACGCTGAAAGGCATGAACGGGGCGAAGATACGGATATAATCAGTGGCTGCACGATTGGCTGCCCCGTCGGCGCCGGCCAGTTCCAGAATGTCGGGTGCAAAAACGAAAAACAACAAAGCCAGTGGCACGATCAGCATCAGGCTGAGCACCAGAATATTGGTCAGATAGCGCCCCGCCTGCTCGGGATCGCCCTGGCCGATATGGCGGGCGGCAAGCGCGCTGGTGGCGATCATCAGACCGATATGGAACGCTGTGCCGAAAAACAGAACGGTGGCGGCAAAACCCATGGCCGCGGTCAGCGCGCTGTCGCCGAGCTGCGCGATGTAGAGCAGATCGACAAAGTCGACAATGAACATCGTCAACAGGCCGATGCTGGCGGTCAGGGACATCGTGGCGATATGCCGTAACGGGCTGCCGGTCAGGAATATGGCGGGTTGTGTCGCGACTTTTTCTGTTCCACTGCAAATCGCCTGGCCGAAACTGGCAATGGCGGAAGAGATTTTTTGCCCTATAGCCTTTTGCCAACGGGTCAATTCATCTCTAATGAAAAATGATCTTTGGAGGGCGTTAGATGGTCTATAGAAAAGCGATAGCCGCACTGATGATCGCGATACTGGCAAGTTGCTCTGTTGCGGAGGACGATAAAGCACAGCCGTCTCAAGAACGCGGTGTTTTCGAACGCAAAAATGTCGCGCCCGACCCGGCCGACAACAGTCTGACACCCCGTAAAGCGGAACATGCGTTCGCGCGGATAGCGCTCAACTGCATTAACAAACAATATCCCAACAAGATCAGCCATGTTTTGAACAGCACGGTCGATATTGCGGAACCGGCAAAGCTGACACCCGTATTCTACGGTTGTTATGATTGGCATAGCGCCGTTCACGGTCATTGGTTGCTCACCCGCTTGTGGGGGCTGGGCCTGGTTCCCGAGATGGATGAGGAGATAGCCGCAGCCCTTGCAGCGAATTTCACGGAAGAAAAAATTGCCGGCGAATTGGCATATTTTAACGGTGACGACCGCAAGGGGTTCGAGCGGCCTTATGGAATCGCATGGTTCCTGCAGCTGACCACCGAACTGCGCGAGATTGCGGCTGGCGAGGGGGGTAAAGCCGAGAAGGCAAAGGCTTGGCTCGCTCGACTGGAGCCGCTTGAAGCGGTGATCGTGACCAACATCAAGGGCTGGCTGCCGAAACTGGCCTATCCCATCCGGCTGGGAACCCACAACCAGTCAGCTTTTGCTTTCGGACTATTTCTCGACTGGGCCGAGCGCAGTGGCGACGACGGAATGGCCAGTCTAGTGCGCAACAAGGCATTGGGTTTTCATCGCAAAGACCAAAATTGTCCGATGGCTTACGAACCTTCGGGGGAGGACTTCCTGTCATCCTGCCTGATGGTTGCCGATCTGATGCGGCGGGTGATGGATGAGGGTGAATATGCCACTTGGCTATCGGATTTCCTGCCCGGGATTCCGGTCGATGGTAGCGGCGACTGGCTGGCTATCGGCATCGTCAACGACCCGACCGATGGCAAACTGGTGCATCTTGACGGCCTCAATCTTTCGCGCGCGTGGGCGCTTGAAGGCATGGCTTCAGCACTTCCAGCCAATGACAAGCGCCGCGCCTCGCTTCTCGCATCAGCTACCCTGCACGGCGAGTCCGGCGAGGCATCTGTGCGCACGCCGCATTATTCCGGCAGCCACTGGCTGGCGAGTTTCGCGACTTATTGGCGCACCGGGAGGGGAATTGACGCTAGCGACAGCAATCCGGCTTCGTGAAGCTCGAATCTGCCCGCGATCTGGCACAAGATGCCGGGGTCCGGACCCGCTCGCTGCTCGACCGGTTGTTTCCGGTCAATCAGGGTCTGGCAATCAAGTCGATGTTCGGCATATGGGGCGCCTATTTCGTGTTTGTCACGAGCCGCGTCCTGTACAGGACGCAGGACAATGCAGATGCGTTGTTCTTCCAGCGCATATTGATGACCAGCGTCTGTATCGCTGTCACTTGGCTGCTATACCGGTTGCTCATCGCGGTGCGGCGCAACGGCATGGGGACAGCGATATTCATGCTTACTTTGCCGACCATCTTCCTGGCCATATACATCGCGATCCTCGACCAGATCATCTTTGATCATGATGCCGCAATGCTCGACTTCTCCTATCTGCTTGATCCAGTAAATTTGGTTACATTCGACTGGGCCTATGTCCTGGACGAAGCGTTTACCCGCTATTTCATATTGGCGAGCTGGGGAGCTCTGTATCTGGCCCTAGCCCATAGTCAGGATCTACAGCGGATGATGGCCCACAGCAGACAACTGGAGCAGTTGAACCGGGAAAGCGAATTGCGGGCACTGCGCTACCAGTTGAACCCGCATTTCGTCTTCAATGCGCTCAATTCAGTGAGCAGTCTGATCATCGATCAGAACAACGAACAGGCTGAAAAACTGGTGGATGATCTGGCTGATTACATGCGCGCCGTGTTGACCGATGGAGCCCAGGACATGGTGCCGGTCGAACAGGAAATTGCGCAACAGGTACGCTATCTCGAGATTGAACGGATGCGTTTTCCGGATCGGCTGCGCTATACGGTCACCATCGATCCGGCCGCAAACGGATGGAGCATACCGGCATTGATCATCCAGCCGCTGATTGAAAACGCCGTCAAATACGGTGTTTCGGCAACAGACCGGCCGGTCAATATTATCATCTCGGCACAGCGGGAGGGCGACCGTTTGCGCATCAGTATCGCGAATGATGGCAGAGTGCAGGGGCCTGCTGGTTTAAGTCATGGTCGCAATGCCGGGACAGGGACCGGCCTCACCAACATCGAGGACCGGTTGAGAGCACTATATGGTCAGAATGCCTCGTTGCTGTTGGCCAATGACAGGGAAGGTATGGCCATCGCTACGATCGTCCTGCCGGATCCATCCCTGATTTTTCAGGATATCTGAACATGGCGACAAGGCTACCATCGGTCTTGATCGTCGATGACGAACCGCTCGCCCGTTCCCGCCTCAAGGCACTGTGCCAGCGAACCGGCCTTTTCGGGAACATGGATCTGGCTGATGGCGGCCATCAGGCGCTTGAAAAAATCAGGCAACTGGAACCCGATATCCTGTTGCTCGACGTCGACATGCCCGATTTGTCGGGACTGGAAGTCGCAGAATATTGCGAGGGCTTGGCGCGGATACCGCAGATTATTTTTACGACCGCGCACAATAAATATGCGGTTCAGGCGTTCCGGTTAGAAGTCACTGATTATCTTCTGAAACCGGTCAAGGAGGTCCAGTTACGGGAGGCGGTCGAACGCGCCATAGTCAATCTGGCGCGTACGCGCATCGACCAGCAACCGGAAATCGCTCAACCGCTTTGGGTACAGGATGGCACAGGATCACTGCAGCTGATCGCGTCCGATATTGAATGGGTTGAAGCGGAACGGGACTATATGCGGCTATATTTACGCGGTCGCAGTTATCTGTTGCATCAATCGATGCGTTCGCTCGAAAAGCAACTGCCGGACAACCTTTTTGTCCGCGTTCACCGTTCAGCGATTGTCCGGCGCGATTGCATCGCAGAAGTGCGCAAAAAAGGGCGCAAAAAATTTGTAATTCTGCAGGACGGCAGCCAGTTGTCGATTGGTCCCCGCTATGCAGACAGGGTCATCGGCACTGGTCAAGCAGGACGCTTGGGCGGATCCGAAACGGTCACCGAATAGCGCGGCGCCGGAGCCGGTTGCTGCATGCCACCTACATCGACAAAAGTCTGTCTTGCGACATTGTGAGGATGGTTCTTGGCTTCCGCCAGCGACAGGACAGGCGCAAAGCAGATGTCCGTTCCTTCCATCAGGTCGCACCATTGGGCGCGGGTCCTGGTTTTGAACAACCTTGTCAATTTGTCCTTCAGAGCGGGCCATTGCCCCGGATCCATCTGTGCGTCGAAGTCGGAATCTTCGGCGAAGCCGGCTACTTGCCGAAGCTGTGCATAAAATTGCGGTTCGATTGATCCGATCGAGATAAATTTGCCATCGGACGTCTCGTAGCTGTCGTAAAAATGCGCTCCGGTGTCCAACAGATTAACGCCCCGCTCGTCTTTCCATTGACCCAGATTGTGAAAGTCGAAAATCATCGCCATCAATGCGGCAGAACCGTCGGTCATTGCACAGTCGACAACCTGACCGGTGCCTCCGGTTTTGGCGTGGAGAAGAGCGGACACCATACCAAGCGCGAGCAACATTCCGCCGCCGCCAAAATCGCCAACCATATTGATCGGCGGCGTGGGTTTTTCGCCAGCACGCCCGAACGCATGCAAGGCGCCGGAAATTGAAATATAGTTGATGTCATGCCCTGCTGCGGAGGCGAGAGGCCCATATTGTCCCCAACCCGTCATCCGGCCGTAGACCAGGCCTGGATTGTCCGCCAGCAACACATCCGGACCCAGCCCGAGCCGCTCCATTACACCGGGGCGGAATCCCTCGATCAATCCGTCTGCGTCTCTCAGCAGTTTGCGGGCCATTTCAATCCCCTCGGCCGACTTCAGATCGACCTCGACCAATTTGCGGGAGCGGGAAAGCGCAAGGCGTGGATCAGGGGCTTTGCCTGGACGATGGAGAACGGTGACATTGGCGCCCTGATCTGCAAGCATCATGCCGCAAAAAGGTCCGGGACCGATCCCGGCAAACTCGATGATATTGATACCGTCTAGTGGCCCTGCCATGCCTTGCTCCTGTTTAATCGTCTGATTAACAGGTCCTATGCAGGGAAAGAATTCTAAGCAAGCTTAATGTCGAAATTTGCGCTGCAGCCTAACGAGGAGGCTCTCCATGCCGCAACGGCAGAAATTGTTTGGCTTGTCGACGCAGATGGCGGGGTACGTCCGATTTTGTCTGACCAACGGGCTTTCTTGCCAGCTTCGGGTCGATCGGATGATCAAATGCGATGCCGAATCTGCCTTGGGCTACCCAAGCAACGTGACCGGCGATACGACCAATATTGCGGAGTTCGATTTGAACATTGTCGCCCCGTTTGGCGAATACTGGTGCTTCTGCCATCAGACCGCCTGCCGACAGATTGCGAATCCGCACTTCGCCGCAGTCGTCTCCGTCAACGAAGCGAAGCGATGCTGTCAGAAACAGACTGTCACGGTCGAGCTGGCGCTTCGGGTGATCCACCGCCTGACTGTTCATTTTCAGACTATCGTCGAATGTTTCTTTCATAAGCTTCCCGCAGTCGATAAATGTAAAAGCATGTGTCGCAACGCAAGGAATAGGGCGGAAAAGGTGCAAATTTGGTTAATGTCCGGATTTATTTTCGGACAAGACAAGTGCTCTATTGATCGGTTTCGGGCGAGAGTTTCGCCCTTAAGTCAGCGGAAATGTTAATTTTTGCGTCAGGGCAGCAACTTTTACTACTGATCGCGCGAGATTTTCTCGTTCCGTTCGTGCGCTTCCTGAGCTTCGACGGTCATTGTGGCTATCGGCCGGGCCTTCAGCCGATCGAGCGAAATTTGTTCGCCGGTGACCTGGCAATAGCCATATTCGCCTTCGTCAATCCGCCGTAATGCCGCGTCGATTTTGGACGTCAGCTTGCGTTGGCGGTCGCGGGTTCTCAGCTCCAGCCCCCAGTCGGTTTCGCTCGATGCCCGGTCGTTCAGGTCAGCTTCCTGAATCGGGCCATCCTGCAAATGCGCCAGAGTTTCTTTGGATTCTTCGATGATTTCCTGTTTCCATTTTTTCAGGGCCTGCCTGAAAAAAGCGAGTTGAAGCTCGTTCATAAAATCTTCGTCTTCGCTCGGTTCGTAGCCGTCTGCGAGGACCGGATCTGCGCCATTCGCGCGATTTTTTGCTGATGCTTTTTTCACCGAGGATGCCAACATACTCTCCAAACATCTGCCCTACCCGAATCCGGGAGGCTGAAACCAGTTACACGGCGGGCCTATACCGAGCACACTTGCCGGAAACAAGGCGCAAAATTGCTGATATTTCAATAATCCTAAAATGGGAAAACTTCGGACATCAAAACCTCGATCGCTGTATATTCAACAGCCCGTGAACCGAATATGACCTGACGCAATCCCCGCATGAGAATTTGCGGATTTCTTCAGCCTTTTGCAACAATGGCATCTCCAATGGTTCCAATTCGGGACATTAACCGTGGTTAGACACAAGCGGCTAAGGTTTTTTGCCGTTTTGGATAGGGAAACAGGGTTAACGCAATTGTAGTTTATGAGATCTTCTGCGTTTCTGATGTGTGTCGGGAAGGCGAAAAGGAAAGCCAGCGATTGATTGCGGGCTCACTGATCGCCTCCACAGCGGAAGAGAGATGATATTATGTCGGTACGGATGGCTTTAGCAAAATTATGCGCTTGCACTTGCGGCGGGGCACTAATTGGCGGCGGCGCAGTTCATGTGTCAGAAGCGCCCTCGGCACCCTATGTGAAGAAACTCACCAAGAAGCAGCCGGTTCGCGCTCGTATGGTCAGGAAAGGCGAGCCCGCTCGCAAGATCAAACGTACGCGGCGTACTGTGACCAAAACGGTGACAGCTTGCCAACCGACAGTGGTCACGATTGCCCAGACTCCGGCAGCACAACCTATCCCGCTTCCGATACCTCCTTATATCCCGCCGGCGCCACCGATCTATGACGGTGGCGGCTCGGTACCCGTCGTGGTTGGCGGCAGCGGCGGATATGGCGGCGGAATCGGCGGCGGCTTTTTTGGCGGCTTTTTTGGCGGCAGTACCGGGTCCAGTGGCGGCAGCATCGTGATATCCTCGACCAGCAGCGGCGGGTCAACTAGCACGTCTTCCGGTGGCAGCTCGACGAGCGGTGGTTCCACAAGTACATCGACCGGCGGCGTTACCAGTACCGGCGGTTCAACGAGCACCTCCACGGGAGGCAGCAGTTCGTCTTCGTCAAGTTCGTCCAGCAGCTCATCCAGCAGTTCATCCAGTTCCAGTGGTGGTGACGCGTCGTCAGGCGGCAAACCAGGTAAACCGGGCAAGCCCGGTGGATCTTCAGGCGGGCATGGTTCGTCGGGTGGGCACGGTTCCTCGGGAGGACATGGTTCCTCGGGAGGGCATGGTTCCTCCGGAGGTTATGGCTCTTCCGGTGGTGGCTCCAACGGTTCCTCGGGCAGTTCGGGTTCGTCCGGCAGTTCAGGTTCATCGGGTAGTTCCAGCTCGTCTTCCTCGAGCTCGGGCGGCAGTTCCACCAGCAGTTCGTCGGGAGCAACGGGTGGGTCTTCTAGTTTTGGAGGCAACAGCTCGTCCACCGGTTCGTCGGGCAGCTCCTCCAGTTCCAGTTCGTCGAGCAGCAGCTCAAGCTCCTCTTCGGGTGGCAGTACTGGCGGATCGACAGGCGGCACCGAAGTGCCGGCACCACCAATCGTCCTGCTTTTCGGGGCAGCAGCAGCGGCCCTATTTGCCCGTCGCCGCAAGGCCAAAAAGGCAATCGCCGCCTAGGCAAACCAAACCCCAATAATCTTGAAAAGCGGCTGGAGCATTCTGGCCGCTTTTTTCTTTGCAGTCTTGCAACTGAAACAGACGGTCGGCATAGGCTCTGGTCATGCATGACATAAAATATATTCGCGACAATCCGGAAGATTTTGACGCTGCGCTAGCGAAGCGTGGTGTCGAAGCCGTCGCTGCACAAATACTGGCACTGGATGAGCAAAGCCGGGCGTTGAAAACGCAGCTTCAGGACGGGCAGGCACGCCGCAACGAGGCATCCAAGGCGATCGGGAAAGCCAAGGGCGAGGGCGACGAGGAAACGGCGCAGGCGCTGATGACAGAAGTCGCCGATCTGAAGAGTAAACTGCCCGGGATCGAAGACAAGGAGCGCGAGGCTTCAGGCCGTTTGCAGGATATTCTCGCCGCACTGCCCAATTTGCCGGCCGATGGCGTCCCGCTTGGGGCAGATGAAGATGACAATGTCAAGATTGGCCGTTGGGGCGAGCCGCGCGTTTTCGACTTCACCGCTCGCGAACATAGCGATATCGGTCCGGCGCTGGGTCTGGATTTTGAAACGGCGGCCGCGATGTCCGGTTCCCGTTTTGCCTTCCTGCGCGGTCAGATGGCACGGCTGCAGCGGGCGATCGGTCAGTTCATGCTTGATCAGCAGACTATGACAAATGGCTTTGAGGAATGCGCGCCGCCCGTGCTGGTCAGAGACCATGCAATGTTCGGCACAGGCCAGCTACCGAAATTTTCCGAGGATTCGTTTCAGACTACTGATGGCCACTGGCTGATCCCGACCGCAGAGGTCAGCCTGACCAACAGCGTTCACGGGCAGATATTGGACGAAGCGCAACTGCCGATCCGGTTGACCGCTCTTACTCCCTGTTTCCGCAGCGAAGCCGGGTCTGCTGGCAAGGATACGAAAGGCCTGATCCGTCAGCATCAGTTTGAAAAAGTTGAAATGGTCGCCATCGTCCATCCCGACCATAGCGATGCCGAGCATGAACGGATGACCGAAGCCGCAGAATCGATACTGAAGGCGCTCGAACTGCCCTATCGCAAAATGCTGCTATGTACGGGTGATATGGGCGCAACGGCTCGCAAAACATATGATCTGGAAGTCTGGCTACCGGGGCAGGACACCTATCGCGAGATTTCGAGCATTTCGACCTGCGGTGAATATCAGGCGCGTCGGATGAATGCGCGGTTCCGCCCCGAGGGAGAGGAAAAAGGGACCAGATTTGTCCACACGCTCAACGGTTCGGGGCTGGCCGTCGGTCGTACGCTGGTCGCGATCCTCGAAAATTATCAGCAAGCGGACGGCTCCGTCACTATTCCGCCAGCCTTGCTACCCTATATGGCCGGCATCGAAAAACTGGAGCCAGCCTGATGCGGATATTATTGACTAACGATGACGGTTTCGACGCCCCAGGCATGAAAATCCTGCTAGATATCGCGCAGCATTTTTCCAACGACATCTGGATTGTCGCGCCGTCGGACGAGAATTCGGGAGCCGGCCACTCGTTGACAATCACCCGGCCTCTGCGGATCCGCAAGCGCGGTGATCAGCAATATTCGGTCGATGGCACACCCACAGACAGCGTGATGATGGCGGTCGCGAAGATCATGAAAGACGGACCGCCTGACCTGATATTGTCCGGCGTCAATCGAGGTGCCAATCTGGGTGAGGATGTCACCTATTCGGGCACCGTTTCGGCGGCCATGGAAGGTGCATTGGCGGGAATCCCGTCGATCGCGCTCAGCCAGGCCTATGCCCGAGGAGACATGGGTGCCGATGTGCCGTTTGATGCCGCTGTGCAATGGGGTGAACGGGTGTTGCGACCTCTGATCAAGCAACGGATGGACCACCGGACATTGGTGAACATCAATTTCCCGGCGCTCCCGGCGAGCGAAGTAAAGGGTGTGCAGGTCGTCTCGCAAGGCATCCGGGACTACGGCCGCCTGCAAATCGTCAGCAACCGCGATCCACGCGGCTTTGAATATCATTGGTTCGGCCTTGGGCCGATGGTGGAAACGCCTGCGCACAGCACCGATCTGGAAGCAATCGCCGACGGCTACGTCTCGATCACGCCGCTCCATTTGGATCTGACCCACTATGATTCGATGGATGGGCTGAAAAAACTTTACCGCTGATCACGAGCCGCCGCGCTCCGAATTCGCTATGCTTGGGCGAGCAGGGCTGGCAAGCTGCGGTTTTGCTGCTATTAGCGATCAGCACGAGGAAGAGGTTAATGGGGTCAGATATGCGTCACATTGCGATCCTGATATTGCTGCTGGCTGTCACCGCCTGCATTCCTCCGGGCCGCGATGACTATGCAGCACCGCCCGAGCCGCCTCAACTGGCTACGAATCCGGCCGTTCTCGGCACTATGCCGACACAGGCGCCGCGTTCGTCTTGGCAAGCTGTTCCCGTAACGGCCAGGGCCAAGAACGTGGCATCAGGAATCTATATTGTGCAGCCGGGGGATACGTTACGCGGGATTGCCAACCAGACTGGCGCGGGATCGCAGATCATTGCGATCTCCAACGGACTGGTCGAGCCCTATGTCATTCAACCCGGCCAGCGGCTCAAAATTACCGGCGGGCGCTATCATGCCGTCAATGCGGGTGAAACCGGTATCGCGATCGCCCGCGCCTACGGGGCGCAATGGCGCGAAGTGGTGGCGCTGAACGCTCTTGAGGAACCCTATATCCTCCGCGTGGGGCAGAAGCTGCTGCTGCCCGCATCGGCACCCAGGGATCCAGCAAATTTGAGTATCGAGCAACGTGCGGCTGCCTTCGATCTGGATATTGACGATATTGTTACCGGCGGCCAGCCAGCGCTGGCCGACGGGGCTGCTGCCAAAGAGCCATCCGACTGGCGGAAAACCATAGCACCCAACACAGCTATCGCTACACCGGGGAGCTTCTCCGGACGGTTCATATGGCCGGTGGAAGGCGCGGTTATTTCCAGTTTCGGCAGCAAAGGCGGCGGCAAGGTCAATGATGGCGTCAACATCGGCGTCCCCAAAGGTACACCGATCCACGCTTCTGCCGATGGGGTGGTCGCCTATAGCGGCGATGAAATCGGCGTGTTCGGCGGGTTGATCCTGATCAACCATGGATCCGGCTGGGTCACTGCCTACGGCCACGCCGACAAGCTCAACGTGACGCGAGGCCAGAAGGTAAAGGCTGGCCAGGTTATCGGCCTCGCCGGCGAAAGCGGTTATGTGCAGGAATCGCAACTGCATTTCGAGATCCGCAAGGATCGCAAGCCGGTTGATCCGAAAATCCATCTGCCGAAACGCGGCTGAAATCATGGCAAGGAAAACGCAACGTAAAATCTCTGACTATTTCACCCTGCGGCGGCGTTCGAGTCTGCCGATCTGGGCGGATATTGCATGGCGCGTCGCCTTCGTGCTCGGCCTTATCGGGATGGCCGTGTCGGTGCATTATTTCGACCGCAATGGCCTTCAGGATAGCTATGACGGCGATGTCAGTTTTCTTGACGTCGTCTATTTCACAATGATCTCCATCACTACCACCGGCTATGGCGACATCGCCCCGGTCACCGAACGGGCGCGGATGTTTGACGCGCTGGTTGTGACTCCTATTCGCATCTTCGTCGTGCTAATCTTTGTCGGCACGGCCTATAATTTTGTTTTCAAACGAACCTGGGACAATTGGCGCATGAAACTGATTCAAAGCAACTTGCACGACCATATCGTGATCGCCGGCTTTGGCACAAGCGGCAGCGAAGCCGTGCAGGAGCTGCTCGCACGCGGTACAAAGCCGGAAGAGATTGTCGTGATCGACACATCGGACGACGCCTTGTCGCTGGCGGAGAAGCTTGGCTGCGCGGTGATCAACGGTGATGCTACGCGTGACAATGCGTTGATGAATGTGAAAATATCGCGTGCGCGTTCGATGATTGTTTCGGCAGGGCGAGACGACACCAGCATCCTGATCGTACTCACCGCCCGGCATCTCGCTTATCATCTGCCGATCAGTGTATCGATCAAGGCGGCGGACAATGAATTGCTGGCGCGGCAGGCCGGTGCGACCACGGTTATCAATCCCGTCAGTTTCGCAGGGCTCCTGCTCGCCGGAAGCTGCGAAGGGGCCAAGATTTCGGACTATCTCAGCGACCTCGCCTCGGCGACCGGCCGGGTAAAGCTGGTCCAGCGGTCGGTGACCGAGGATGAAGTCGGAATGGCGATGAGCGAAGTTGTCGGCACCGCGCTGGGTGTGCGCATCTACCGGGGCGACACGGTGATTGGCTTTTGGGAAACCGAAGCGCAGAAGCTCGAAGCCGGCGACATCATTGTCGAGATCATCCCGGGCAACGGAGTAGAGACGCCGGTCCCCGAAGACGCCTGACACCCCCTGTTCCCAAGTTCATGTTGCACCTGCGAGATAAAGCCCTATCTTGAAAGCTTGTTGATGGAGTTTTCTGATGGCCGACACGATACCAATGCCCACCGGGCTGCGTCCACCGCACAGACTGGCGCAGCTGGGCGAACTCACCCTGCCGCTGGATCTGATGCGCTTTGGCCTGCAATGGCCGCGCCTTGTCACCGCACCGCGCGGCGATGGCCGGCCGGTCTATCTGATCCCCGGCTATGGCGGCAGCGAATTGTCGATGCGCCCGCTGGAGGGTTTTCTGGGGCGAATCAACTATGACGTCGCCGACTGGTCGCTCGGCCGCAACCAGGGCTCGGTGGATCGCGATGTCGCGCGCTTCACCGACGTTGCGGAAGCGCGCTTTGCCGCCAATGGCGAGCAGCCGTTTACCCTGATCGGCTGGTCGCTCGGCGGGATCATCGCCCGCGAAGCCGCTCGCCTGTCGCCCCATCTGGTCCGCGAGGTGATCACCATGGGCACCCCGATCATCGGTGGCCCCAAATATACCACTCCGGGCCAGCGCTACGCCCGGTCCGCCGATATCAGGCTCGACCAGTTCGAGCGCGAGGTTCACCAGCGCAACAGCATCGGCTTCGACCAGCCGCTCACCGTGCTTTATTCCGACCGTGACGGCATCGTCGGCCCCGAGATCGCCAGGGATATCTACAATCCCCAGGCCCGCAATATCCGCGTCGATGGCGGGCATCTGAGCATGGGTTTCAACCCCAAGGTCTGGCGGATCATCGCCGACACGCTCGCCGGGCGCGCCTGAACCCGCCCGGCGGCAGGGTCCGTCCGGGCCGCTAACCCAGCCAGGCGTGGACCACACCCATAGCGGTATAGAAGAGCAGCCAGTAGCCCGCGTCGATGAAGAACAGGGTCTTGCTCTTTTGCGAGAACAGATAGTTGGTGCCGATCGCCGGCACGATGAACCCCAATGCCACGCCAAAGGCGGTCAGCACCTTCACGCCGAAATCGAGGTCCGCCGCGTAGGTCGCGAAAGTATGGGCCAGTGTCCAGGACGCGACCAGGCTGAACGCGAACGCCCCGCCATAGATCTTGCCCATGCTGCCCTCTTTGATCTGCTCCTCGGTCAACCCGACCGCGCCCATCCATTTTTTGCCCATCACCGGCCCGTACCAGATGCCGCCGACCAGAAAGCCCGCCAGCGCAGCCACAACGACCGCAATCCAGTTTACATCAAAGATATTCATTCCACCCTCCCACAGATTGTTCCCCGGCGCAGGCCAGGGTCGTCGTCGCCATAGCGGAATTCGAGTGTTTCGGCAATGAATCGAGGTCTTTGGCGGCGATGGCCTGACTCCACCTGCCGGTGTGAACGGAGGCGATGACACGAGATGGACTCCGGCCTGCGCCGGAGTCCAATGCCGGGGCATCGCGATCTTTTGGTGACTCGCCGGCAAAACGCGCTTAAAGGCCGCCCGATATGGCAACCCAAATTCCTTCTCCGCCCAAAGTGGGCATGGTCTCGCTCGGCTGTCCCAAGGCCCTGGTCGACAGCGAGCGCATCCTGACCCAGCTGCGCTCCGACGGCTATGACCTGTCGCCCGACTATGCCGGCGCCGACGTTGTGCTGGTCAACACCTGCGGTTTTCTCGACAGCGCCAAGGAGGAGAGCCTCGAGGCGATTGGCGAGGCGAGGGCCGAGAATGGCCGGGTGATCGTCACCGGCTGCATGGGCAACGAGGCCGACGTGATCATGAAGCGCTTCCCCGATGTGCTCGCGGTTACCGGCGCGCATCAATATGAGGATGTCGTCACCGCGGTCCATGCGGCGGCTCCGGCAGCGCGCGGCGCGTTTGTCGACCTGGTGCCGCGCCGGGATATGGGGGCGGGTCTCAAGCTGACCCCGCGCCACTACAGCTATCTCAAGATCTCCGAGGGCTGCAACCATCGCTGTTCCTTCTGCATCATCCCCAGCCTGCGCGGTGACCTTGTGTCCCGCCGTCCCGACGCGATCCTGCGCGAAGCGGAGAAGCTGGTCGAGGCGGGTACCAAGGAACTGCTGGTGATCAGCCAGGACACCTCGGCTTACGGCGTCGATATCCGCCATCAGC
>NZ_JBATHY010000313.1:0-5426 GCF_049667325.1 Parasphingorhabdus sp. | reverse complement strand
TCTGGAGACCATCGAATATACGCTGATCCACGGCATCCGTAATCCCGATCACGACGAAACCCGCTTTTCGCAAATGCCGGCCTTTGGCAGGGACGGCATATTGCAATCGAACCAGATTCAGGATCTGGTCTCTTATGTCCGGTTGTTGTCGGGTCGTGAAAAGCAAAGTGCTGCGGCAAAACGCGGAGCAGCCTTGTATGAAAGCAATTGCGCCGTCTGTCACGGAGCCGATGGTACCGGTGACCGCGTCCAGGGTGCACCCAATCTCGCAGATGCGATCAGCCTTTATGGCCTTGATCGCGCTTCGCTGACCGACACTATCGCAAATGCCCGTTACGGTGTCATGCCGCGCTGGGGGCAAAGGCTCGATCCGTCGACGATCCGGATGCTGGCCGCCTATGTTCATTCCCTAGGCGGTGGCGAAAAGCCTCTGGCCGCTGCACCAGCCGTCGAAGCCCAGGCTGAGAGCGGGGATGATGAGCAATCCTAAGGAAATTCTCGATCCCGAGTTGAAGCTCTACGAAGCGCGCAAGAATGTCTTTCCCAAGGCGGTCGATGGCACGTTCCGGCGACTGAAATGGGTGATCATGGCGATCACCCTCGGCGTCTATTATATCACTCCGTGGATCCGCTGGGATCGCGGGCCTTATGCGCCAAATCAAGCGGTCCTCGTCGATCTTGCGAACCGGCGCTTTTATATGTTCGGCATCGAAATCTGGCCGCATGAATTTTATTATGTTGCGGGCATGCTGGTCATGGCTGGTATCGGGCTGTTTCTCGTCACCTCTGCGGTCGGTCGGGCATGGTGCGGCTATTCCTGCCCGCAAACCGTGTGGACCGACCTGTTCCAGCACGTTGAACGTGCCATCGACGGTGACCGCAATGCCCAGTTCCGCTTGCAGGACGCGCCCTGGGGACCAAAGAAAATCAGCAAGCGGCTGCTGAAATGGTCCGTATGGTTATTTATCGGGTTCTGGACGGGCGGCGCGTGGATCATGTATTTCGCCGATGCTCCGACTTTGGTGGTAGACTTCTGGACCGGTCAAGCCGCTTTCGTCGCTTACGCAACGGTTGGCGTTCTCACTCTGACGACATTTATATTCGGCGGATTCATGCGCGAGCAGGTGTGCATCTATATGTGTCCCTGGCCACGTATCCAGACCGCGATGATGGATGAAAAATCGCTGACCGTCACCTATAAGGACTGGCGCGGCGAACCGCGCGGCAGCGTCAAAAAAGCGGAAGCCCAGCCTGGCGGGTTCGGCGACTGTATCGACTGCAATCAATGTGTGTCGGTATGCCCGACCGGCATCGACATTCGCGAAGGACCCCAAATCGGTTGCATCACCTGCGCCCTGTGCATCGACGCCTGCGACAAGGTGATGGATCAGGTTGGCCGGCCGCGCGGTTTGATTGACTATGCTACACTAGAAGATGCCGAGCTCGAAAAAGCCGAAAAACCGCATAGCCCGATCCTGAAAACTCTGTTTCGACCACGGACGATCCTCTACACTTCCATCTGGAGCGCGATCGGGCTGGCGATGCTGTTTGCGGTTGGCAATCGCACACGCATCGACATCAGCGCCAATCATGATCGCAACCCCGTCTACGTCCAGCTCGCCGACGGCCATGTTCGCAACAGCTACACGATCAATCTGCGCAATATGGAGAACCGTCCGCGCGACATGATAATCGGCATGACGGAACTCAAGGGTGGAGCCATGTGGTCCAATGCCGGATCGCGGGAAACCGCAGGACAGACGCTGATCACCAAAGTAGCGCCCGACAGCGTATCGAGACTTCGGCTTTATGTCGTCGCTCCCGGAGCAGGCCCGGTTCGCGAGGAATTCGCCCTCACGGTGACCGCATCCGATGATGCCGACGCCAAGGATATCGACGAGGTATTTTTCGAAAGACCGGAGACAGGCGAATGAGTGAACAACCACCCTCTGTGAAAAAATTCACGGGCTACCATGCCACGATGATGATTGTCGCCTTTTTCGCGGTCGTTGTCGGCGTCAACATGGTCATGGCTCGCTTTGCCCTGTCGACATTCAGCGGTACCGTGGTCGACAACAGCTATGTCGCGAGTCAGAAATATAATGATTGGCTGGCACAGGCGCGCACGCAGCAAGCCCATGGTTGGACGGTGTCACCGGCGCTCCGCAAAGCAGGCAAGGCCAACATCACGATCACCACGACGGATGGCGCTCCGTTGCAGCGAGCGACAATGACCGGCATCGCCGAACATCCTATCGGTCAAGCCGATCCGTTCGATATCAGCTTTACGCAAGCAGGCTCCGGGGAATTTCAGAGCATCGAAACATTGCCCGCAGGCCGCTGGAAACTGAAAATCATCATTACCCAGGATGACAAGGATATGCGCGTGGTTCGGGATATCTGGTGAACGCGATTGCGCCCATAAGCGAGGGTCAGTCCGAGTTGATCGTATCCCGCTTTGCGGTGCCGGCGATCCGCTGCGCCGGTTGTATCTCGAAAATCGAGAATGGCCTGATTGACGTGCCCGGAATCGCTTCCTCGCGGGTCAATTTCTCGACCAAGCAAGTAGCGATATCGCATCTACCCGAATTGGCCGACGACCAGCTCAGGCGCGAAATCGAGGCGCTGGGTTTTGAAGCCCAGATTCTCGCCGACAATCCGCTGGCCGAAGAGAAAGGCAGCACCGACAGGCTGATCCGCGCGCTCGCGGTCGCCGGTTTCGGGATGATGAATATCATGCTGTTGTCGGTCAGCGTCTGGTCCGGCGCGGCCGGTGTCACCCGCGATCTGTTCCACTGGCTCTCGGCGCTGATAGCCATCCCGGTAATCGCTTATGCCGGGCGCCCGTTTTTTGCTTCTGCGGCGATGGCCTTGCGATATGGCCGGACCAATATGGATGTACCGATCTCGATCGGGATATTGCTGGCCACCGGTCTGAGCATTTACGAAACCGCAACCGGCGGCGAACATGCCTATTTTGACGGAGCGGTGATGCTGTTGTTCTTCCTTCTCGCCGGGCGAGTGCTCGACGGCATGATGCGCGACCGCGCGCGGGAAGGCATTGGCGCACTACTGAAACAATCCGCCCCCGGCGCGATGGTGCTGGCGGATGATGGAAAAAGCCGCTGGGTGGCCGCCAAAGATCTGCTTCCGGAGATGCGGATGATGGTTGCGGCTGGTGAAAGCCTTGCAGCAGATGGCGTGATCATATCGGGCACGAGCAGTTTCGACTGTTCGCTGATGACAGGCGAGAGCGCGCCACAGCCGAAGTCAAAAGATGATATGGTGCTGGCCGGAACGCTCAACCTTACGTCGCCGGTCATCGTGCGGATTACCGCCACCGGTGAAGATACCAGCGTGTCGGACATCGCTCGGCTAATGGATGATGCCGGACAACGCCGTTCTTTCTATGTGCGCATCGCCGATCGGGCCGCCCGCTATTATGCGCCGGCCGTGCACAGCCTCGCTCTTTTGGCCTTTGCCTATTGGATGTTTGTCGGCGCCGGCTGGCACCAGTCATTGCTGATCGCGGTCGCGGTGCTGATCATTACCTGTCCCTGCGCTCTTGGCCTCGCGGTACCTGCTGCGCAGGTCGTTGCTTCCGGTGCTCTTCTCCGCAAGGGAGTAATGGTCAAGGACGGCAGCGCGCTGGAACGACTGGCGGAGGTCGATTATGCCCTGTTTGACAAAACCGGAACGCTGACCCTTGGCCGGCCGATACCGGTCAATCTCGACGGTCTTGACCCCGTCCAGAAACAGATCACCCTGGCGCTCGCTCAAGCCAGCCGCCATCCGGTCAGCAAAGGCATTCGCACTGGATTGTTGGCACTGGACATCGAACCGGCCGTGCTGGAGGATATCAAGGAATTGCCTGGCGAGGGCATGACTGGTCGATCGGGTGAGATATCGGTAATGCTTGGCAAGCCGGAAAAGTCGGAGGATCATTTATCCTGCCAGCTCACCGTCGGCAGCGAGATAGTCGTGATCCAGCTCCGCGACGAGATTCGGCCCGAAGCAAAGGCGGCCATTGCAAATTTGCAGGAGCAGGGACTGCCTTCCTCGATCATCTCCGGCGACAATATCCGCTCGGTTTCCTTTGTCGCGCGTGCTTTGGGCCTGACCGCTCAAGCAGGCGCCTCTCCTCAGGATAAGGTGGAGGCCATTACCCGCCTGACCGATAGCGGCCACAAAGTGCTGATGGTCGGCGATGGCCTGAACGACGGGCCTGCCCTCGCCGCAGCCCATGTCTCGATCGCTCCGGGCACCGCCAGCGATGTCGGACAACAGGCCGCCGACGCCGTGTTTACCAGCGAATCGCTGTTGCCTGTGGCGCTCTCGATAAGGGTCGCGCGGCGGACGATGCAGATCGTCCACCAGAATTTTGCCCTCGCCATCGGTTACAATATCATCGCCGTCCCACTGGCGCTAACCGGCATGGTAACCCCGCTCATCGCCGCGATTGCCATGTCGCTATCGTCGCTGATCGTCGTCGGCAACGCGCTGCGCCTCAATGGAGCGGCCAATTGAGCGGGCTGGCAATCTTGATCCCGGTGGCTCTGCTGATGGGGATTTGCGGGCTGGCCGTTTTTTTCTGGGCGATGCGTCACGACCAGTTCGAGGATCTCGACGGCGCTGCCCAGCGGGTATTAATCGATGAGGACGATGAACCATCATGATCGACCGCATAAGAAAATCCACGCTCAGTCGATTCGCAATCGCAGCGATAGCGCTGCCACTAGCCGCTGTGCCGTTATCGGCAAATGCGGACATGATGACGATCGAGCTATGCTCTGCCGATGGAGAGGTACGTAGCCTGTCCGTGCCGGTCGAGCAGGAGCCAGGGGAAGATCACTGCGTCAATCCCTGCCACGCCTGCCTATCGCGCAAGAAAAGCTCGAATAGCTGATCCGGCTATTGCGCTGACATATCCTGGTCTTCGCGGCCTTCCGCAGCGAAGCCGATACGCAAGGCCTCGGCCAAACTGCGAACACGCAATTTTTCCATCATATTGGCGCGATATATTTCCACCGTACGCGGCGAGATTCCAAGATCATAGGCAATCGTCTTGTTGGGATATCCGGCCATCAATCCTTCCAGCACATCCTGTTCCCGTCCGGTCAGACAAGCCAGCCTGACTCTCGCTTCGGATGCGGCCATTTCCTTGAGATTGTTATTTTCCAACCGGGAAAATGCTTCTTCCATGGCTGCGATCAAAGCTTCCTTTTCATAGGGCTTCTCCAGAAAATTGATCGCCCCGGCGCGCATCGCCTGGACCGCGATCTCGACATCGCCATGGCCGGTCAGGATCACCACCGGCATATCGATCCCGTCTCTGATCATCTGCTGCTGCACCTGCAAGCCGTCCATCTCCGGCATCCGCACATCCAGCAGCACACAGCCCCGTTCGGCACCCTTGGCCAGCTTCA
>NZ_JBATHY010000312.1:0-2133 GCF_049667325.1 Parasphingorhabdus sp. | reverse complement strand
TCGCAGTTCTTCGAGCCATTGCGGGGACAGGGTCATAGATTTAGCTCAGCGCCGCCTTCACCAGTGCGCTGGCTTTGCTCATGTCGATTTCGGTGCCGTGGCGTTTCTTGAGTTCGCCCATCACCGGTCCCATGTCTTTCATCGATGTCGCGCCGAGTTCGGTCTTGATGCCGTCGATCAGCGCGGCGGTTTCTGCGTCGCTCAATTGCGCGGGGAGGAATTCCTCGATCACCGCCAGTTCCATTTTTTCCGCCGCGGCCAGCTCATCGCGGCCGCCGCTTTCGAACATCTCGATCGATTCGCGGCGTTGCTTGGCCATCTTTTGCAGGACGTCGGTGACCATGACGTCATCGTCCGGCGCACCATCCTTGGTACGCAGTTCGATATCCTTGTCCTTGATCTTGGCCAAAATGCTGCGTGTCGCGGCGGTGCGATCCTTGTCACGGGCCTTCATGGCGGCAATTTGCGCGGCTTTCACGGTGTCGCGAATCATGGCGTCCCTCATATTTTTGGAATAAGCGACCACCATAGCGGGAAGATAATATTTTTCATAGATTGTGACGCCAGAAAACTGGCTCTAGGTCCCATGAAATTTTGCGCCTAAGACGGACCCGAAGGAACAGCCCATGACCGATGCCCATAATCCCGCCGCTCCCGAGGGTGCAACCGGGATATTGGTATTGGCCGATGGCACGATCATCTGGGGCAGGGGCTTTGGCGCGACCGGCTCGGCGGTCGGTGAAGTCTGTTTCAACACCGCGATGACCGGCTATCAGGAAGTGATGACCGACCCCAGCTATGCCGGGCAGATCGTGACCTTCACTTTTCCCCATATCGGCAATACCGGAACCAATGACGAGGATGTCGAGGCGGACAGCCCGCATGCCCTGGGCTGTATCGTCCGCGAGGATGTGACCGCACCCAGCAATTTCCGCGACCAGAAGCCGTTTGACCAGTGGATGGCGGACAATGGCCGGATCGGGCTGAGCGGCGTTGACACGCGGGCTTTGACCCGGCGGATCCGCGAAGCGGGGGCGCCCAATGCGGTGATTGCTCATGATCCGGAGGGCCAGTTTGATATCGATGAATTGCTGGGCAAGGCGCGGGCTTGGGCAGGGCTGGAAGGCATGGATCTGGCCAAGGATGTGACCGGGCATCAGACGCAATTGTGGGATAAAGGCGGTCTCTGGCGGCTGGGGCATGGCTATGAACAGGACCCAAAGTTTGTCAAACTTGGGGCCAAGGAACGACCCCATGTGGTGGCGATCGATTATGGTGCGAAGCGTAATATCTTCAGAAATCTTGTGAACGCTGGCGCAAAAGTCACTGTGGTTCCCGCGAAAACTTCTTTTGATGACATCATGACGCTAAAGCCGGACGGGGTGTTTCTCTCCAACGGTCCCGGCGATCCGGCGGCGACTGGTGAATATGCGGTACCGGTGGTCAAACAGCTTCTCGAGGCGGATATTCCGTTGTTCGGCATCTGTCTTGGCCACCAGATGCTGGCGCTGGCGGCGGGGGCGAAAACGGTTAAAATGCACCAGGGCCATCGCGGCGCCAATCATCCGGTGCAGCGGATCGGCGGCGGCTGGGCCGAGACCGAGGGTCTGGTCGAGATCACCAGCATGAACCATGGTTTCGCGGTGGACAGCGACACGCTGCCCGATACGGTGCGCGAAACCCACAAAAGCCTGTTCGACGGCAGCAATTGCGGCATCGAAATCATCGGCAAACGCGCCTTTGGCGTGCAATATCACCCCGAAGCCAGCCCCGGCCCGCAGGACAGTTTTTACCTGTTCGAGAAATTTGTCGGGGGATTGACCCAGTGAGCAGCCCGATTGATCCCGCACATCTTGCCGAAGAATGGGCGATTGATGACGAAATCTTGCAAAATATGGCAGCGGGCGGCGATTTGTCGCATGTTGTGCGCGAAATCAACGTGCAATTTGTCGGCGCGGTCGCCGACCTCAACAGGCTGAAGAATGACGCGGCCAAATGGGGCTTTCGTTCAGCTTTGGTCTCCAACGAGGATGACGAGTGGGTGATCGAGCTGCAGATTGACCTCGACACGAAGCGCGAAACGATCCGCGAACTGACCCGCAAATGCCTTGAGATCGAAAGCGAATATGATAT
>NZ_JBATHY010000311.1:0-13368 GCF_049667325.1 Parasphingorhabdus sp. | reverse complement strand
AATCCGGCAGAAGCCTGCCGGATGTGGGACGAAGCCGCGCAGAACGGGCTGGTCCATCTCTCGCTGGCCTTTAATCGCGGGCTTTGTGCAGAACAGCGGGGCGATCTCGATAATGCGCTGGCTCATTATGACGAGGCGATGAGCTTGTCTCCCGGAAAGTTTGAAGTGAGCGAAGCCATAAATCGCACGAGCGCCCATCAGCGCGCGCTGGACGAATGGGGATTGCGCCAATCTAGCGAACCCGAAAATCAAAGCTGATGAACAGGGTTAACCGGTTGGCTCAAGTCAGCGGATTATAGTATATCATCAGGCTGAACCTGGCGCTGCAGCCAGAGCGTCTGGTAGCGACGGTTGCAACCACTAAACCTCGACCCCGGATTAACTATGGGGTGACGGAGCACAAATGACCATAAACCTGTCCGACTATGAATCCGGCGACAAATTTGACGGAGATTATGATGAGGCGCTGAAAGCGCTGCAGGACCGGCTGGCGCATGTTCATTTCAAGCATATCATTCACGGCCGCCGGTCGATACTCGTGTTCGAAGGCTGGGACGCGGCAGGCAAGGGCGGGGCGATCCGCCGTATGACCGGGGAATGGGACCCGCGCTATTTTGACGTCTGGCCGATCGGCGCACCGACCAAGGAAGAGAAAGACCGTCATTTCCTCTGGCGCTTCTGGCAGAAATTGCCGGGCAGCCGCGAAATCGGCGTGTTTGACCGCAGCTGGTATGGCCGCGTGCTGGTCGAGCGGGTCGAAGGATACTGCACCAAGGCAGAATGGAAACGGGGCTATGACGAGATCAACGAATTCGAAGCCCAGCAGATTGATGGTGGCACCAATCTGGTCAAACTATTCTTCCACACGACCCAGGAAGAGCAGGATGAACGCCTCGCCAAGCGGCTCGATACGCCGCACAAGCGCTGGAAGATCACCGCCGAAGATTTTCGCAACCGGGAAAAGCGCGAGGAATATCTCGCGGCGACCCACGACATGTTCGAAAACACCGACACCCGCTGGGCGCCCTGGAAGGTGATCGACGGCAATGACAAGAAATCCGCGCGGATCGCCGCGATGACCCATGTCGCCGATGTGCTGGAAGCAGCATTGCCTGAAGAATTGCCCGAGCCTGATCCGGAACTGGTGAAACTGGCCGAGGAAGCTTTTGGCTACGAGGTTAAGGATTGAAGCCAAGCCGTCGTCGGTAACGTCCTGTTTTCTGGTAATTTCATCCCAATAATCGACATCAAGATCAGCGGTGCAATGTGCCGTCAATGGAAGACTTGGAAGCATGTTTTGCTGTCTTCGAGGTACCCGGTCCGGTTTTCCACACCAACATTTCGATAAAAGTCGAAATGTTCTTGACCAACGCCTAATGATTCTATATTTCGACAATTATCGAAGCATTGGAGTCGTTCATGCAACCAGATCAAGCCGTAACCGCTTTGGCCTCACTCGCTCAAGAGCATCGATTGTCAATATTCCGCTTGCTGGTGCAGGCCGGAAGCGATGGCCTTGCGGCTGGCGCGATTGCCGAGCAGTTGGGCGTTCCACCGAGCTCTCTATCCTTTCATCTGACCCACCTGACCCGCGCCGGCCTGATCAGTCAGGAGCGGCAGTCGCGGACATTGATCTACCGTGCGGACTATGCGGTGATGAACCAGCTCGTCGCTTATCTACTCGAAAATTGCTGTGCAGGGGATGCCTGCGCGGTCGACCTTCTCACGTCCAAAGGAGCTTGCAAATGAACAGAATGCACATCCACCTTTCCGTCGAAAGCCTTGAAAAGTCAGTGGCTTTCTACTCGAAACTATTCGGCGCCGAGCCCAGTGTGTTGAAATCGGACTATGCCAAATGGATGCTCGAAGACCCGCGCGTCAATTTTGCGATGTCGAGCAATCCGGGGACGAAACGTGGCATCGAACATATCGGGATCCAGTCGGAAAATGCCGAAGAACTGGCGGGCGTTTACGGCCGGATCAAGGATGCCGGTGGAGCGATATTTGACGAAGGCGCGACGACCTGTTGCTATGCCCAGTCCGAGAAAAACTGGACGGTTGATCCCGACGGCATCGCCTGGGAAGCATTTCTCACCAACGGCGAAGTGACCGAATATGGCAATCGCGTCGATCTCGACCAGCTGACTTCCGACAAGGCGTCAGAAGGAGCCTGCTGCACGCCGCAAATGGCACCCGCGCCCGCCGCATCATCATCCTGCTGCTGATATTCCTATGAGAGATAAAGTTTATAATGTGCTGTTCCTCTGCACGGGGAATTCTGCACGCTCGATATTGGGTGAGGCGATACTCAACCGCGAAGGCGAAGGCCGGTTCAGGGCTTATAGCGCCGGCAGTTTTCCAAGGGGTGATGTTCACCCCATGGCGCTGGAAATCCTCAATCAACAGGAGTTTGACACGAGCAACTTGCGTTCAAAGAGCTGGGACGAATTTGCGGCAGAAGACGCCCCCCACATAAATTTTATTTTCACGGTATGCGGCAACGCGGAAAAGGAAGTCTGTCCGGTTTGGCTGGGACATCCCGTGTCGGTGCATTGGGGTATTGACGACCCCGCGGAGGTGGAGGGCGATGGCCAGCGCGAAGCATTTCTGAATGCGTTCGATTTTATGCGCAACCGGATCCGGCGGATGCTCGATTTGCCGCTCGATTCCGTGGATCCGCTCGACATCAAGAAAATGCTGACGGCAATTGGCACCGAAGAGTCGATCAGGGAAAGGAGTGCGTAGTGGGTCTTTTTGAACGCTGGCTGTCCTTGTGGGTCGGACTGGCGATTGTCGCCGGCATCCTTTTGGGCAATGTTGCACCGGAATTGTTCGGCCTGATTGCGCAGCTGGAAGTTGCTTCGGTCAATCTGGTGGTCGCCGTCCTTATCTGGGCGATGATCTATCCGATGATGGTCGCGGTCGATTTCGGTAGCCTGCGCGACATCGGCGGCAAGCCTAAGGGGCTGATTATCACCATCATTGTGAATTGGCTGATCAAGCCATTCACGATGGCCGCTCTCGCGGTTTTGTTCTTCAACTTCATTTATCGCGGGATCATATCCGGCGAAGATGCCCAGCAATATATCGCTGGCCTGATCCTGCTCGGCGCGGCCCCGTGCACGGCGATGGTATTTGTCTGGTCGCAGATGACCAAGGGCGATGCAGCCTACACATTGGTGCAGGTATCGGTGAATGATCTGATCATGATTATTGCCTTTGCGCCGATTGTCGCATTGCTGCTGGGTGTAACCGACATCGCGATACCGTGGCAGACCCTGCTGCTATCGGTGGGGCTCTATGTGGTCATACCCCTCGTCGCCGGTGCTGTCACCCGGCGGGTTGTCATCGCCAGCCACGCCGGCGATATCGAGGCCGTGGATCATTTTACCGATCGTCTGAAACCGACATCCATTGTTGGACTATTGGCGACTGTGGTTCTGTTGTTTGCTTTCCAGGCCCAGACCATCATCTCGCAACCGGTGCTGATCGTGCTGATCGCGATCCCGATCATATTGCAATCCTATGGCATATTCGCGGTCGCCTATGCAGCCGCCTGGATGTGGAAATTGCCGCATAATATCGCGGCGCCCTGTGCGCTGATCGGAACGTCCAACTTTTTTGAGCTGGCGGTTGCTGTGGCGATCGGCCTGTTCGGTCTGTCCAGCGGCGCGGCCCTGGCCACGGTGGTCGGAGTGTTGGTCGAAGTGCCGGTCATGCTGTCGCTGGTGGCGATCGCGAACCGGACGAAGAAAAACTTCGGTCATCAATGACGACAACTCAAATCCGTTCAATGTTGCAACGGGTTGGATTCAGTCTGTTTGGACAAGGCAGGTCATCATTCCGAATGGCGGGAGGATAACCAGAGCGCGCAACCGGCAAAAAATGTCGCGATTGCGCCGCTCGCTCCGGAGAATGGCACCGAACCCAATCCCAGATTAATGGCAGCGACATTCAAGGCAATTGCAACCGCGCCGCTAATCGCGCTGAGCGCACCGACCACGCGGCCGATCGACTTGTCTCTGCGAAACAGCGAAAGGCCGAAAATCAGCGCGGCCAATCCGACGATTGCCTTAGCCAGAAAATAAAACAGAAAAGACCCCGCAAGTACGGTACCCATCAGCGGTGCAAAGTCCGCTCCGGCCCGGGTCGCCGGCAGAAACATAGAAAGTCCAATGCCCGACTGAATCATGTTGACCAGTCCGGCGACCACCAGCGCGGCCCATCCCCATTGCAAATCCGGCGAGCGAATCAGGCCGACTAGAGAAGCGATCACGATAGCGGTAAACAGCAGAAGTTCCGTCGTCCAGATCGTCGACCGCAGAGGCCAGCCTTCGATAATCCCGACACCGCTGAGGGTCGCTATATATATTAATTGCGTGGCCACGGTCAGCAGCAGCATGATCGATACAGACGTTGTCAGGTTGCGGGTCGGCTGTACCATGGTTTCTCCAGATTTTTCGATGGTTAGACGACTATTCTATCCGATCGTCAAATTGGTTACAACGGCGCTCAAATTTTTACGATATCGGCTCAGCCCCGGTTAGGGATGCTGCGACCAAGAAGTTCGGAGCCGATAACACGCAGGGCAAAACGGGTAAAAAGGTCGATCACCTGCTGAAGCGATCGCCAATCCCGCCGTGAATAGAAGATATTATTGATCAGGGTTGAGAAAATTGGCAAATGCTGCGTAAAATCCGGACCAATCAACTTGAGCCGGGAATGTTCATCCATTCCATGGAAGGGTCTTGGTTTGACCATCCATTCTGGCGATCGCGGTTTCTGCTGAACGATCGCGAACAGATCGAGCAGATTGTTTCCAGTGATGTGGAGCGGGTCACGATCGACGAATCGCGGGGCAAAAAACTATTGCTGTCGTCGGAGACTGTGGCGCAGCCCCGGCCCGCGAAAGCGTCCGCGTGTTCGCCCAAATCGGCGAGGTTGCAGGAATTATCGGCTCTCGCAAGACCCAGATCCTATTTGCGGGAAGTTGCGAAACCGGTTTTCAATCGGCTGTCTCCACGTGAGCGCGCCGCGGAAGTTCGCAAAGCAACCGGTACGATCAAGCGCTCGCGAGCGGCCGTGATGGCTTTGTTTGAAGACGCGCGCCTTGGCAATTCGGTCAAGTCGCGAAAATTGGCCCCTCTGGTCAAACAGATATCCAGATCGGTCAATGTCGATCCAACAATAATACTCAATATCGCCCGTATAAAATCGAAGGATGAATATACCTATCTCCATTCCGTTTCGGTTTGCGCCCTGATGGTCAATCTGGCCCGCAAAATGGGGTTTCCCGAACAGCAAATGCACGATATCGGCATGGCCGGTCTTTTGCATGACGTCGGAAAGACATCCATCCCGGCGAGTATTCTATCCAAGCCGGGGAAGCTCGACGAGAGTGAATGGAACATTATTCGCAACCATCCTCAACGCGGTCACGACATCTTGGCGGCGTCGGAAGGTGTCAGCAACATCGCTCTCGAGGTCTGTCTGAGACATCATGAGAAAATGGATGGAACCGGATATCCAGGAAAAATATCTGCCGACAATCTGAGTATCTTTACCCGCATGTCCACCATCTGCGATGTCTACGACGCGATCACGTCCCAGCGATCCTATAACACTCCCCTTTCAGCATCCGAGGCGCTGGCCGAGATGCAGTCCTGGTCCGGCCACTTTGACCAGCTCATCCTTCGCGATTTTGTCGACAGCCTCGGGATCCTGCCCGTCGGAACGCTGGTGCGGCTGGATCAGGACGAGCTGGCTATGGTGATCGGAGAATCGCCTTCCAACTATTCTGCGCCGATTGTGCGAAGCTTTCTCTCGCTGGAAAAGGATCGCAAAATTGTTCCCAAAGATATCGACATCGGCCGCAAACGATCGCGAAAGCTGCTTGCGATAGAGGACCCTGAAGACTGGGGATTTTCAGACTGGACGAGCTTTTCTGCCGAATTGTTGAGTAAACCGGCAGCCACGTGATCGATTGAACGCCACCTGCCGTTGCAGGGTAGATAAGCGCCCGACAATTTCAGCACCGATAATCTATATGCTGACGGGCGGGGTTTTGCAGAAGTCGATGCTCAACCGCGATCGTTTTTCCCGATATAGCGCGACAGCGGTGTCTCGCTCCGGATCGTCGGCCCGCGCGGGTTTTTCGTGTCGTAAACCACGGCATTTTCCAGCACCCGTTTTACATAGTTTCGAGTCTCTGAAATCGGGATATCCTCGATCCACTTGACCCAGTCGATTCCGCCCATGCGGGGATCGCCGTTGGCACGGATCCATTTGTTTACGTTGCCAGGACCGGCGTTATAGGCCGCGACGGCGAGCGGATAGCTGCCGCCGTAATAATCCATCATGCGCCCGATATAGCCGCTGCCAAGGCGGATATTATATTGCGGATCGTCGGTCAGCGAGGAAAGATTGTAGGACAGGTTTGCCTTGCCGGATTGTTCGCGGGCGGTGCCCGGCATGAGCTGCATCAGGCCCCGAGCACCAGCGTGGCTGATCGCGCCTTGGGCAAACTGGCTTTCCTGCCGAGTAATCGCGTGGATCAGGGTCCAGCTGCTTTCGTGGCCAAAAGGCACCGGCATGGTCGGAAAGGCGGTCTCGTCGATCGCGCCGACACCGGCACTGAGCGAACTGATTCCCTTGATCACGCCAAGATCGCGCGCGCCGATGCGGGTCGCGAGATCGCTGATCAGCAAATAATCTTTCGCGGTCTTCGCATTGCTGGCCAGCGCGCGATGAAAGCGGATCTGTTCGCGCCACGGTCCGGTCCGGACCGACGCTTTTACCGCAACGACCAGTGGCTCTACATCATAAGCACGACGGTCGGCATCGGTGATTTCCACATTCGGTTTCCGGTTAAACTCCGGTAGCGCGCGGCCAAGCCGTTCGAGCGACAACTGCCCGTAGAAATAGTCCGGGAACCGGGCCGCTTTTTCGAAATAGGCGTTGGCCTGTTCCGTCTGGCCGGCTTCGGCGGCCGCGCGACCGGCCCAATAATAGCCTTTGGAAGTGATGTTGGGCGAATCATAGGATTGCGCATAGAGATCAAACATCCGGATTGCTTTGGCGGGCTGCCGCATTCCGTTGAGCGCTGAAGTACCCGCCACCCAGGCGAGATCGGAATATTTGTCCCGTACCCGGGAATTCTGGTCGGCGATCCGGGTCGGAGTGTCGTACGCATCTTCGATTTTCGAGGCGATATCATAGGCCACGGTCCATTGCCGGTCGTTGGCGGCCGCTTCGGCGTTGAGCAGCAATGATTCAAACCACGTGTCCGGCATCGCGGGCTTGACCCGGAGGGGTAATCTGGTCGCCAGCAATTGTCGGGCTGCATAGCTCTGGCCGCTGTTGCGCAAGTAACGGGCGCGATCCGCCAGATAACCGGCATCGTCGCGGGCAATGGCGCCGACCGCGCTGGCCTGTATATTGGCATCGGATGCTTCGGTCAGTTGAGCCAGCCGTGCGGTAAATACGGGCCGCCTGGCGGGAGAAGCAAAGGGCAGCTGGCGCGCCGCATCACGGGTTGCCCGCGCCCAGAGCAGCGCATCCATGCGGGCATCGTGATCGTCAATTGTCAGAACCGAACTGAACCGGGATATCAGCGCGACTTCATCTGCATCGGTCAGCGTACCGCCGCGCCATGCCTGTTTCGCCATGGCATTGGCTTTGTCACTCTGTCCCGCCGCTTGCAGTGCGACTGCATATTTGGCTGCTCCGGCATTGGTGATCGGTTCAAATCTGTCAAAAAAGGCGAGGACCCGGCTCGGCGAGAAACTGTTGATATTGATCGCCTGTTCGGCATTGCGCTGCATCCGGGTGTCTTCCGGCCAGCCTGGATAAGTGACCAGAAAACCGGCGTAATCCTCAAAGGAATAATTGTCGGACTGGGTGAGTACCCGCCAACGTTGCAGGCCGAGAACGGCGTTACCGCCGGTCGGATCGGATAGTTCGCTTTCGGCTCCCCGCCAGCTGACCTGTTCGGCAGCCATGCATGTAGCAGGAGATAAAAGCAGCGCCGCGATGACAATTCTTGATACCATGCTGGACATTTTGGGGGTAGGCTCCTTATCAGGCGCTGAACGGCGAACTATATCGCCGTTAATGTTGAATCTGATTTGGTGGTGGCTTTGCCAATTTCCAAGGTAAATATAAAGGATTATTACATGTTTTCCGGCTCCATTCCGGCTCTGGCGACCCCTTTTCGCGACGGATCGTTTGCCGAAGTCCAGTTCCGCGCTCTGGTGGACTGGCAGATCGACCAGGGCAGCAGTGCCCTCGTGCCTTGCGGGACTACCGGCGAAGCATCCACATTGTCCAATGCCGAGCACCATCGGGTTATCGAAGTCTGCGTCGAACAAGCGGCTGGACGGGTGCCGATCATCGCCGGTTGCGGCTCGAATGACACCACCAACGCGTTGTTACACCTCAATTTTTCGAAAAAATGTGGGGCGGCGGCAGGTCTGGTGGTCGTGCCTTATTATAACCGTCCGAATCAGGAAGGCATTGCCGCGCATTTTAGGACCCTGACAGAAAATATTGATCTGCCTCTGGTGCTCTACAACGTACCGGCGCGCACCGTTACCGACATGCTGCCCGACACCGTTTGCGCGCTGTCCCATTTGCCCGGCATTGTCGCGATCAAGGATGCCAGCGGCGTTCTCGACCGGGTCACCGAACACCGCCTCAATTGCGCCGATGATTTTGTGATGCTTTCCGGGGTCGACGAGCTGTCGCTCGCTTTCAATGCCGCCGGTGGTATTGGCTGCATTTCCGTTACCGCCAATGTTGCACCGAAACTATGCGCCGAATTTCAGGCGGCCTGTGCCGCGGGCGACTATGCCAAAGCGCGCCAGTTGAACGATGTGCTCTATCCGCTGCACAAGGCCTTGTTCTCGGATGCTTCTCCGGGCCCGATCAAATATGCATTGTCCCGGGTCTTGAAAGATTTTCCGATCGACCTTCGATTACCGATGACACCACCGTCGGAAGCGAGCCGCAAGGCTGTGGATTCCGCTCTGGAGGGGGCAGGTCTGGTCTAATGGCAAAACCGCGGCCGGAGGAATTTGACAAAAAAAAGATCGTCGCCGAGAACCGGCGCGCGCGCTATGATTATTATCTGGATGACAAGTTCGAGGCCGGCATCATGCTGACTGGAACCGAGGTAAAATCGCTTCGGTTCGGATCGGGCGCCATTGCCGAAAGCTATGCCGAGGTGAAGGATGACGAGGTCTGGCTGATCAACGCCAATATCCCCGAATGGAGCCACGGCAACCGGCATAATCATACGCCGACCCGGCCCCGAAAACTCCTGCTGAAGCGGCGCGAGATCAACAAATTATATGGTGCTGTGATGCGCAAGGGCATGACCGTCGTGCCGCTGTCGATCTATTTCAACAGCAAGGGAAAGGCGAAACTCGAGCTGGCGCTGGCCAAGGGTAAAAAGGCACCGGACAAGCGTCAGACCGAAAAGGATCGTGACTGGAAACGGCAACAGGGCCGGTTGATGCGCGAACATGGATAATCAGAAACCCAATCTCCGCGACAAGGATTTTGGAGCCCGTTTGATCATGCTCTTTGTCCATTGGGTGCAGAGAAAAATGCCCACCCGCGCGGGGATGGAACGCAACAAATATCTGAAGCCGATTGCCCACCGCATACTGGTTTCGGAGCTTTGGCGCTTTACCCGGCGTTCGGTACCGCGCGGCGTTGCACTGGGCATGCTGGCTGCTTTTCTGATTCCCGTCGGACAGATATTTGCGGCGGTATTTCTCGCGCTTCCGGTCCGTGCAAATGTTCCGATTGCGGCGATTACCACATTCATCACCAATCCTCTGACCTATCCGTTCTGGATCGCGGCGGCGAACCAGATCGGAAAATTCATCCTGCAGATCGACGCAATGACCGCCGGCCAACCGATCAACACGCAAATGCAGAGCGAATTTGGGCAATGGCTGAGCTGGCTGGTGCGCGAAGCCGGAGTGACCGCCTTCGGATTTCTAGTGTTCGCGATATTTTTTGCCGGCACCGGCTATCTGATAAGCAGTCTGGGATGGCGTTGGTGGATTGGACGGAAACGGAAAGACCGGTTGAAAAAAATTCTCGGAGAAAGATCTGGCAATGGCCAGTAAGGCGCAGAATAACACGGGATTGCTAAATCCCAGTACCCGCAAGGCACTGATTGGCGTGCGGATAAGGGCCCTGTTGCTGGTCTTGGCGGTGTTCGCGTCCACCGGGCTACTCTATTGGCAAGTGCAGAATGTTGCCCTGATCACCGCCTTTTCCGCTCTGGTACTCAGCTTGACAGCGATCGCCTATTTTCTGCGTCCGCAAACGGCGGATACCGATCAAGACCGTGCGGATCCCGGAGACTGGGCCGTTACCCGCATGGTCGCTGATCAGTCGGATATCGGTTTGGCGATTACCGACCGGGCGGGCCGGCTGGTCTGTGCCAACGAGCTTTTCACCAAATGGTTCAATGGACCGGCTGTTCCTCCCGAATTGCCGCTGCAGGCGGGCGGCAATGAACTGCTTGCGACTGCTGGCCGCACCGCTTGGCGGGATGGTCGCGGCTATGCTGAAGGCCTGAAACGCGGAGTCGCGGAATATAGCGCAAAGGTCGTCCGAGCCGGGCAGGGCGATGAATATCTCTTGTGGCAGATGATACCGCAAATTCAGGCAGACGTTCTGGATGAGATGATCCGTCTCGTCAGCGGAGGCGGCGGCCGGGCATTTTCAGAATCCGGAATATTGGCCAGCGTCATTGGTGGTGAGGGACGGATACGGGCTTCCAATCAGGCTTTTGCACTGCGCGCAACCGGTCGGGTTGACGCTAATATTTCTGGTCGCAATTTCATCAATTTCCTGCGCTCCGATGACAAGGGTACGATCTTTTTCTAACGCGAAGGACGGCATGGCACGCCGGTGCGCCTGTTCCATGTCCCGCTGGACCGGGACAAGGACAAGGGACCTGCGTTGATCCTTCTGATCGATGACGATGGCGGTATGGTAGAACGCGGCAAGGCACTGGAACAGGTCGAATCGATGTTGTCGCTGCTGCCCTTGGGCCTGGCGCTGACCGATCGCGATGGACGGTTTCTCTTTCTCAATGACGCTTTTGCGAAAACCGCCGGCATTGGCGAGAAGGAACAACCGCTTTATCCCGGCGACCTGATGATTCGCGATGACAAATCGGCGGTTGCGGATGCCGTGCGGCGTTATGCCAGCGGTCCGCCAAAGGCTGGCGATCTGGCGGTGCGGTTGCGCAATGGCGGCGAGGAACCCGTAGCATTGGGTATCGCCGGTGTTCGTGGACTCGGCGAAGCGGCGGTGCTGCTGTCGATCCGGGACAATAGCGAAGAATCGAAATTGAAGAGCCAGGTGGCGCAGGCGACCAAAATGCAGGCTGTTGGACAGTTGGCCGGTGGCGTGGCCCATGATTTCAACAATATCCTCACCGCCATCATCGGTCATTGCGACCTGATGCTGCTCCGCCATGCGCCGGGTGACAGCGACTATGACGATATTCAGCAGGTCAAGAATAACAGCAACCGGGCGGCCGGACTGACCCGGCAATTGCTTGCTTTCTCGCGCCAGCAGACTTTGCGGCCGCAAGTGCTGCAATTGCCCGACGTGGTGGCGGATGTGTCGAACCTGCTCAAGCGCCTGCTCGACGAAACGATCGAGCTCGAAGTGCGCCACGGTCGCAACCTCGGTCTGGTTCGCGCAGATCCAGGACAGCTCGAGCAAGTGATAATCAATCTTGGTGTAAACGCCCGGGACGCCATGCCAAAAGGCGGGAAAATTTCTGTCTCGACCCAAGCGATAGTTGCATCAGATGTCCGCGCGCTGAAAAGCGATATCCTGCCGGTTGGCGATTATACCGCGCTGATCTTTACCGACTCAGGCAACGGTATCCCGCCGCATGTTATCGGGAAGATTTTTGAACCGTTTTTTACGACCAAAGCGGTAGGCAAGGGGACCGGTCTGGGGCTGTCGACGGTCTACGGGATTATCAAGCAATCCGGCGGCTATATATTCGCCGATTCCAAGCCCGGCGAAGGCACGACCTTCTCGATCTATTTCCCGGTTCACCATCCCACCGCAGAAGATGTCGCGCGCGCCACCTTGAGTTCGCCGCCAGTCAAGGCAACGGCTGCAAAGGAATTGTGGGGAAGCGGCCATATCCTGTTGGTCGAGGATGAGGATATGGTACGCGCCGTCGCGGAGCGTGCCCTGATCCGGCAGGGCTATACGGTCGTGACCGCCAGCGAAGGGGAGGAGGCTTTGGGCCTGCTTGCCGCGCAAGACGGAGAGGAGCAGAAATTTGATATTATCGTGTCAGATGTGGTGATGCCGAATATGGATGGCCCCGCCATGGCCAAACATGTCCGCAAACATTATCCGGATCTGCCGATATTGTTCATGTCCGGCTATGCCGAGGAACAATTGCGCAAGTCGATTGATCTCGACAAGGTCAATTTTCTTCCCAAACCCTTTTCGGTGGCACAAATAGCCGAAGCAGTAGGGGAAACTCTGGCCGAACATGCCAAATCCAACTAGAAAACGGTCTAATTTCATATATATTTCAATACAATAGCTTCTTGGTAAAAAATTTATGTTCCCCCCTTGTTCTCTAGGAACAAATGCGGTACATCATCACAATCATTGATTGATGATGGTTAAGCATTTAGCAAAGGGGACAGGCAAATGGCCGGCAATTTAAAAGTCGTAGAATCGGAAAATCAGTTGAATTCATCAGACAGACAAAAAGCGCTCGACGCCGCATTGGCGCAGATCGATCGTGCCTTTGGCAAGGGCTCGGCGATGAAGCTGGGCCAGCGCAAGGCGCTCGAAATAGAAGCTATCTCCACCGGTAGCCTGGGACTGGATATTGCGTTGGGAATCGGGGGATTACCAAAAGGACGCGTGATCGAAGTTTACGGACCGGAAAGTTCGGGCAAGACAACGCTCGCCTTGCACGTCATCGCCGAAGCACAGAAAGCGGGCGGCACGGCTGCCTTTGTTGACGCGGAACATGCGCTCGACCCGGTCTATGCCAAAGCGCTGGGCGTCAATACCGACGAGTTGATCATCTCCCAGCCCGATACCGGCGAGCAGGCTTTGGAAATCACCGATACATTGGTTCGTTCCAATGCGATCGACATATTGGTTGTCGATTCGGTTGCCGCTCTGGTTCCGCGCGCTGAGATTGAAGGCGAAATGGGCGATACCCATGTTGGCCTGCAAGCCCGTTTGATGAGTCAGGCGCTGCGCAAGCTGACCGGTACGATCAGCCGCTCCAAATGCATGGTGAATTTCATCCACCAGATCCGCATGAAAATCGGTGTGATGTACGTC
>NZ_JBATHY010000310.1:0-6544 GCF_049667325.1 Parasphingorhabdus sp. | reverse complement strand
CCGATGTACGAAGACAAGGTCGTCGATTTCCTGTTTGACAAGGCGGAAGTAACCGACCGCAAAGTCACGCGCGAAGAACTGGAAACCGCGATAGAGGCCGAAGACGACGCTGAAACCAAACCTGCTGCCAAGAAAAAGGCGCCGGCAAAGAAAGCCGCTGCCAAAAAACCTGCCGCCAAAAAGGCTCCGGCCAAGGCGGACGCAGAAAAGGCGCCGGCCAAAAAAGCACCGGCCAAGAAGGCTCCGGCCAAGGCTGCTGCGGATAAGGCGCCTGCCAAGAAATAACATAGATATTCCGCCGGGCCGGATCAGCCGGCCCGGTGGACAATATCAGAAGCTGACTTCGCTTGCCTTGTCGATGACCGTGCCGAGTATACCATAGGCCTTGGCTTCTTTGGTCGACATCCAATAGTCGCGATCGATATCCTTCATCACGCGCTCAAGTGATTGCCCGGTTGCCTCGGCTATCTTCTGTGCAATCCGCTCGCGCATTTTGACGATTTCTTCGGCCTGGATAGCAATGTCGGAAGCCTTGCCGCCAGCACCGCCCGATGGCTGATGGATCAGAAAACGGGTGTTGGGCAGGCAGAAACGCTGCTTCTTGGGGACGCCCAGGAAAATATGCGTCGCAATGCTTGCCACCCAGCCGGTGCCGACTACCGCGACAGGCGATTCGATATAGTTGATCAGGTCATGGATTGTATCACCGGATTCGACATGGCCACCGGGGGAATTGACCAGCAGGCGGATGGGGTCATGGCTCATATGATCGAGATAGAGCATTTGCGTGGTCACGCGCTCTGCCAGTTTCTGGTCGACACCACCGAAAATCAGCACGGTGCGCGTTTCCAGAAATTTATTCATCATCAGGGCCATCGGATTCGGCGTGTCGCTTTCCTCTTCGCTGTAAAATGGTGCAATGGAAGGTGAAAATGTGGACATGTAGCTCTCCAGAAAACGAGGGATATGGTGTTTGAAATCCCCATAGACCGAGGATATATCGCGCGCAATGTCATGTTGGTGCAATCGGGGGTTGATTGCGCGGCGCAGAGTCCAGATATAGGCTTTCAGTAAACAAAGGAAATTTCATGAACCCGTTTGATTTTGGCGATCGCAATCCTGTTGTGGACGCCCTTGTTCCGGTTGTTATCGAACAATCCAACCGTGGCGAACGCAGCTTTGACATTTTTTCACGCCTGCTTCGGGAACGGATCGTTTTTGTCACCGGGCAGGTCGAAGACGGGATGGCTTCGATAATCACGGCGCAATTGTTGTTTCTGGAATCTGAAAATCCCAAGAAAGATATCTATCTCTATATCAACTCGCCAGGCGGCGTGGTGACCGCTGGCATGGCGATCCACGACACCATGCAGTATATCCGGCCGCGTGTCGGTACGGTTTGCGTGGGTCAGGCGGCTTCGATGGGCAGTTTTCTGCTCGCGGCGGGCGAACCTGGAATGCGGATGGCGACAACCAATGCCCGGATCATGGTGCATCAACCATCCGGCGGCGCCCAGGGAATGGCTTCGGATATCGAGATCCAGGCGAAGGAAATCCTGCGTATTCGTGCGAGTATGAACGAGCTTTATGCCAAATATACCGGAAAACCGGTCGCCGAGATTGAAAAGGCGATGGACCGGGATACGTTTCTCGAGGCCGATGAAGCCAAGGCATTTGGCATTGTCGACGAAGTCTACGACAAGCGTCCGGTACCCAAAGAAGATGATAAATAAGCGGTTAGCGCCGCCCTAAATGAAATTTAAGCACTATTTGATAGACTTGGTTATTCGCTAGAAAAGCCGTGAAAAAAGCGGTGGCAATTTGGAATTTGACGGTTAGATTGCAAGGCTATCCGGTTTAAAGGACTTTTTATGACTAAATTGACGGGATCTGATTCGAAGAGCACTTTATATTGCTCCTTCTGCGGCAAATCCCAGCATGAAGTCCGCAAGTTGATTGCCGGACCCACGGTTTTCATCTGTGATGAGTGCGTCGAGCTGTGCAATGACATCATCCGCGAGGAAACAAAAGGGTCCGTAACCGGCCGTAAAGATGGTGAAGTGCCAACACCGCAGGAAATCTGCGACGTATTGAACGATTATGTGATCGGGCAGAAACGCGCGAAACGCGTCCTTTCGGTTGCTGTTCACAATCATTACAAGCGCCTTAACCACGCTGCCAAATCCGGCGATATCGAGCTGGCAAAGTCCAATATCCTGCTGGTTGGCCCCACTGGCTGCGGTAAAACGCTGTTGGCGCAGACTTTGGCGAAGACATTTGATGTGCCGTTCACCATGGCCGATGCGACGACTCTGACCGAGGCAGGCTATGTCGGCGAAGATGTTGAAAATATCATCCTCAAGCTGCTTCAATCGTCGGACTATAATGTCGAGAAGGCCCAGCGCGGGATTGTCTATATTGACGAAATCGACAAAATCAGCCGCAAGGCCGAGAATCCATCGATTACTCGTGATGTTTCCGGTGAAGGTGTTCAACAGGCACTGTTGAAGCTCATGGAGGGCACGACCGCCAGCGTTCCACCGCAGGGCGGACGCAAGCATCCGCAGCAGGAATTCCTGCAGGTCGACACCACCAACATCCTCTTCATCTGCGGCGGCGCGTTCGCGGGTCTCGAAAAGATCATCGGCGACCGTCTCGAAGGCAAATCGATCGGCTTTGGCGCCCATGTAGCCGCCCCGGAAGAGCGCCGTATTGGCGAACTTCTGGCCCAGGGCGAGCCCGAGGATCTGTTGAAATTCGGTCTGATCCCGGAATTTGTCGGCCGTTTGCCGGTCATTGCCACGCTCGAAGATCTTGATATCGACGCGCTGGTTACGATCCTTCAGGAACCCAAAAACGCGCTGGTGAAACAATATCGCAAATTGTTCGAACTGGAAGATGTCGGTTTGACCTTCACCGACGACGCGCTGGTCGCGGTCGCCAAAAAGGCGATCGAACGCAAAACCGGTGCGCGCGGACTGCGTTCCATCGTCGAGAATATCCTGCTGGATACCATGTTCGACCTGCCCGATTTCGAGGGTGTGGACGAGGTCGTGATCGACAAGGATGTCGTCGCCGGCACCAAGGATCCGGTGAAGGTGATTGCCAAGAGCAGCAAAGCGAAAAAAGAAGACGCGGCTTGATTGTGCCCCGGCGAAGGCCGGGGTCCATCTCCTGAAATCTCCAAAATGAGCTAAGGTCTTATTTGCACCTGCCGGTACCGTTGTGCGAATTCAAACCAATAGCATGTCGCTATTCGGTCACGAGATGGACTCCTGCCTTCGCAGGAGAACGATCACTTATAAATACACCCATCCAGCTTCTCGTTGCGCACAACATTGATCCGCGCGGCAATCGTATTGCCATAACGTGCGGTAAAGCCGCTAGCGCCGTTGACGGCCCGTTTCTTGGGTAAGGGCAGGGCAGCGGCTATGCGCGCGGCCTCGATACGGGTTAAATCCTTGGCATCTTTGTTGAAATAACGCTGGGAACCGGCCTGAACGCCATAGGTTCCGATCCCGGTCTCGGCCAGATTGAGATAGACTTCCATGATCCGCTGCTTGTTCCAGATTGTCTCGATCAGGAATGTGAAATAGGCTTCCAGTCCCTTGCGGAAAAAGCCGCCGCCTTGCCAGAGAAACGCGTTTTTAGCGACCTGTTGAGATATCGTTGATCCACCCCTGATTCTCCCGCCCTGGGCATTGCGTTTGATCGCTTTCTGGATCGCTTCGGTATCAAATCCGTCGTGGCTGCAGAATTTTCCATCCTCGGCTGCAATCACTGCACGCACCATATTCGGAGAAATATCACTGAAGCCCACCCAATCCTTGGTGATGCCGTTTTCATCCATTATCATGGTTACGGTAATTGGCGGCGGCACAATGGCGTAAATCCCGACCCATGCGACCGTGATCAGAACGAAATAGATAGCAAATTTGAAAAGAAACTTGATTGCCCGCATCGCGGCAACCTAAATGCAAAACGCCCCGAAAACAAATCATGTTTCGGGGCGTTTCCAATTTGTTCGTCATCCCGGCGCAGGCCGGGATCCAGTCCATGAGAAACGTCGCTTTGCGGCTCCCTTATGTACTGGGTTCCCGCCTTCGCGGGAATGACAGTCGGCAGAATCAACTCGCTGCGAGCAGCTTCTTCTCTCCGGCAATGCGAAGCATCGCTTTCTGCAGCTTCTCAAAGGCACGGACCTCGATCTGTCTTATCCGTTCGCGACTGACTTCGTAGACCTTGCTCAGATCTTCAAGCGTCTTGGGATCTTCCGACAGCCGGCGTTCAGCCAATATATGCTGTTCGCGTTCGTTCAATGAACCCATGGCTTCGGTCAGCATTTCGTGACGGAAGTCGGCTTCCTGAGCAGCAGCGATCGATTCATCGTGCAGCGGGCCGTCGTCTTCGAGAATGTCCTGCCACTGGCCACCATCGCCATCTTCCGACGAAAGCGAGACGTTCAGCGAAGCATCGCCGCCCATCGACATGCGGCGGTTCATATTGACCACTTCATGTTCGGCAACGCCGAGATCCGTAGAGATTTTCTGGACGTCTTCCGGTGAGAGGTCGCCATCTTCGAAGGCATCGAGATTATTCTTCATCCGGCGCAGGTTGAAGAACAGTTTCTTCTGGGCAGCGGTCGTGCCCATTTTGACGAGGCTCCAGCTGCGCAGGACATATTCCTGTATCGACGCGCGTATCCACCACATCGCGTAGGTCGCGAGGCGGAAACCGCGTTCGGGTTCGAATTTCTTGACGCCTTGCATCAGGCCGACATTGCCTTCGGAAATCAGGTCCGAAACAGGCAGGCCATAGCCGCGGAAACCCATCGCGATCTTGGCGACAAGCCGCAGATGCGAGGTGACCAACTGGGCTGCTGCTTCCTGATCCTTATGTTCAGAATAGCGTTTCGCCAGCATATATTCTTGTTCTGGGGTCAAAAGCGGAAATTTACGGACTTCCGAGAGATACCGGTTCAGGCTTGCGTCCCCCCCTAAGGCAGGGATTTTTGCCGGAACATTGCTACCAATAGCCATTTTAGTTCCTTCTTATGTTGTGCCTCCGGGCCTCATCAAGCACCCTTCGGTCAAAAACGTATATAGGGTGTATTACCTATACACGCAACTTCATGAATAGTTCCTGCATATCGTCCGGAAAACCGATAGAAAACATCAATTTCTCATCCGTTATGGGGTGAACAAATCCAAGGCTAGCAGCATGCAATGCCTGGCGTCCAAATTGAATATCTTTTCGCCGGGAAAGCAAAGATTTTCGACGAGTGCCATATAGCGGGTCACCAATGAGACTATGACCGATGTGGGTCATATGGACCCGGACTTGATGGGTCCGTCCCGTTTCGAGCGTGCATTCCACCAAAGCGGCACCGTCCAGCATTTCCTTGACCGTATAGTGGGTCATCGCCAGCTTGCCCCGGTCATCGCCGACAACCGCCATTTTCTTGCGATTGACATTGCTCCGGCCGATACTCCCCTCGATTGTCGCGGAAGCCGGATTGGGCCTGCCGTTGACGATCGCCATATAGCGTCGTTCGATATCATGTTTGGCGAACAGGGCGCTCAGGCCCTGGTGCGCGGCGTCGGTTTTGGCCGCAACCATTAATCCCGATGTATCCTTGTCGATCCGGTGGACAATCCCCGGCCTGGTCACGCCACCAATGCCCGACAACTGTCCCCTGCAATGGTGCAGCAGGGCATTGACCAGCGTCCCGTCGGCATGACCGGCCGCTGGATGAACGACGAGGCCCGCCGGCTTGTTGATGATGATCAGATGGGTGTCTTCGAAGACCACATCGAGCGGAATATCCTGCGCGAGTGCAGGGCCGGCGATCGGTTCGGGAATGGTCAGCTCAAATGGCTTTCCGTTCAGTTTCTTGGCCGACGGGTCGGTGAATTTAACCCCGTCAATCAAAAGGTTTCCGGTCGCGATCAGCGATTTGACCCGTTCACGGGAAAGCCCCTCTACCGCTTCTGTCAAAGCCGCGTCGAGACGTTGTTTTTTTTGAGAATCCGGCAATGTTCCGGATATTGTGGATTGCCCCTCGTTCATCGCGTAGATGTGGGCCATGCAAGTCTTTATATCAAGCGCGATGTTGGCGGAACTCCAGCAATTTGCCCGTGTTTCCGCTCGTCAGGAAATCTGCGGAATTCTCTTTGGTCGCGATGGCCGGGTGAGCGGCTATCGTGCTGCGAAAAATGTTGCTGATGATCCCTGCCGGCATTTCGAGATTGATCCTGCGATACTGATCGCGGCCGAGCGGGAACAGCGGGAAGGGCGTGCGCCCATTCTTGGTTATTATCATTCGCATCCCTACGGAACAGTAGTGCCTTCGGTGACCGATGCCGAAAGCGCCGCCCCGGATGGCAGGGTCTGGTTGATTATGAATGGCGAGGACGCTGCTGCATGGCTGAGCGTCGCCAATGGCGAAATATATGGCCGTTTCGACGCAATGATGCTTGATTGCTCGGGAGCAAAAGGCCAAACAGCCGCGGAATAGAAATCACAGTTTAAGGGCGCGTTTATA
>NZ_JBATHY010000309.1:0-3596 GCF_049667325.1 Parasphingorhabdus sp. | reverse complement strand
GGAACATTTCGGTCTCGAAGTGTCCCGCCTGATCCGGACCCGATACGGGCCATTCGTGCTCGGCGATCTGGAAAAAGGCGAGATCGAGGTCGTGCGGCAGCATGATCTGGTGCAGTTTCGCAAGTCGCTCAAATGAGTCAGCTATGGTTTTTTGCCGTTAGCGGTGAGCCTGTCGAACCACGCCTCTCGGACGAGAAGCGCCCTTCGGAGTCGCAGACGTCGCGCAGCGACACCGGCTCAGGACGAACGGCTTAAAATGCGGATAATTGCGGGCAACTGGCGCGGCAGAAATATCGTTGCGCCCAAGGGCGAGACAACCCGCCCGACCGCTGATCGTACCCGCGAACGGCTATTCTCGATGCTGACCAGCCGGTTGGGTGATTTCGAGGATCTGCAGATACTCGACCTGTTTTCCGGGTCCGGTGCGCTGGGCCTCGAAGCTTTGTCGCGCGGCGCGGCCCATTGCACCTTTGTCGAGCAGGATCGCGATGCGATCCGGGCGCTGGAGAAGAATATCGAAACGTTGGGCGCCCACGCGGATGTCCGGATCGGTTCCGTCCTGCATCTCGGACAGGCCCGGAAGCCTTATGATCTGATTTTGATGGACCCGCCCTATGAATCGGGTGCCGGTGGTGTCGCGCTGGACAAGCTTGGCCGTCACGGCTGGTTCGCGCCATCAAGCTGGATCGCGGTTGAAACCAGCCGAAATGAAGAGGTTGTGGTTAAGGGCTATACGCTGGATTGCGTGCGGAACAGCAGCAGGGCGCGGATTCATCTCCTGCGCCCGGAAGCCATTTAGCCGCCCATCAACACGGTCCGCGAAGCGGTTTCGGTGTGGCCGTGCTGCGCCGTGCTGTAAAAGCTGGTCGCAACCATCAACAATGTAGCGACAATCGCGCTTGTGGTCAGTCTTTTGCTCATTTCAAACTCCGTGGGGGCTGCTTTGGCGTTCATTAGTTAATAAATGGTGCGCCGCAACATGTTTATCAACCTGTCCTTTGGGTCATCATCGCCAAAAAAACCGGTGGATGCGGGGAAGCATCCACCGGTCAGGGTCGCGACTCTGAGAAAATTTTACATTTCGCTGGCGGGTTTCCCGGGCCAATAATCAAGCGCCCGATTGCCGAAATTCAATCCTGCTTCGCGCGGATTGATGCAGCCGTCGGTCACCTCGCCACCGCAAACCTTATATTCCTTGCCATTGAGCATCACGGTTTGCGCGCGTCCGTTGGAGCCTTTTTGCACCACGGTTGCCTTGTGATCCATTTTGGCGCCGTCCTTCATCTCATGATGGTTGGCGTGGGCGACGCCCGAAAATGCCATCGATGCCGCTGCTGCAGCGCTGAAAATCGCTATATTACGCATGTGAGCCTCCAAATAAATTGTGGACATAGGTACAACCTTCCGAGGGCCAAATGGTTCCGTCCCACGAAACCGGCACATAAAAACGCGACAGAAGCCTTGCTCCCTCACGCGATGTTCCCTAACTGTTCACCCGTGTCCGAACCTGTCAAACAACCGCAAGAGAGCGATCCGCCCTATGTGCAGGGGTTGAACGCGCCGCAACGCGAAGCCGTCCTCACGACCGAAGGCCCCGTTTTGGTGCTCGCCGGCGCAGGCACCGGCAAGACCGCCGCCCTCACCCGGCGGCTGGCGCATATCGTGTTTTCACGCAAGGCATGGCCGAGCGAGATTCTTGCAGTGACCTTTACCAATAAAGCCGCTCGCGAGATGAAGGAACGGATCGGAACGATTGTCGGAGAGAGTTTCGAAGGCATGCCGTGGCTCGGCACTTTCCACAGTATCGGCGCCAAAATGCTGCGCCACCATGCCGAACTGGTCGGCCTGCAGAGCAATTTCACCATTCTCGATACCGATGACCAGCTACGGTTGCTCAAACAGTTAATTCGCGCCGCCGACATCGACGAGAAACGCTGGCCGCCGCGCATGCTCGCCGGCCTGATCGATCAATGGAAGAACCGGGGGCTCAATCCTCAGGACCTAGATGCCAACGAGAATGAACGCTACGCCAATGGCCGCGGCCAGGAATTCTACGCCGCCTATCAGGCCCGGCTCAAGGCGCTCAACGCGTGCGACTTCGGCGACCTGCTGCTCCATATTCTCAATCTGCTCAAAACCAACCGGGAAATATTGAAACGCTATCAGGAGCGGTTCAAATATATATTGGTCGACGAATATCAGGACACCAACAGCTCGCAATATCTCTGGCTGCGATTGCTCGCCCAGAGCCACCAGAATATCTGCTGCGTCGGCGATGATGACCAGTCGATCTATAGCTGGCGCGGTGCAGAAGTCGCCAATATCCTGCGCTTCGAGAAAGATTTTCCCGAAGCCAAAGTGGTCAAGCTCGAGCAGAACTACCGCTCGACCCCGCATATTCTTGCCGCTGCATCCGGGCTGATCGACCACAATAGCGGCCGCCTCGGCAAGACCTTGTGGACCGAAGAAACCGAAGGCGAGAAAGTGCAGGTCATCGGCGTCTGGGATGGTCCCGAGGAAGCCCGGCGCACCGGCGACGAGATCGAGGCGCTGCAGCAAATCAAACAAGTGTCATTGAACGATGTCGCGATCCTCGTCCGTGCCCAGTTCCAGACCCGCGAGTTCGAGGACCGGTTCATCTCGATCGGCATGCCCTACAAGATTGTCGGCGGCTTTCGCTTTTACGAGCGCGCCGAAATCCGCGATGCCCTCGCCTATTTGCGGGTAATTGGCCAGCCTGCCGACGATCTCGCCTTCGAGCGGATTGTGAATACGCCCAAGCGCGGGCTTGGGGATAAGACTGTGGAAAAAGTCCACCGCCTCGCCCGCGGCCAGGGCATTCCGCTGTCCGCCGCCGCGCTCAGCATCTGCGATACCGACGAGCTTGCTCCCCGCGCGCGCAACACCTTGCTCGCCCTGATGCGCAATTTTGCCCGCTGGCGGGAGTTGGCCAGCGTCACCGATCATGCCGAACTCGCCCGGATCGTCCTCGACGAATGCGGCTATACGACGATGCTGCAGGCGGATCGCTCTACCGAAGCCGCCGGTCGGCTGGAGAATCTGACCGAACTCGCCCGCGCGATGGAAGAATATGAAACGCTTGGCGAATTTCTAGAACATGTCTCGCTGGTCATGGACAATGACGCGCGCGACGACGAGGCCAAGGTCACGATATTGACCATGCACGGCGCCAAGGGCCTGGAATATGACTATGTCTTCTGCGCAGGCTGGGAAGAAGGCGTATTCCCGTCACAGCGCAGCCTCGACGAAGGCGGCAATGCCAGCCTCGAGGAGGAACGCCGCCTCGCCTATGTTGCGATCACCAGAGCCCGCAAGAAATGCACGATCTTCCACGCCGCCAACCGCCGGATTTACGGTCAGTGGACCAGCTCGATCCCCTCGCGCTTCATCGGCGAGCTGCCCGAGGATCATGTCGAACATGAAAGCAGCATGAGCGGCGGCGAAAGCCTGTGGCGCGCGAACTGGACCGAGAACAGCGACCCTTTCGCCCATCTCGCCGCGGCCAACGCCACCAGAGCCGGCCAGCGCGGCCCCGGCTGGCAGCGCGCCGCATCTTCGGGCTTCGACAAGACCCC
>NZ_JBATHY010000308.1:0-1959 GCF_049667325.1 Parasphingorhabdus sp. | reverse complement strand
ATCGACATTTGCGCTCCGGTATCGACGATGACGTTGATCTTGATCCCGGATATCGTCGCGTCGGTGAAAATCAGCTGGCCGGACCGCCGCTTGGCGGTCACCACGATGTCCCGTGAGCTCGACCGGCTGCGTGCTTGATCAGCATCTTCGATGACAATCTGGTTCAGAACAAAATCGAACAATATGCGCTGGTCTTGCAAACCGTCGAGGCCCAATATGCCGTCGGCCCCGATATGCCGAGCCGCCAGAACCGGCGAAACCAGACCTTCGTAGCTTTTCCGGCCCAGCGTCAGTCTGGGCACATAGACCATGTCAACCATGCTGGTACCGGCAATGCTCATCAATTCTGCGGGATCCTCGTCTTCCAGTGCCAATCTATCGGCGATCTTGCGCGAAATCACGGTCCGTTCCGCGCCGGTGTCGATGACGAAAGAAAATGGCCCCTTGCCTTCAATGCTGACCGGCACGGTCATCCGTTCGGCGCGATCTTCATCGAGGTCGACAATCTCGCCCACAGGATTGGTCAGGCTGCCGGGCGTCACCGGCTGGCCGAGGGGAACGGGATAGGCCATCGCCAGCGCGGACGCCAGAACAGCGGGTATGCTAATCAAAAAGGCCGACATAATATCTCCGATCTGGTTGCTCCGGGCAGCGACAGTTTAGGCTCCGGCCTGGGGCTTACCAGAGGCATAGCACAAATCAGCGTCCTGCTTCGACCAACAACGTCGCTAGGCTCCCTCCGGCAGCAGGAAATAGATTTTCCGGTTGGCAAAATCGATCGCCACCCGGTCAAATTTGCGCAGCGCATCCATGCCCAGAAACAGCGCCGGTTTCTTGTCCAGTTTCAAAGCCTTGAACGGCGCTATATCGGCAAAAGCAATCGGGATGACGCCAAAGCGGGCGCGGCCGATCAGCAATTCTTCGGCGATGCCATAATCGGCGGCGATCGAACGGCCGGTGACGTCGACGAGAGAGGTCTGTTCCATCGCGGATGACCGCAGGCGCAATCGTCTCTGCAGCGATTTGTTGCCGATCGACAGCTCGCCGCCGGTGTCGATGATCACGTTGGTCTTGACCCCGGCAATCGTCGCGTTGGTGAAGATCAGCTGTCCCGATCGCCGTCTCGCCGTCACAACGATTTCCCGGCGCGACCGGCTTTTCAGTTTCTCGCTGGTATCGCCAACCGAGATCTGTCTGCCGACAAAATCGAACAAAATTCGCTGCCCTTGCAGACTGTCGAGCCCGAGGACGCCGTCAGCACCAAGATTGGCCGACCGGAAAATCGGCGAAACCAGGCTGTCATAGCTGCGCGTGCCAAGGGTCAGGCTGGGTACGTAGACGGTCTGTACGACGGTCGTACCGGCGAGCGCGACGATTTTGATCTCGTCTTCCAGATCAAGCGCAAGCGCGCCGGCGATCTCCTTGGACAGGATGGTGCGTTGCGAAGCCGTGTCGATGATGAATTCATAGGGCCCGCCCTGCGCGATGCTGACGGAAACGGTCATTCGTTCGACCCGGTCCTGCGCGATCGCGATCTGTTCGGCATCGGGTTGAAGAAACTGCTCGGGCAGGGCGTCGGCAATATAGGCTTCGGTTTCCGGCTCGACCGGAACGGCCACTGCAAGCTGGGTCGCAAACAGCGAAGCGCAGACAGGAAGCAATATTGTGGGACAAGCCATGTTTTTACCTTACGCTATAAACCGCATCCTTCCTAATCCCGTGCGACCGCCCGCCGCATTCCGATCGACTTTGCTAATCGATTTTCATCGCCTCGTTGATCAGCGTTTCCGCCTCGATCAGCAATGCATCATCGGTGGCTCCCTGCGCGACATGTTCGCGTCCGATCATCACCAGTACCGGTACCGCGAGCGGACTGACCCGTTCCAGCTCGACATGGATCAGGGAGTCTTTCGCGCGGTCGAGAAGATCGCCGAGCCGGCCGACATCGGTCATCCGCGC
>NZ_JBATHY010000307.1:0-3667 GCF_049667325.1 Parasphingorhabdus sp. | reverse complement strand
GGCAGCACCGGGCCGAAAATCTCTTCCTGCATCACCCGCATGTCGTCACTGACATTCTGCAGCACGGTCAATGGCATCTTGTTGCTGTTGGTATTAGAGAAATCCTCGTCACCGGGGTTGACGATCGTCTGTTTCGCGCCCTTTTGGACCGCATCGTCGATCAGCCCCTGCAGCCGCTCCTTGTGGCGGGCATTGATCACCGAAGTGTAATCGTCATTGGCGATCAAGGTTGGATATTGCTCGGCAACGTTCGATTTGATGCCCTCGACGACCGCCTCTTCCTTGTCCTGCGGAACCAGGAGATAGTCGGGCGCCAGACAAATCTGGCCCGCATTCATCATTTTGCCCATCGCGATCCGCTGGGTCGCCTTGTGTACATCGGCGTCCGGTCCGACGATCGTCGGCGACTTGCCACCCAGCTCGAGCGTTACCGGCGTGAGGTTTTTTGCGGCAGCCGCCATTACATGTTTGGCAATTTCGCCACCGCCGGTGAAGATCAGGTGATCCCAGGGAATTTCCGAGAAGGACTTGCCGGTTTCCGGTCCGCCGGTAATAACCGTCATTTCCTCGGGTGCGAAATATTCGGCGACCAGCTTTTTGACCAGTTCGCCGGTCGCGGGACAGAATTCGGAAAATTTGATAATCACCCTGTTGCCGGCGCCAAAGGCACCGATTGCCGGGTCAAAGGCGAGATTGATCGGAAAATTCCAGGGCGCGATGACACCGACCACGCCCTTGGGCTGAAACTCGACCTGGCCGCTGGCACCCAGCAGGCCGAGCGGGAAATCCATTTTGCGTTTTTCCGGCCGCATCCATTTTTTCAGGTTCTTCTTGTGGTCCTTGGCATGGCCGACAATCGACATCAGGTCGGTCATCACGGTTTGCACGCTGCTGCGATGCCCGAAGTCATTGGATACCGCCTCGCAAAGCGCATCCTTGTTTTCGACAATCATCCGGGCAGTACGGTTGATCCGGTCCATCCGGGCGTCGTAGCTGACCGGCAATTCGGCATGAAACGCATCGCGCTGGGCTCGAAAAAGTTTCAAGATCTCGTCTTTGCTGACTTCGCCTGCTGCTGCTTCCAATGCTTCCATATCTGCTCTCCAAAGGGCGGGGCGTTGACGTCCCGTCATAATCCATTTCAATTGACCACTTAAACGCTTTTCTGGCGGCTTGTCGAGAGCGAACCGGCTATTTTGCCAGCGAGCCGATCGCTTCAGAAGTCGCGACCAGTTGCTTGGCTTGCTTGAAGTGCAGAAGCTCGGTCATCTTTCCGTTCACCACAATGACCCCCTTTCCGGCGTTGATCGGGTCTTTGAATGCCGCAATTATTGCCTCGGCTTCGGCAAGGGCTTCTGGCTGTGGCGCAAAAACCCGATTGGCAGTCTCTATTTGTGCCGGATGGATCAGGGACTTGCCGTCAAATCCCAGTTTTTTAGCTTCGAGGCATTCCGCTTCGAGGCCGTCGGGATCGTTGAAGTCATTGTAAACGCTGTCGATGATGTTGAGCCCATAAGCACGCGCGGCGATAACTGTCTGGGTCATGATAGATCCGAAATTGGCGCGATCATGCTCGGCGCGCATTTCCTTTGCCAGGTCGTTGAAGCCCATAACAAAGCTCGTCAGCCGCTTTTGAGCGCCAAGCGCGGCAATTGCCCCGAGATTCATTATCGCTTGCGGCATCTCGATCATCGCCCAGAGCTTGGTGTCGAGGTTTGCATTTCGATCTGCCATAAGATCGGAGATCCGAATAATCTCATCGGCGTCCAATATTTTCGGTACCAGCACTGCATCCGCCCGACTCTCGCAGGCCTGCTTGAGGTCCGCGGCGAACCAGGGTGTATCCATCCCGTTGAGCCGCACAACCAGTTCCCGGTTGCCATATTCACCCGACCGTAACGCCGCGCAGGCATTTTCGCGTGCCTCTTCCTTCGCATCCGGCGCAACCGCGTCTTCCAGATCGAAGATAATAGTATCGGCGGGCAGGGTCTTTGCCTTTTCCAGCGCGCGCTTGTTAGACGCGGGCATGTACAGGCAGGATCGGCGGGGGCGGAATTTGGTATCTGTCATGATTCGACCGTATCATCCCGAAAGCCCGACGCAAAGCTAGATAATCTAGCGATTTATACGCTTTGTTAACCATAGGGTTTTAGTGGAATCTTAACGGTTTTTTACGTCCCGCTCCGGTGGGGCCACGAATTGAGGGACGCGCATTTTATGAAGCTGATCATCCAGATTCCCTGCTATAACGAGGCGGAAAGCCTGCCGGAAACTTTGGTCGCTTTGCCGAGGCAGATCGACGGCATCGACATTATTGAAATTTTGGTGATCGACGATGGCAGTAAGGATAATACCAGTGACGTCGCTCGCCGATTCGGCGTCCATCATATCGTCCGTCATCGGACAAACCGCGGCCTGGCGGCGGCATTCCAGTCCGGAATCAACAAGGCGCTGGCGGAAGGGGCGGATATCATTGTCAACACCGATGCCGACAACCAATATGAAGGGCGGGATATCGGCAAACTGGTTGCGCCGGTTCTGGCCGGTGAAGCGGATATCGTCGTGGGAGACCGCGGCGTGCGCGACAACGCCCATTTCGGTCCCTTCAAACGCCTGCTCCAGATGCTCGGCAGCGCGACCGTCAAAAGACTGTCCAACACCCAGATCACCGACGCAGTCAGTGGTTTTAGGGCAATCAGTCGATCGGCCGCGCAGAAGATCAACATAACTTCGAGCTTTTCCTACACGACGGAGATGCTCATCCAGGCGGGACGAAAACGGATGGCGATCATATCGGTTCCGATCCGGACCAACGGCGCAATCCGGCCCTCGCGGCTGTTCAAGTCGATCCCGCAATTCATCACCAACACAGCCGCAACGATGATCCGCTCCTATGCGATGTATAATCCACTCAAGGTTTTCGTGATGGCCGGTGCAGGGCTATTTCTACTCGGTGCGTTGCCGATCGTTCGCTTCATCTGGTTCTTTATCAACGGCGAAGGGCAGGGACATCTGCAGTCAATTGTGATCGGTGGATCGCTTATGACTTTGGGTGTGGTTGCTATCATGTTCGGCGCGGTTGCTGATCTGGTTGGACGCAATCGGCAGTTGCTTGAGCAGACGCTCGAGCGGATTCGGCATCTGGAAGACAAGATTGACCGGGGGTCAATTGTCTCGCTAGAATCCCAGCAGAGAACCGCACCGACTAAATCCCGTAAAAAAAGCGCCTAGCGAACTGCGGATGAGTGCCGAGGACCTTCAAAAGAAGCGCAATATGATCGCTGTCGGCTGGAACGTAAAAATAACCGCGAACGGACGACTGCGGTTTGACTTGCAAACAGTCGAACTTGCTATTCTGTCGGCTATTGCCCTGTTTATAGCACTGCAAGCGACGTTTGTCGTTTATCAGGAAGTCAATTGGGACGAATTTTTCTTTCTGTCCCAGATATATGATCATGATCGCGGCGAACTGACAAAGCCATTGCAGACGATACACGTCCAATTATTCGGATGGTTGCGGCTGTTAGGCACAGATGAAGTCGGCCAGGTCACGGTAGCACGCGCAATCATGCTGATTTTTGAGATAGGGACAATGATCTCAATATTTGCGCTGACTAGGCTTTTTGTCAGCCGACCTGGAGCATTGTTGGCCGTGTTGGCGTATATC
>NZ_JBATHY010000306.1:0-3908 GCF_049667325.1 Parasphingorhabdus sp. | reverse complement strand
GATATGAACCGGCAGGGGATATTCGGGCACAGCATGGGCGGCCATGGCGCGCTGACCATCGCCTTGCGCAATCCGGAACGCTATAAATCCGTTTCGGCCTTCGCGCCGATTGTCGCTCCGTCACAATGTCCCTGGGGCAAGAAGGCGCTGGGCCGCTATTTGGGAGAACATAAAGCGGCTTGGCGTGACTATGATGCCTGTTCGCTAATCGAGGACGGCGCGCGTTTTCCCGAGATTCTGATCGACCAGGGCGCGGCGGATGATTTTCTGGAAGAGCAGCTAATGCCGCAATTGCTGGTGGACGCTTGCGCAAAAGCCGAAATCCCGCTGACTCTGAATATGCGGGAAGGCTATGACCACAGCTATTTTTTCATTTCTACGTTCATGAACGATCATTTGCGGTGGCATGCCGAACGGCTGTAACGGGTAACTTGGGGCGTCCTGAAATCAACGGGACATCGGCAATTCCAACGCGACTATCTTGCAGCAGGTCTGCCCATTCCGGAGACTTTTACCATGACGACAATATCGCGGCCGCCATCGATCAGCAACGCCGAACGGGAGCAGCGACTGGATCATCTGCGCCAAGCGATGCCGGTTAGCGGGCTTGATGCGATCCTCATCACACCGGGCAGCAACATGCGCTATTATTTCGGCGAGGCTTTTTATGAAAGCGAGCGCTTTGTCGGTGTATTGATCACGGCCCGCCGCGCCATTTTCATCTGTCCCAAGTTCGAGGAATCCGCGATCCGCGCCAAATTCCCGATGGCCTCGGAAATGGCCTTCTGGGAAGAGCATGAAAGCCCCTTCGCGCTGATCGCATCTTTACTGGCAGACCACGGATGCCGGCGATGCGCGCTCGATCCCGAATGTTCCTACGGCCATGCCGCGCGCCTGTTCGATGCGCTGGCGCAGCTGGAAAAACCGGTCCTCTACGGCTCTGCCTCCTCGATCATCGCGCCGCTGCGCGCGATAAAATCACAGGCCGAGATTGACCTGATGATCGCGGCGATGCAGCTCACGTTGTCGGTCCATCAGAAGATCTTTGAATGGATCAAGCCGGGCATGAAAGCCAGCGCCGTGATCGCCGAAATCGACCGGCTGCACCGCGCCGGCGGAGCGGATGGCGGCAACAGTTTTTGCGCTGTACAATTTGGCGAAGCGACCTCCCATCCGCACGGCGTGCCGGGCGACCCGGCGCTGCAGGAGGGCGAGCTGATCCTGATCGACACCGGCTGCACCATCGACGGCTATAATAGCGACATCACTCGCACCTATGCCTTGTCCAAACTGGATGAGGAGGCCGAGAGATTGTGGCATGTGGAAAAACAAGCCCAGCGAGCCGCGTTTGACCGCGCCGCCATCGGCACGCCCTGCGAAGCGGTCGACCAGGCCGCGCGCGATGTGCTGATCAGCCACGGCCTAGGCCCCGATTACGACCTGCCAGGCCTCCCCCACCGCACCGGCCACGGCATCGGTCTCGACATCCACGAAGGCCCCTATCTGGTCAAAGGCGATGCGACTCCGCTGGCGCCGGGCATGTGCTTTTCCAACGAACCGATGATCGTGGTGCCGGGCCAATATGGCATCCGGCTGGAAGATCATTTCTATATGACGGCGTCCGGTCCGGAGTGGTTTACGCAGCCGCAAGAGGATCTTTATCGGCCGTTTGGGTAGGGTGCAGTTATAGCAGAAAACACACTGTACATCAGAGCCTCGGGCAGTTTACGACTAAAGGTCCCGCCAACCTCAACAACAATCATGAGGATAATTTATGGACAAGCACGAAAACGTCATTGTCACATATGAAAAAGAAATCGTTAGAATCAAATTCAATCGCCCGAAGCAACTTAACGCATTGAATGAAAGCATACGATCAGTCATCGCATCGACGCTAAATGAACTGATGGAGAGGCCGGATATTCGATTGCTGGTTTTCAGTGGCGAAGGCAAATCGTTTTGTTCGGGCGCTGACTTGAAGACAACTTCCTATCCCAAAGTCGAGGGCGACTGGTCGACGCGGCGCAATCTTACTGCAACATGGCAGCGGTTGTTGGAACAGCTGGACCGTATTCCCCAAGTGAGCATAGCGAGTATTCAGGGTCATGTGATAGGCGGAGGTGCCCTGCTGGCAACCGCCTGCGATTTCAGAGTCATCACCAAGGATACGATCTTTAGAATACCTGAGCTTGCGCTTGGAATTCCCAACGTATGGAACGGTACTCCGCTTCTCGCTCGTGAGGTCGGTCTGCCTGTCACGCGAGATTGGGTTATGACCGCAAGAAAAGTATATGCCGATGAGCTGATGAGCGCTCATTGGGCGCAGCGCTGCGCGGAAGAAGGCGAGCTTGGGCAGGCGACTGAAACGTTGATTGGAGAGCTTTTGCAGATGCCTGCAGCACCGCTCGCATTGACGCGAGGCATGACTTCAAGCCTTGGTAGAGGAAAGTCGGGCATGCAACTCGGTTGGGCTGACGCTGACTTGCAGCAATGGGCATTGAACGAAGATGAATATCATGCGGCCGTCGAAGCCTACCTCGGTTCTATGCCCAAATAACCAGCCAAGGCCTACGCGAAGTCAAATTTTTGTCTGATGAGGGGGCTCGTCCTTCTGATATTTTTCCTTCCAAATATGCCGTCGTACCGTTCCCGTGCCGGTATTTGCGGTTGAGTTAAACCGGACCAAGCTGGCATCGTTAATTGCATTCCAGAAGTGATTGCGCTTAGGTGTCCCATGATCTCATTACGCGCTCGCATCGTTAATCGTCTGTTGCCACTGACTGGCACCAAAGCGTTTTTTTCCAATCCGTCCGAAGCGCAGGGAAAGATAGAAAAGTTACGTCAAAAAGGTCCGGACTTGCCTTCGAAACGCTTCAGACGAAAGTTTGAAGTACTGGAAGATCGGGTTGATGGATATCGAGTGTTCACGATTGCCCCAAGAGCAGGTGCCCGGACAAGTCAGCATCACGTCCTTTACTTCCATGGCGGAGGATATGTGATGGATATGTCCTGGGCCCACTGGAACTTCATCGGACGTCTTGTTGACGCAACAGGGGCAAGCGTGACCGTCCCGATCTACCCGCTTGCGCCGGAGCAAAAATGTGAAAAGCTGATCCCCCAGATGCAGCAGCTATTTGGACAGCTTGCAGAGAAACACGGCGCTCCGAATATGACCGTGATGGGAGATAGCGCTGGCGGCGGTCTGTCTTTGGCTCTCGCTCATGCACTGCGCGATAGCGGAAGCCCCCAACCCGGTCGCTTGATCCTGCTGTCGCCTTGGCTTGATGTGACGGCAACGCATCCCGATCAACCAGAACTGGAAAAATATGATCCCATTATCGCCATATCGGGTTTGAGATCGTTCGGAGAGTTATACGCGGGTGATCTGGACGCGAAGGACCCAAGAGTCAGCCCCTTGTTCGGCGCCCATGATCGACTACCACCGACGCAAATATTTACCGGATCGGCAGATGTATTATTGCCTGATTCGCAAAGGATTCGAACGGCTTTGGAAAGCGTGGGCAATGCTGTTGAATATCATGAATATTCCAAAATGTTTCACGTCTGGATGTTGATCCCGATCCCAGAAGGTAAAAGGGTGATGCAGCAAATTGCTGATTTTATATTGCAGCCAACCTAAAGTCCGCTTTCAAGCTGTGGTGGCCAGTTTTTTTGCAGGTGTCGGAGCAGTAAAACATTCGCGACCATCCGCCAATTCTCCTTTCCTACATCCAATCCAATCGGTTATTGTCTCCACCGCTTCCGCAACAGACACGGGACAGGCTCTTTGACAATCTGGATAAGATCGCGGCACCGCCTGCTGTCCGCACATTGTAGCTGGACGGGTTCGAAGGGCAAACTGGAAGGTCACACTAGACGCCAGACTTGCGGTCCATAAAGGCTTGAAA
>NZ_JBATHY010000305.1:0-2211 GCF_049667325.1 Parasphingorhabdus sp. | reverse complement strand
TCCCTGCGCTGTGCGTGGCACTCTTTTCTCCCGTTGCTGGCTGGCTTTCCGATCGGCTGGGGCGGAAGAAGCTGCTGGTAGCCGCGCTGCTGCTTTACGCTGCCTTTGGCATCATTCCCTGGTTTCTCGACGATCTTTTCCAGATCATCGGCGCGCGGATTGCTCTGGGTATCGTCGAAGCGATCATCATGACGGTCGCGACCGCGCTTATCGGCGACTATTTTGAAGGCGAGCGGCGCGAAAAATGGATTGCATTGCAGGTCGCAGTGGGGAGCATTGCGGCCATTGCGCTGATTGCCATCGGCGGCGGTCTTGGCGAACTATTTGGCTCGCGCGGACCATTTCTGCTTTATCTCGTTGCCGTGCCTATTGCGCTCGCCGCAGCCACAATCCTGTTCGAACCAGGGGTAAAGGCCGATGATGCCGGGCCAGAAAAGACGGGCTTTCCTTACGGCGCTGTTCTCCCGCTGGTTGTCACAACTTTGGGCGTTGGGATCGTTTTTTATACCGTTATCGTGCAGTTGGGACCGATCCTGGAACTGTCCGGTGCTGTTTCACCCGGTGTTATCGGATTGATCGGTGCCGGAACCAATCTGGGTGTTGGTCTGGGGACGTTCGTGTTTGACAGGCTGAAAGACAAAGCGGGACCTATCCTGCTGGCGCTGGGCCTTGGGGTTGCAGCTATTGGTTACGTCGGTGTGGGGCTTTCGACGGTACTGCCGATGATTGCGGTATTCGCCATATTGGCCTGCATCGGGAGTGGGATCCTGTTGCCCAATATGCTGACATGGACCATGCGCCGCCTGCCGGCAGAGATGCGGGGCCGAGGCACGGGTATGTGGACCGGAGCCTTTTTTCTGGGACAGTTTCTTGCGCCGATAGTCGCTGCTTCGGCCATGCAGGCAACGGGCGGGCTCGCAAATGCGCTGACCGTCTATGCGGGGATCATCGCGATTGGTGCCATCGCCGCACTGCTGATTGCGCGAAAACCGGTTTCTCAGGCAGCAGCATGATGTCGGAGCAAATAACCAGACTGGACATTGACCCGTTCGCCGAAGAATTTCTCGCCGATCCCTACGCGCATCATGCCGCACTGCGGGATGCCGGTCCGGTCGTGTGGCTGGAACCACTGGGCATCTATGCAATGGCCCGTTTCAATGAAGTCCAGCCCGCGCTACGCGATCACGAGACATTTTGTTCCTCGCGCGGAGTTGGCTTGGCCGATTTCTCCAAAGAGGAACCGTTCCGTCCGCCGTCCCTGCTGCTCGAGGCAGACCCTCCGCTGCATGATCGAACGCGTGCAATCGTAAACAAGATTGTGTCGATGAAAGCATTGAAGGAATTGCGTCCGGTTTGGCAGGAAAAGGCAGATGCGCTTGTTGCATCCCTCGCCAGAAAGGGTCGCTTCGACGCGGTGCCCGATTTGTCGGAAGCTTTCCCAATGATGGTCTTTCCAGACACAATCGGACTGCCTGACGAGGGGCGGGAGCATTTGATCGATTATGCAACCATCGTCTTCAACGCCTTTGGCCCGCGCAATCGCGTTTTCGAAGAAGGCAATGCCGGCAAGGAAGCAGCGATCGAATGGGTTGGCGAGGTCTGCAAGCGCAAGAACCTGAAATCCGGCGGCTGGGGCATGGCTTTGTACGAAGCAGCGGATCGCGGGGAATGCACCGAGGACGAAGCCGAACGCCTGGTACGGTCATTTCTGTCGGCCGGCGTCGATACGACAGTGAACGGCATTGGGCATATGGTCCTGGCACTGGCCCAATATCCGGAAGAGTTCCAGAAGCTTCGCGGCAATCCAAAGCTGGCGCTGCGCGCATTTGAGGAAAGTCTGCGTTGGGATTCGACAGTGCAAACCTTCTTTCGAACGGCCTCGAAGGATACCGAAGTTGCCGCAACCAGAATTCCCGAAGGATCAAAGGTTTTGCTGTTCCTGGCCTCGGCCAATCGCGATCCACGCAAGTGGGATGATCCCGATCAGTTTCGAATCGAACGAAATGTCAGTGGCCATGTCGGCTTTGGCTTTGGCATCCACCAATGTCTTGGGCAAATGGTCGCGCGTCTTGAAGGAGAATTGATCGGCGATGCGCTGGCCCGACAGGTTTCTTCCATTCGCCTGACCGGAGAACCGCGCCGGCGCCTGAACAACACGCTCCATGCATTGGCTTCGCTGCCAGTGGAAATGACAGCGGCATGACTGAAGAC
>NZ_JBATHY010000304.1:0-2826 GCF_049667325.1 Parasphingorhabdus sp. | reverse complement strand
ACCCAGGGTCCAAACCATCGCGAGACTAAGTTCACCGGGAAGGCAAGCCATGAAATCCATCACCATAGATACAGCGCCTACAAAATCCGGCGAACGTTATGTCATCATGGATGTCCTGCGCGGATTTGCCCTTTTCGGGGTTCTGGTGATGAATGTTTCTGACTTCGGCAGCGAAGGGATTCTCGCAACCGAGGAACAGCTGGCAGCCTTGCCCAATGCGGATATCGATGCCGGTGTGCTGATGGGTTTGAAAATCCTGGTCACGGACAAGGCCAACACATTGTTCGCCCTGCTGTTCGGGCTCGGTTTCTGGGTGCAGATGGAACGACTTGAAGCACGCGGCGCTCCGTTTCGTAGCATCTATCTCCGGCGATCTGGGATCTTGCTTGTCATTGGTGCACTCCACTGGGTGTTATTTGCTTTCGATATCCTGCACATCTACGCCGTTGTTGCGTTCATCCTGCTGTTCTGTCGAAACCTATCGGACCGCATGTTGCTGATCATCGGTTTGATCTTGTTTCTTTTCGCTGCGCCTGTGACTCAGTTGTTGCTGGGAGCGACAGGAATACTGGATGCTGGATTGAGTATTGCCTTTGCCGAGGACGCCATTCTCCGGCGACAGGAAGTGGCGCTGTCGGGCAGTTTTAGCGAATGGATCGCTGTTATGACACATTGGCAGATATATCTGTTCTTCGTGGGCGGCCTCATTTTCGGCTGGCTACTCTATGTTATCGGCCGTTTTTTCATCGGAGCGTGGCTTGCTCGCCAGGGATGGATTCAGAACGCCCCAATTTATCTTCCCAAATTCAAAAAATATCTGGCTCCGCTGCTGTTCTCCGGATTGGTGCTGGAAGTCCTGGCCCAAATATTAAAGGCGCAGCCCGACGGCGCATGGTTTGGATTGGCGGAACTTTTGGCCATGTTCCTCCACGCCTTTGCAACGCCCCTCATAGCTGCCGGTTATATCTGCGCCCTGGTCGCGATTTTTCACGGCTCGTCGTACAGCTGGGTCGTCAAGCCCTTCGCGCAGGTTGGTCAGATGGCGCTGACCAATTATCTTTGCCAAACAATCATCATCCTGCTGATCTTTACCAATATCGGACCGGGTCTTGGACTGGCTGGAAATACAGGTCAGGGCGCGCTGGTCATTATCAGCGTAATCGCCTTTGCGGCGCAGGTCATTCTTAGCCATTTCTGGATGAAAAACTTTTCCTACGGACCCGCTGAATGGGTCTGGCGCAGCCTGACTTACGGAACGATTCCCAAGTTTCGCAGACTTCCGGCGGAGGCATAGAAATGCAGAAGCTTCACGCAAAAGACTACCGTTTGATTGCCGCATCAGCTTTTCAGCAATCTTTTGCTTTGACCGAGAACAAGATATTGCGCTACACTTGCTATTTCCTGCTCTATTTCTCGCAAGGCGCACCGATTGGCCTCTGGACAATTGCGATACCAAGCTGGCTTGCAGTGAACGGTGCATCAGCTGGCGAGATTGGAGGCTTTATTGGTTTGGCGATGCTCCCCTGGGCAACGTTCAAGCTGTTCTATGGCGCCTTCATGGATCGCTATACCTTCCCGCCGATGGGCCGCAAACGGATATGGTTGGTGACCGCACAGGCCGGTGCAATCCTGTCCTTGATACTGCTTGCGATAATGGCGCCCGGCATGGAAGAACTGGCACTGCTGACCGCAATCGCGTTCTTCATGAATGTCGCGATTACGGTTCAGGACGCTGCGATTGACGGGATTGCAGTAGATGTGACCCCTGAAGAACAGCGCGTCACGGCCAACTCCGTGATGTTTGCCGGACAGATTATCGGCACCGGTGTCGCTGCCGCCGTGGCCGGGCTTTTGCTGAAATTCTATGGAATCGGTGCCGTTGGGCTTTGTTTCGCTGCGTTTCTGGGCGTGGTGCTGACCGTCGTCATTCTCGTGCGGGAACGCTCAGGCGAAAGGATGCTGCCTTGGACTGGCGGCAAGGCGTCGGCGGAATGTCTGGCGCTGCATCGCACCGAGTGGCTGCCTCTCTTGAAAGACTTGAAAAAAGCCTTTCTGCAGCCACGGGTGTTTTTCTTCGTGCCGGCCTTCATGTCGACCGGAGCAATTTATGCGAGCCTCGATGTCGGGGGTCCGATCTTTGCATCGGAAGTGCTGAATTGGGACGAGACGGGCTATAGTTCGCTCGCCGGGGTTGCCGGAATTGTTGCCGGGCTGGTTTGTGTGCTGGTGCTCGGCACGATCTCCAAGAAGATCGGCGCAACGCGCACCGGCATCCTGCTGTTTGTGGCCCTTGCCCTGGCCTCACTGGTCTTTTCGATGCTGGAACCCGCCCAACTGACCGATCTGAACTTTCAGATATACGTCTTTGTCCACTTAATCTTTGCGCAGGCCATGTTCATCATGTTTTGTGCGGCGGCCATGGACCTGTGCCTCAAGACAATCTCGGCGACCCAGTTCTCGCTGCTGGTTGCGACCTCCTCAATGGCTCGCGTGGTTTCCTCGTCGCTGATGGGCGATATCTATGATTGGGGCGGGGTCACGGGATTCTGGAATGTGATAACTCTGGCCAGCCTGTTCGGCCTGGCAACCTTCCTGATATTCACCAGGCTTGATTCCCGCGCTGCACCCTCAAAGGAAATTTGATATGCGCTTTCTGATCGCTCTTTTCGCAATGCTCTGGCCGGTTCCCGCAGCCGCTCAGGACGATGACCGTCAGGCGATTATCGAAGTCGTGGAACGGTTTTTCGAAGCGATCAACACCAACGATGCGGACGCCTATGCTGCGCTCCAGCTCGATGACGGTATGACCTACGCGCAGATATATGG
>NZ_JBATHY010000303.1:0-2686 GCF_049667325.1 Parasphingorhabdus sp. | reverse complement strand
ATCTATGTGTGCGATGCGGCCACCCAGGTGCAGATCCGTCTCGGGAATCTGGAAGATGTCGAGCGGTCGGAAGGGGAGGAAATCGGCCTCAGGGTTTTTGTCGGCAAACGCTCGGCAACCGTGTCTTCTTCCGATATGGATCCGCAGATCCTTTCAGCCCTGGTGGGACGCGCTCTGGATATGGCCAGAGAGGCGCCGGAAGACCAATATGCGGGTCTCGCGCCCGAAGACCTGCTGCTGAAATCGGAACCGCATCCGATCGAAGGCGATGACGGACAGGATCCGGAACCCGAACTGTTGCGCGAACTGGCGTTAAAAGCGGAGGATGCAGCGCGGGCGGTCAAAGGGATCACCAACAGCGAAGGCGGCGGAGCCAGTGCCGGGCGCAGCATCGTGGCTCTGGCGACCAGCCACGGTTTCTCGGGTGCCTATTCAACCAGCGGTTACAGCCTGTCGGCCAGCGTGATCGCCGGAGAAGGCGACGGCATGGAACGCGATTATGCCTATGACAGCGTGCGCTTTCTGGAAGATCTCGACGATCCTGAAAATATCGGCAAGGAAGCAGGTGAACGCGCCATCTCCCGGCTCAACCCGGTGGACTTTAAATCTGGTGCGATGCCCGTCGTTTATGATCCACGCGTCGGCAACAGCCTGCTCGGCCATTTTGTCGGTGCGATCGCCGGCAGTGCTATCGCGCGGAAAACCAGTTTCCTGCTCGATGCGCTCGATACGCAGGTGTTCGACAGCGCCCTGACCATCATCGACTGCCCCCACCGCAAACGCGGTCTCCGGTCGAAGGCGTTTGACGGCGAAGGTCTGCCCACCGCCAAGACCAAATTGATCGACAATGGTCGCCTGACCCAGTGGCTGATGGAAAGCGCCTCGGCCCGCCAGCTGGGTCTGCAGCCCACCGGACATGCCTCGCGCGGTGTCGGCGGCGCACCGGGAGTGGGTGTAACCAATCTGCATATGGGCAATGGCTCGGTCAGCAAGGCCGACCTGATCAAGGACATCAAACATGGCGTCTTTATTACCGAGCTTATCGGAATGGGAGTCAATCCGGTAACCGGTGATTATAGCCGCGGCGCGGGCGGGTTCCTGATCGTCGACGGCGAGATCGGACCACCGGTCTCGGAAATCACCATCGCGGGCAATCTGAAAGACATGTTCAAAAGCCTGATTGCGGCCAATGATCTGGAATATCGCTACAGCATCAACGCGCCAACCTTGCGCACCGACAGCATGACGGTGGCCGGTGGCTGACATAGATTTTGACCGGGTTATCGCGATCGCCAAAGAGGGCGGGGCGCTCGCCATGCGCGACTGGCGGCTGGGAAGGAAAGCCGACAGGACCTGGTTAAAATCACCCGGACAGATTGTCAGCGACGCCGATATAGCGGTCGACCGGTTTCTGAGGCTGGAGCTGGAAAAATTGCTTCCCGAAGCCGGGTGGCTTTCGGAAGAAACCCACATTGATCATAGCGATGCCGGCGATGAACTGACCTGGGTTGTCGATCCGATTGACGGCACCAAGGACTATGTCGCCGGCAAGACCGGCTGGTGCGTTTCGGTTGCTTTGGTTCTCAATGAATCACCGATTTTCGGAGTACTTGTCGCCCCGGCAATGGACGAATTCTGGGTCGCCAAAGCAGGCAGCCACAGCGAAGTCAACGGCCGGCCTCTGATCGCCAGCCATCGCCAGCAATATGAAGGTTGCCGCATCCCGGCCGAAGAGTTGCCGCCGGAGCTGAATCTGGTAGCGGTGACAAAGCCGAACAGTATCGCGTTGAGAATGGCGATGGTCGCGGATGACCGTGCAGACGTCGTTGCCTCTACCCGCTGGGGCCATGAATGGGACATTGCCGCCGCCCATGTTATCGCCGCCGAAGCGGGGGCCAGCGTCACCAATGCGCTCGGCGAAACTCTGGTCTACAACGGCACCCATGGCAAGGCGCTCGGCGTCCTGTGCTGTTCGCAAAATCTATATGATGTGGCCGTGCACCGGATCGGCAAATATGTAACCGAAAACGGGGCTGAAGACTAAACGTCTAGGCAGCGCGCGTTCTGGTCCACAATCCGTCACGGTCACGTCCGCGCCTGTTGATCAGGGCTTGCCCGAAGGCTTTCACTATCCAGCCGAGTTTTTTGCCCCTGGTGGTATATATCCGCTGTTCGAGCGAAGCGCCCTCACTCTTTTTAATCGCCCTGCCGATATCGCCATAAATCCCGGCGGCGGCCAGTACCGCCCAGCGGGACCGGAACGGCAGGTTCGAAGCACCCGCGCGCGCGGAATTTTCATATTCTCCCGCAAGATCGCAAAGCCGGTTGATCAGCGGGATCAGGGCATCACGGCGGTCCTGGCTCATAATATTGTCGGGATCGAGGCGGGCTTCCTTCAACCAGGCATTCGGCAAATAGCATCGCCCGGCCTGCGCATCCTCGGCGACGTCCCGCGCGATATTCGCGAGCTGGAACGCCAGCCCGAGATCGCAGGCACGATCGAGCACTTCCTGATCTCTTGCTGAAACGCCCATCACGATCGCCATCATACATCCAACCGCTCCCGCGACATGATAGCAATATTGAAACAGATCATTCTCGCTTTCCGGCCGCCATCCGCGGGCATCGAGGGCAAAGCCGTCGATCATGTCATTGGCGAAGAAAATCGGAATGCTACATTCCTGCG